>JBANFR010000006.1:0-51277 GCA_037975925.1 Verrucomicrobiota bacterium
GGAGATGGTGGTGAAGGGCGGGGTGATTGCGTGGTCGCAGATGGGGGATGCGAATGCGTCGATCCCGACGCCGCAGCCGGTGTGGATGCGGAAGATGTTTGGGGGGTACGGTCGTGTTCCGGGGCGGAGTGGGGTTTCGTTTGTGAGTGCGTTGTCGTTGGAAGAGGGAGGGCTTTTGGAGGCTGGGCTGAGCAAGCGATTGGAGGCAGTTCGCGGGTGCCGTTTGATTGGCAAGAGGGATATGATTTGGAATCAGAGCCAACCGCAGATCACGGTGGATCCGGAGACGTACGAGGTTCGGGCGGATGGGGAATTGCTGGTGTGCGAGCCGGCGCGGTGGCTGCCTCTGGCGCAGTGTTACAGCCTTTTTTAGTGCATGATCAGCGACCTGAGTGTGCAGGAGAACGGGTTGGGAGGGGTGGGCTTGTCCGGCATCCAGATGGTGTTGCAGATGAGCGACTCGGCGTTTCCGACGGGGGGCTTTGCACACTCGGGAGGTTTGGAGGCAATGGTTCAGGCGGGGCGTGTGCGCGGCGCGCATGACCTCGAGTGGTACTGCCGTTTGCAGTTGGAGCAGGTGTGCACAGGGGCGTTGCCCTTTGTGCGCGATGTGTGGCGGGAGCCGTCGCGGGTCCGTGAGTTGGACGATTTGTGGGACGCGATGCTTACCAATTCGGTGGCGAACCGTGCGAGCCGGGCGCAGGGAGGGGCGATGCGTTTAGCGGTGGAGCGCGTTTTTGGGATCGCTCTGCCGAAAGGGGGGGCGGCTCATTTGGCGCCGGTGTCGGGCTGGGTGTTTCGGGAGTTGGGGATTGGGCTGAGGGAGGCGCAGGAAGTTTTTGTTTATCAAAGCATCCGGGCGTGTGTGTCCGCGGGGATTCGGCTTGGGGTGAGTGGGCCACTGGAGGGGCAGGCGATTCAGTGGAGGGTTCTTTCCGTTGCCGGGACTTTCATCGAGCAGCACGGTGGGCTGCGGAGCGAGGAGGCGTATCAAAGTGCGCCACTGGTGGACGTGTTTCAGGGGATGCAGGACCGTCTTTATTCGCGTCTTTTTCAGACTTAACCTTCCGCAAAATCATGAGTTACAGCCATCATCACCATCACGGGCCCGGCGGGCATACCCACGAGACCATGGATCATCCCGGGCATTTTCATGAGCGCGAACAGCGCCTGGCGCGGGACTTTCAGAGGCGTGCGTTTACTGTCGGGATCTCAGGCCCGGTGGGCAGCGGGAAGACGGCTTTGATGCTCGAGCTTTGCAGGCGCTTGCGGGACCGGATGGGCGTGGCGGCGGTTACGAACGATATTTTTACGAAGGAAGACGGCGAGTTTCTGGTGCGTCACGGGGCATTGGAGCCGGAGCGGATTCGGGCGGTGGAAACTGGTGGGTGTCCGCATGCCGCGATTCGCGAGGATATTACGGGGAATTTGCTGGCTTTGGAGGAGTTGCATGCGCGTTTTTCTCCGGACGTTTTGTTGATTGAGTCCGGGGGCGACAATTTGGCGGCGCATTTCAGCCGGGAGTTAGCCGATTACACGATCTACGTGATTGATGTGGCGGGAGGGGACAAGGTACCTCGCAAGGGAGGACCCGGGATCACGCAGTCGGATCTCCTGGTGATCAACAAAACGGACTTGGCGGAGGCGGTGGGAGCCGACTTGGAGGTGATGCGGAGGGATTCGGAGCGGATGCGCGGGCGCGGGCCGTTTGTCTTTGCGAAGGTCAAACACGGGGGCGGAGTCGAGGAGATCGTCGAGCACATCATCCACGAGTGGCAGCACGCGATGGAGATTGAGCACCCTCACTAGGGGATCGGCTTTAGGGGTGGTCCGCCCCGAGGGATTCGCCGCGGTCCTGTGGCGGATTAAGGGTTCGGGGCGGGGTTGGGGGAGGACGGAGGTTGCGGGGCGCCTTTTTCCGGGTTGGCCAACTTGTTGTATTCGAGGGTCAGGGCGTTGAGTTTTTTGACGACGCCATCCCTTTCCTTGGCGAGGGACTGGATGGATTGGTTGGCCTGGGCGATGGCCTGGTTGGCCTTGGCAAGTGCCTCTTGTTGTTCTTTGAGGGCGGCGTTCTGCTTGAGGATGCTGTCTCGCATTTTGCGAGCGGCGTCGGCGGTCTCCTCGTATTGGGTTTTGGGGACCGAATCGGTTCGGAGTTCGGAGAGGGAGGCAGTGAGGCGCAGGATTTCGGCGTCGGCGGCTTTGGCGCGAGCGGAGGTTTCGTCGAGTTCTTTGTGGAGAGAGGTGATCTCCGCGTGTTGGCGGCGGGTGAGTTCGCGAAAGTCGTTTTCGCGCGACCACTGCCAAGAGCAGAGGCCGCAGAGGCCGATCAGGAGGAGGAGTAGAAAGGAGAGAGGGACTGGGCGGCTCATTGCACCTCGGCGGGTTTGACGTTGAAGCCGACCTTGGTGACGCCGCAGCGGCGGACATAGTCGAGGACGGCGATCATGGTGCCATGGGGTGTGGCGGCATCGCCGCTGAGGTAGACGGGGAGGTCTTTGTGAAGGGCGAGTTTTTCGCGGAGGATTTTTTCGAGTTGTTCGAGGGAGACGGGCTGTTTTTCAAAAAAGACCTGCCCAGAGGCGTTGATGGCGAGGCTAATGGAGTCGGGTTTGAGATTGGTTTGGGCGGAGGAAGCGGCGGGGAGGTTGACGCCCACGGTGCGCTGTTTGGTCATGGTGAGGCTGACCATCATGAAACTCGCGAGGAGGAAGAACATGATGTCGATGAGGGGGATAATCTCCAGGCGCGCCTTTTTGTGGGGGATTGGAGAAACGATCTTCATGGTTTTTGAGCGGTGAAGACCTCGACGTTATTGGCAGCGATTTCGATATCGTGCTGGAGGGAGGCGACTTTGGAATTGAACCAGTTGTAGGGAATGAGGGTGATGATGGCGATGCCGAGGCCGAAGGCCGTGGCGATGAGGGCTTCGCCGATGCCGCCCGTGACTTTTTCGACGGCGAGTTCAGAGCCGCCGATGCTCGAAAAGCTGCCCATGATTCCGGTGACGGTACCGAGGAGGCCGAGGAGGGGGGCGAGGGTGATGATGGTGTCGATAGCGGTGAGGAATCTGCCGGCGCGTTTGATTTCGATGCCTGCGGCGGCCTGGAGGGCGCCCTGGAGGCTTGCGTGGCGGTGGGTGATGCCTGCGCTGATGACGCGGAGGACGGGATCGTCAGAACCCTCGCAGAGTTTGAGGGCGTCCTGTGCCTTGCCTTCTTCGAGGGCGGAGAGAACGGAGTCGAGGAGGGAGGGGTTTCGGTTTCTGGCGAGTTGGAGCCACCACCAGAATCGTTCGACGACGATGGCGATGGCGAAGAGGGCGACGGTGGCGATGGGCCACATGATGGGGCCGCCTTTGACGAAGAGATCAACCAGGGTGTTGGCGAGAGGAGGCATGAGGAGGGTCATTTGAGGACAAATTTGATGGGGACGATGAAGAGGCGGGTGTCGCCGGAGGGCCAGCGCCAGTTACGGCGGACATGATCGCGCGCGGTGTTGTCCAGGACGGTGTGGCCGCTGGAAGACTCGATCGACACGGAGGTGGGGACGCCGCTGGATTCGACGGTGACGAGAAGCCGCACGGTGCCCTCGATGCGAGCGGAACGAGCGGAGGAGGGGTAGCCGAGGGAGGGGAAGCGCCCTCCACCGGCGCCGGAAAAGAGGACCGGAGATCCCGTGCCTCCCGGGGAGCCGCCGGCCCTGGCGTTGGTGGAGGAAGAGGGGGATTTGGAGGGGGCGGCTGGACGCTGCGGTGCCGGTTTAGGCTCGGGCGTTTTGGGAGAAGCGGCGGGGGGCGGCGTGCGCTCCTGGGGTGGCTCGACGGGTTGGATTTCGAGCATCTCGGGTGCCTGGAGCGGCGGTGTGATTTCCGGCAGCGGCGGGATTTGGACGTCCGCCGTGGGGACAGGAATCGAGTTATCTTGGGGGGCGGCTTCGGTGGACTGCTCCGGTGGAGGCGCAAAATCTTGTTCCACGAGGATGCGATCGCCCTGCGGGGGGGTGCCAGAGCCGAGGAGAATGGGCGGTGTGATCGGGGTGAGCAATCCGCCGGAGCCGACGGCGAGGAAGAGAGACGCGATACCGGCCACCCATGCGGAAGCGAGGTGAGCGAGGGGTTCCTTGGGCGTCCGGATCATGCGCGGGGTACAAGGGGAATGCAGGGTGGCCCGAAAAGCAAGTTCCCTGCATTAACCTGGTATTTCTTTTGAGAAGGCATCAGCCCGGAAAGGGCGGATCTGGAGTCTGCAAAAGGCAAATCCATTGCAGAAAAGGGGGGGCGATGGTGGGGTGGCCGTGGGCTGGGAGGGGAGGGCGGTGGAATCTGAGCGATGGGTGTTTCGGGGGGCGCTGAGACTTAGAATTGGAGGGAGAGTCCGGCGTAGAGGTTGCGTCCGTAGCTGGGGTCGATGCCGTTGGAGGTGATGCGGGTGTAGTATTGTTTGTCGAAGAGGTTATTGATGCCGGCGAGAATGGAGGCGCGTTTGTGGATGGGGATTTCCGCGGTGAGATCCCATGTCACGTAGGAGGGGACGTTGAAGCGGGGGTCATTGCCATCCTGGGCTTTGTGGCGGCCCATGAGGGTTCCGAGGAAGGAGACCTTGGCTTTGCGAAGGCCGTAAATGAGGCCTGTTCGGACCATGTAAGTGGGGGCGAACATGGGGGTGAGCCCAGAGTTAGGACCGCCGTAGAGTTGGGCTTCGAGGAGGGTGGCGCTGGTGTAGAGGTTTAGGCTTCCGCAGGAGGCGGTGAGGTTGCGTCCGTAGGCTTGAGCGGCGATGCCGATGAGGTCGACTTGCGTGGAGACGTCCCATCCGTAGTTGATGGTGCGGCCGACGCTGGTGAGGGTGGGGACGCCTGCGATGGTGGAGACGCCGAAGCGGTTATCGAGGTCGACGACGAAGAGGCTGGTGTCGTAGGTGAGCCAGGGCAGGGGGCGTCCGCGTCCGCCGAGTTCGTAGGTCCAGCCGATGCTGGGGTTGGCGTCGGTGGCGATGGTGCCCGGGGTGGCGACGATGGATTGGGAGAAGATGGTGGGGCGGTAGCTTTGGGAGACGTTGAGGTAGAGTTGTTGTTGGAGGGGGAGTTCGTAGGCGATGCCGAGGCCGACGAGGGGTTGGTAGTCGCGTTTGGTGACGTTGGTTTCGCGGAGGGAAGAGGAGGTGCGGACCCACTTCTTGGATTCAACGGATTGGGTGATGCTTTCGAATCGGACACCGGGGGTGATGCTGAGGTCGCCCCAGGTGAACTTGTTTTCGGCGAAGATGGAGGCGTAGGTGACGGAGCGCTCGGTGTCTTCTGCGTCGAAGACGGTGGCGCCGCGCAGGAGACCGGAGAGAGCGGTGGCGGTCTGGCCTTCGCGGTCCTGGCGTGGGGAGAAGAGACGGTAGAGCTGGAATCCGCCGCTGAGGGTATGATTTCCGCCGAGGGCCTCCCAATCGTGGCGGATGCGGGGTTCGAAGCCGGCGCTATAAAATTGCTGCCTTTCGATTTTGTTGGAGTTGAGGTTGGGGACGACGCCGAAGGTGTTGCTGGAAAGGTTGTTTTGGCGCCAGCTGTGGCGATCCATGTAGGCGAACCAGGTTTTGACGGAGAGCTCGGTGCCGGTGTCGATGCGGTGTTGGAGGTCGGCGGAGATGGCGTAGCGTGAGAGGAGGAAGTGGTCGTTCGGGCGCGTGATTTGGTTGGGGTTTTGTTTCCAGGCAGCGAGGGTGAGGCCGCCGGGTTCACCGTGAGTTTCCTCGTAGAGATCGACGGAGAGAACGAGCCGGGTGTCTTTGGAGAAGGCCTGGGCGAGTTTGATCAGGCCGCCGTTGAGGCGGTACTGGCTATTGGCATCGCGGAAGCCGTCGGACTGGCGGTGGTTGAAATAGCCGTAGTAGCCGGTGTTTCCGGTGGTACCGGAGAAGCTCGTGTAGTTGGAGTAGAGACCGAAGGAGCCGAAGGTGTTTTGAGTGTGGAAAGCCGCCGGCCGGTCGCTGACGGGCATGTGGGTGACGTAGTTGAGGACGCCTGCGGGCTGGGATCCGTACATGAGGGCGCCGCCTCCACGAATGAACTCCATGCGGTCGACGACATCGAGCGGTGGGGTGTAATAGGCTTCGGGGTAACCGAAGGGATCGCAGTGGATGGGGATGCCGTCTTTGAGGACTTGAAGGAATTGGGCGCGGTCGGGGGTGCCGATGCCGCGGAAGCCGAGGCTGACGAGGGGGGTGGTTTCTTCGGAGTAGAGGAGGCCTGGGGTGGTGGCGAGGGCCTGGCGGTAATTGTTGGCCTGGACCTTGGGGAGGGCGTCGAGGTCGATGATGGTGGCGCGCTTTCCTGAGAAGATTTTCTGGCCTTCGACAGCTTCGGGGAAGGGGTTTTGGATGATGCTGTCGTCTTCGGATTCACCGTAGACGGTGAGGGTGTCGAGGGTGCGGGGGGATTGAGCGTGGAGCGAGGCGGCGAGGAGGAGGAGGGAGAGGAAGGAGGGGTGGGTTCTCATGGCGTGAAATGAAATTGAGACTCTTTCTCAAGAAGGGGCTCCACGATGCTCGGTGGGGCGGGGTGGGGCAAGCAATTATTGCGAATGAGTCGCAGTCGCAGTAGGCGAGCCCGGCCGGCGGGTAGGGCACTTGCCAAGAGGACGATCGACGCAATCGCGACGCCGCAGGCAAAGCCTTGCGTGGCCCCGAGGCGCTGCTGGCATGGACGGCATGGACGGCATGGACGGCGTGGACGGCGTGGACCGGCGTGGACCGGCGTGGACCGGCGTGGACCGGCGTGGACGGCGTGGACGGCGTGGACCGGCGTGGACCGGTGTGGACCGGCGTGGACGGCGTGGACGGCGTGGACCGGCGTGGACCGGCGTGGACGGCGTGGACCGGCGTGGACCGGCGTGGACGGCGTGGACCGGCGTGGACCGGCGTGGACCGGCGTGGACCGGCGTGGACCGGCGTGGACCGGCGTGGACCGGCGTGGACCGGCGTGGACCGGCGTGGACCGGCGTGGACCGGCGTGGACCGGCGTGGGGGGTGCGCCTGGCACTGCCTGCGCCATCTGGAAGGGATGGCAGCTTGTGAGCGCGCGCCGGCCTCGGGCGCAAGGGCTCGCTCTGGTCAGGGCGGAGGCTCTTTTTGGAAAAAAAGAACACCCCCGCCCACGTGGAAGGTGAGCGGGGGTGTCAGCGCAGAAGCCGACTGAACTGAGAACCGACTAGAACGCCACGCTGAACTTGCCGCCGAAGTAGAAGTCGTTGCGACCTTCCACGGTGTTGAGGCCCGTTGCAGAGGTCTTACTTACGTAGCGAGTCGCCCCGGAGAAGTTTCCGCTGACATAGGGAGTGAACACGGTCGACTCTGTGAGCTGGATGGGTGCCGAGAGGGTGGTTCTCACGCTGGTGAAACCATTGGTGTTCGCCTCCTTATCGGCGCTGACGTAGGAGTAGTACGAGCCCTGACCGTAGCCGACCGCAACAGCTGGCACGAGGGTCAGCCAGGACGTGACCTTGATCGGGTAGTCCGTGGTGGCCTCATAGTACTTCGCATTGATTTTGAAGTCGTACCAGGCACCCGCCGACACGTTGACCGGGCCGATGGATTTGCTGATGGTCACTCCGAGGTCCTGAGCGGAGGTGATCGTGGAGTCAGGCGCAACCGGGTTGCCGAAGGTGGTTCCGTTCAGCGCACCGGAGAAGGAGTCGAAGAAGTTGTAGTAGGTGTAGACCAGACCGAACTTAGCGAAGCCGGCGTCGTAGGTCGCAGAGGTGATGAGATCGAGCTCGGAGTACTTGAGGTTCGAGGTGGTTCCCGGGATGCGTGTCAGCACAGACGAGGTGTAAACCGTGCCGAAACCGAGGGAGAGTTTCTCGGTGACGGGGATGCTGACGTTGAGGCTCGACCAAGCGTTGTTGTTGGAGAACCAGAGGCCGCGGAAGTAGTAGGCGCTGTCGTAGCCGGTCTCGAGCGTGGCGTTGAGTTTTTTGAAGAGTGCTCCGGATTCCTCTTTTTGGGGAGCGGGCTCTGTCTTCGACCCAGCCAAGGCGCTGGAGGCGAGGCTGAGAGCCGCGAGGGAGGAGAGTCCGAGGAAGCGGAGGGTGTCAGAGGTGTGTGTCATGTTGTTTAGGGATAAATGCCGACAGGCGGCATCTCCCCCAAGAACACGTTCCATGCCAAGGCTTGGTTTCCTGGTTTTTGTGATTTGTAAAACAATGGAATCCAGATTGTTGAAGAAACAATCAAGTGAACCTGTGGTGCGTGCGGCGCTCTTCGCTCAAAGGGTTCCGTTGGATGAAAAAAGGCAGTGTGGTCATAAAAACACAGCATCTCGCTCCCTCAAAATCCCCCCAAAAAAAGAGCGTCCCCCGCCGGAAAGCGAGGGACGCTGGAGTGTGCGTCGCGGTGAGGCGTCGCGGATTAGTAGTTGAACTGGCCCTGAATGGAGATGCGGTCGTTCCCCTTGGTCAGGTAGTTTGTGGAGGTGGTGGCGTTGGTGGAGGAGCGCTCGATGGCTCGGGTGTAGATGAGCGCCACTTCGAAGCAGGTCCAGGGCTGGTACTCGATGCCGAAGTCGAGTTCGTTGACCTTCTGAGTGGGCGCGCCTGTCTGGAACTTCCTGGCTCCATCAAAGTAACTCCACCGGGAGAAGGGGATTACGACCCCGGAAGAGGTGTCCATCTTGTAGCTGGCCGTGATGTAGCCTCCCTGCAGGTTCTGGGTGGTGATACCTTTGGGGTCTATGGTTCCCGTACCGTTCGCGGCATACCAGACTGAGGTTTCCGGTCCGCGACCGACGGTCCATTCGGCTTCGATCCCGAAGGGCTGCGGGTACCAGATAAAGTTCGCGGCGGCGCGGGTGTCGTCGAACTGTTTGACCTGTTTCTTGGGAGTGGCGTTGGCGTCAGTGCTGCCACCGGGAACAAACTGGCCGTGGTAGCCGGAGAGCCCGAGTTCGAAGAACTGACCGCTCTCGAGTTTGAAGGGGTAAGCGAGGCGTGCGAGGACGTGCGGGTTGCGGTTGCTGTCGTAGCGGTTGAGGCCCTGACCATTGTAGGCACCGACAGTGAAGACCCCGTAGTCTCCCGAGCCTTTGAGGCCGGTGGCGACCAGTTCCTTGAAGCGTGCCCGGGCGACTTTGTCGGCCCACATGTAGTAGACGCCAAGGTCACGCTCGCCCTCGACTCCGCTGTTGAGCGCTTCGGGACGCTCCATGGAGAGTCGGTTCTGACTGGATTGCAGGTTGACGAAGCCATACGGGACCTTGCTGATCCCGAGACGGATGCGATGCTCCTTGTCGTGGTCGAGGCTGATGTCTCCGTAAATGTCACGGGTTTGCAGACCGGACTGCGCAGTTTCGGAATAGCTGCCGCCGACACTGGCCTGGTAGTCGATCTGGGCATACAGGTACAGATGGTCGTGCATGTCCCCGCTGAAGATCATCCGGCCCCGGCGCAGGATGAGCTGGTCGCGGCGCTGCAAGCTGGGATCGGCGGGACTCGAGAAGGACTTTTTGGCGGCGTCGTCTCCTTCGAACACGTGGGTGTAGCGGGACTGCACGTAGCCGCGGATGCTCATCTTTTCAAACCAGCTGTCCTTAATCGTTTCGACGGTGCGCGGCACGTTCTTGGAGTTGGTTTTGCTCATGCGCTGAAACTCTTCCTCGGAGATGGTTCCCCGCTGGCGGAGGGTTTGGAGCAAATCGGCGACGGTGTAGTCGGTGGCCAGCGAAGGGAGGACGGAACCGCTCGCGGCGAGAAAAGCGAGTGCCGCGGTCTTCAGCCGGTGGGTGGATGGAGTTAGTCTCATGACGCAGGGATGATGTGTTTTTTCAGATCGCGGTTTCCGGAGGGCTCCTGAAGAACCCGAGGGCTCGCGAGGGCCGAGAAGCTGAGGGGCTGGTGTGACGCGCGTATGACTCGTGGGTGACAAATGCGTGACAAAGGGCGCTGCGCACGTGTGGGACTTCGGTCGGCTGTGGCCTTTCCTCGTGATGGAACAATCTGATAGAAAGGACTTTGGGATACCGGGTGGGCGTTTCCCGAGAAATGGAGTGGCGTGAAACAATGGGAGGTGTGCTGACAAAAAAAGGGAGCCGGAGGATATCCGGCTCCCTTGGGAGGGGTTGGAGTTGCGGGAGGGGGATCAGAAATCCATGCGGACTCCGGCGGTGATGCTGCGGCCCTGAAGGGGCGCGACCTCTTTCAGGAAGGAGGTGTGGATCCGGGCCTCCTGGTTGGTGAGGTTGGTGCCGCGGAGATAGACATCCCAATGGGAGGGCCCGCGTTGGATGCGGTAGCTGACCATGGCGTTGAGGAGGTAATAGCCCGCCGTAGAGCGCTCGTTTTCGGAGGTGCGGTTCTGGCGCGCGACGTACTGGGTCTCGAGGCGGGAGTGGAAGTTCTGCCAGTCGTAGACGAGGGCGGCCTGGGAGCGCAGCGGGGGGATACGCGGCAGGGAGCGGCCAGTGTTTTCGTCCCGGGAGCGGACGTAGTCGGAACGGAGGTCGAGGTGGAGTCCCTGGAAGACCTCGGGTTCGGGGCAATGGGGTTTGGCGTTGCCCTTTTCGGAGTGGGAATGGCGCTCGAGGAGGTGGAAGACGAGTTCGGCCTCTGCGCCCCAGAAGTGGGCGCGGGTGTTGCGGAAGCGGTACTCGGCCATGTCCTCGCCATCGACGTTGACGTCATTTCCGGTGGGGAAAAGCCCGATGAACTGGGAGAAGCGGTTGTAGAAGAGGCTGGTGCTGCCGGTGATGCGTCCCTGCTTTTTGCGCAGGGAGAGGTCGAGGCTCAGGGCGCGTTCGAGTCCGAGGCCGGTGTTGCCCAGTTCGAAGGTGCCCGTGGCGTGGTGGGCGCCGTTGGAGAAGAGCTCTGCGCCGGTGGGCGGCCTCTGGGTGAGGGCTGCGTTGAAGGCGAGCGCGTAGTTTTTGACGAACTCATAGACCACGCCACCGGAGGTGCTCCATGCCGCGTAGTTTTTGGACTGGGAGTTCAGGAAGGGACTTCCCGAAAGAGAATCTGCCTGGTGGCCGGTGAGATCGACGCGCCCTCCGAACTGATAGGTGAGCGGGTTGGCGTTGATTTCTTCGAGAAAGAAGAAGGAGTGGGTTCGGGTACGAATCGGGGGCAGGAGCAGATGGTCGAGGTGTTCGCTCATGGAATCCACGTTGACGAGCTGGCCCTGGTAGCCGAAGGCGCCCTCGAAGGGGCCCCATTTTTCGTGGGTGAGTTCCAGTCGGCCGGTGTATCCGGAGGAATCGAAGTCGTTTTCGGCCAATGAGTTTTTCAGTTCCCGATGCCGGTACTGGGTGGCCGAAAACTTGTAATCGAGGGATTTGATGCCCGAGAAAGGGTTGCGGAAGGCACCGCGGGAGTCCCAGCGGCGCTGACGCATGTCGATCTGGACGTCTCTTTCGCCGACGGCACCGTAACGGGTGTTGAAGCCGGAGTAGGAGAGTCCAAAAAAGCCTTCGTCCCAGACGGTGGAAGCGCCCAGGGCACCGCCGTCACTGGAGGAGGCGCTGTTGGGGAGGCGGTTCCTAACCGAGGGGGTCCCGGCATTGCTCTGAGCAAAAGGGGTGTGGGATTCCCCGGGAATCCGCAAGTCGGTGGCGTTTCGGCGGAAACCATCCAGGTGAATGATGACCGGGCCCAGGCCGAATTTGACCATCCCTGCTCCGGCGCCGCTGTTGTCGCCGGAATTGTAGCGTCCATCGAGAGCGCCCCGGATGGGCTGGCCGAGAGCGTTGAGTTCGAGGGGTTGGCTGGCGATCCGGCTGTCGGTGACGTTCACGACGCCGCCGATGCTTTGGGGGCCGTAAAGGAGGGTGGCGGGGCCGCGGATGATTTCGACGCGTTCGATAGTGAGGGGGTCGATGGCGACGGCGTGATCGGCGCTGAGGTTGGAGACGTCGATATTGGGGCTGCCGTTGGAGAGGATTTGGACGCGGTCGTCACCGAGGCCGCGGATGATGGGGCGGCTGGAGGCGGGCCCGTAGTAGGAGGAATTGATTCCGGCCTGCTGGCTGAGGGTTTCGCCCAGGGTGGGTTGGAGGCGGAGGCGCAGTTCCTGACCCTCGACGATGTTGACGGGCTGGGTTTGTTCAAAGAGAGAGCGCTGCAGGGGGCCGGCGGTGACGACGACGGCATCCATTTGGACTGCGGAGCTGGAGGCGGCGAGCTCCTGGGCGAAGCTTGCGGGGGAGGAGAGGGAAGCGCAGAGGGCGAGGAGGGCGCCTCCGGAACGAGCGAATTGAGGAGCGGGGTTCATCGGGGGCGGGATTTAGTGGAAATCCGCATTTAATGCAACTGCTTTGCAATAGGCGGCCGATGTGGACAGGATGGCTCCCGGGGGGCACTCCACTTGCCCCGGGAGGCGATGGCCCGCGCGGCCATGGACGGGGCTCAGGGCGCCTTCGGAATGGAGGCGTCGGCTGCGGTGGCAGCGCGGTAATTGGCTTCGGCGCGGAAGTAGTCTGCGAGGGCTTCGATTTCGATGACCTTGGCATCGAAAGTGGCCTGTTCGCGGATTTGGAGGGCGAGGAGGTCGGTAGCGCCCTGTTTGAGGCGTTCGTTTTCGGCGTCCTGGAGGGTTTGGGCGAGTTCGACGTTGCGGCGGCTCTGGGCGAGGGCGTCGAAGGCGGCGAAGAGAGCGCTCAAGCTGTCGCGCACATCGGCGGTGATGCGGTCGCGAGCGAAGGCTTGCTCTTGTTGGAGGCGCGAGATTTGAGCGTTGTTGGTTTCGAGGCGTCCCTTGGCTTCGCGGCGTTGGAGCGGGATTTTGAGTTCGATCTTCGCGGCGAGCTCGGTTTTTTCGATGTCTTTCGGGGTTTTACCGCCGGGGGCCTGGGAAGCCTCGAGGCCGACGTCGAGGTTGGGGAGCAGGTTGTTTTTGGCGAGGCGTTGGTCGATGCGCGCCTTTTCCAGGGAGAGCGCGATGCGGCGGATTTCCGGTCTGGAACCGAGGGCTTTGGGGAGGTCGGTTTTGAGCTGTTCCTCAGAGGGGCGGGGGTGGGCAGGGAAGGTGTTTGGGAGGCGTTCCCTGGGGGCGAGGATGGGTTCGGAGTCGGTCTGTTTTCGGTAAAAGAGAGAGAGTTCGATCGCTGCCGCCTGGAATCTGCGGTTGGCCTGAACAACGCCAATTTCGCGGCTGACGACCAGGCGCAGGTTGTCGATTTGGACAATGGGGGCGGAGGCGCCGGTTCTGACCTGTTCAGTGATGGCGGAGTCGCGGTCTTTTGCGATTCGGAGGAGTTCTTCGGCGAGGGCGAGCCGTTGGCCCGCGGAGACCCAGTTGAAATAGGCGATGGTGGCAGCGCGAATGAAGTCGAGGTACTGGCGGAGGATGATGGGATTGGCCAATTCCTGATCGATGCGTGCCTGCCAGAGCGAGGCGCGGCGGCGGTCGATGGAGCCATCGCGCAGGAGGGGGATTTTGAAACCGACGACGCCTTCGCCATCGGTGCCGGTGCGGTCTTTGTTGTAGTTGGGGAGGAATCCGCTGCTGAGGCGGTAGCCCCCGTAGACGTTGCCGCCCCAGAAGGGGAGTGGCTGGTCGAGGGTGGCGGAGCCGGTGCGACCGTCGTAGTAGCCCATGGGGCTGAAGGAAGAGCCGCCACCGAGTTGGAGGTCAAAGGCGCCGAGGGCCTGGCGGGTGCGACCGTTGGCGATGTCTTGTTCGAGCAGGGCGGCGAGCAAGGGGGGGTAGAGTTTTTGGACGCTGGAGAGGACCTCAGGGAGCAGGAGGGGCGAGGGATTGGCGCTGCCCTGTCTGGGGGAGAACAGGAGGGCCACGCTTGCCAAGGCGCAGGCGGATCGGAGGAGGGAGCGGATCAGAGGCGGCTGGCTCATTTTTTGGTGGGGTCGAGTTTAGCGTCGTCTCCAGCAACGAGGGGCGGGAAGCCATTAATTTGGCGCCAGATTTCAAACCAGAGGGGGACTTGTTCGAGGAGGACCCAGGCGTTGGCGCGGGCGCCCTGGCGTAACCACCGGTCTTTGTCGGGCCATCCGATGCGGGCGGGTCCACTTGAGCGCTGGACGGTTTCCTCGGAAGGGGCGATGACGACGCGGAATCGGCCTTTGCCGTCGTCTGCGGCGTCGACGAAGACGACCTCGCCGGGGAAGGTGCCGACGGCGACCTGTGGCCAGCCCATGATTTGAACTGCGGGCCAGCCTTCAAAGGCGATGCGCACCTCGCTGCCCCGGGTGACTTTGCCGTCTTTCACTTTGCGGGCGTGGAGCAGCGGGGCGTCGTTGCCGTCGAGCCAGATTTCGACGAAGCGGCTGTCGGTTTCGGGGATGAGGACACAAATGAGGGAGCCGGGGCGGAGATAGGTGCCGTCGGTGGCGGCGACTTGGAGGACGATGCCATCGCGGGGGGCTTCGACGATTTGGCGGAGGTTTTGGTTAATCTGGATGTCGACGGTGGAGAGGTCGCGTTCTGCGGAGGCGACTTCGGAGAGGGCGGTGCCTTTTTGGGCGTGGATGGAGGCGATGGTGGCGTCGAAATCGTTGTGGGTCCGCTTGAGGGTGGCTTCGGAGGAGCGAAGTTCCGCGGCGGTGGAGTCGCGCTGAAGGGTGGCGAGTTCGAGGTCGCGTTTGGAGGCGAGGCCATTGCCGGCGAGGCTTTCGGTCCGGGCGAAGTTGAGCTGGGCAGTTTCAGCGGCAATTTTGGCGGCGGTGACGCGCTGTTGGGCGGAATCGATGGCTTGGGTTTTGGCGAGCTCCTGCTGGGTGATTTGAGCGATGAGCGATTCGACGCGTCCCTGGGCGAAGTCGCGGCGGCTTTCGACGGCCTCCCGCTGGGCGCGGAGGTTGTTGATGAGGTTGGGGTCGTTGTCCTGGATTTCCGCGAGCAGATCGCCTTTGTGGACGCGTTGACCTTCCACGACGTGGAGGTGTTTGACGCGGCCGGAGACTTGGGCTTCGACGTTGAGGCGGCGATCGAGGGGGTTGAAGGCGATGACGCGGCCGGAGCCGGCGACAAATTGTCTCCAAGGGAGGAAGAGGACGCCGAGCACGAGGAGGAGGAAGCCGCCCACGAGGACGCGGCTGAGGAAGTGAGCCGCGCGGTTGGAGCCTGCGAGGCTCATCGCGGGCAGGGTGCCGACGTGGTGCCGGGGGACAGGTGCGGTGGTCATGGATGGGTCAGCTCGGGTTTTCGGCAGTGAGGCGGTTTGCGCCGAGGGGAATGATCTGCTGGCAGAGGTGCGGGACTGCGGGGTCGCGGGAGGCGATCACCACGGTCCATGGGAGGGAGGGCGAAAGGATGGCGTCCGAGAAAATCTTCAGGGAAGCGTCGTCCAGGCCGTCTACGAGTCCGTCCAGGAGCAGCAGTCTGGGTTTTTGGACGAGTGCGCGGGCGAGGAGGAGCCGGATTTTTTCGTTGCCTGAGAGGGGTGCTCCGCCGCTGTGGAGGTGGAGGTTGAGTCCCTCTGGCCGCCGCAGAATGGAGTCCAGAAGGCCGACGGCGGCGAGGGCGGAACGGATTTCGTCGAGTCCGATGGTATGGCTGCCGAGTCGGAGGTTTTCGATGACCGAGCCGGGCACGATCTCGACGCCGCGCAGGAGGAGGACCTCTTCTCGGAGGCCTTCGAGGTACCAATTGCGGATGTCGAGTCCGTCGAGGGCGAGGTGACCGGAGGTGGGGGTGCGGAGTCCGAAAAAGAGGTCGAGGAGCGAACTGCAACCGGAACCGTAGGGGCCCACGATGGCGGTGCGGCTTCCGGCGGGAATCGAGAAGCTCCGGTCGGTGAAGAGGGGGGCGATACCGGGCAGAGAGAAGCTGAGGTTTTTGGCTTCAATGGTCATGCCGCGGGTGGAGTGGGCGGGGCGTTCGCCGTTTTCGCGTTCGATGTCGAGGTCGAGGAGGTGCCCGAGTTTGTCCATGGCCGCCATGAGGTCGTACCAAGCTTCGAGTTTTTTCCCGAGCTTCGCGAGGGAGGCTGCGATCCCGCCCATAATGAGCTCCGAGGCGGCGAGCTGTCCGACGGTGAGCTGCTGATTGAGGACGAGCCAGCCCCCGAGGAGGAGCACGGCGGCGCCGGCGCTCACGGAAAGGATGAGCAGTCCGGAGACCTGTTTGAGGACCACGCGGAAGTGGGATCCCCGTTTTTCGAGGTACTGCGTGGCGAGCTGATTGGCGTGTTCGGAGGCGAGGGCGTGGCCGCCCGGGCCGCGGAAGAGGAGGGGGAAGGCAGCGATTTGCTCAAACCAGTGCACCAGCTCGTATTTGACCTTCGATTCGGAGATGCTGGTTTTTACGGCACCGCGACCGAGGGGCCAGATCACCAGGCACATCAAAGCGGCGAGGATGGCGACGAGGGCGAGCAGTGCCGGGTGGTAAAATGCGAGCAGGAGCATCCCGGCGAGACTGCCGAAGACCACGTTCACGCCGTCCAGGAGCAGCATCGAGGTGCTTTTTTGGGCGGTCACGACTTCGAGGAATCGGTTGACCAATTCCGGGGCGTGGACCTGATCGACGGCCTCGGCTTTGACCCTTGGCAGGCGGTAAGCGAGGTCTGTGGCGGTTCGCACGAAGATTCGCCGCTGGATGACTTCGGAGAGATAATATTGGAATCCCGACATCACCGCCTGGAGGGAAATGCAACCGAGCAGTGCGGCAGTGAGGATGACCAGCGCCTGAACGTAGGGCTGGGAGCGTCCGCCGAAGGCAAGTTTGCTCACGACGGCGTCTACGGCGAGAGGGGCGGCCAAGTAGAGGAGCCCGGAGAAGAGCGAAAAAATGAGGAGGGTGGAGATGTGCTGGCGTTCGGCATTCAGCAGCTCGAGGAAGCGGCGTGCCGGGCTGGGGTGTTCGTGGCCTCCGTGAGCGCCGTGGCCTCCACCGGTGCCGGTGGAGTGTTTCGAGTGAGCGTACGAATCTCCCCTGAGGGTTTGTGCCGGGGATTCGGGGTGGACCACGCCGGCCTCGACTATTTGGGAGGGGTCGGAAAGTCCGAGTCGCTGAGCCAATGCCTTTCTGGAAATCGTGATGCGCTCGGTGGGGTGATCTCCGTGAACGAGGCGGGCCTTGAACCAGTCGGCCGCAGTGACAATGAGCCAGCAAGACTCCGGTACGCACCAAAGGGCCACTGGGGCGCCTTGTCGGGCCAGCCAGAGAATCTCCGAAAGGGGGAGGCGGGTGGGAGACACGGCAATGGACACCTCTGCAGCTGCCGCTACAAGCTGGCCTAGAGGGTCTTGGTTTTCACGCGAGTTTTGGAGGGCGCTTTGGGCGCGCTCAACTTCGAAAGGGGTCCCCGTGATGGATGCGAGCTGTGTGAGGGTTCCCAGGGTGAGGGCGGGAGGCTTGTGAGCGGCTGTCATGGAAAAAAATGGGCACGCGGTGGATTCTGGGGAGGAGAAATGCGGAATACGAAATTCGTGTTTCCTTCGGACAGGCGGCAATGTGGAGGCAGTCTTTCGATTCGGATATGACGAAATATCTCATCAAACGTTCGATTCAAAGGAAGGGTGGTAGGGCGCAGGGGCAGGGCTTTTGGAGGGTTGGGGGGCGAAAAAAACGCCCCCCGAGAGCTTCGAGAGGCGTTTGGGTGAGCGGCGGGGGTGGACTGGAGGCTTCGCCTGTTCCTGCCGCTTTTTCGAGGATGCGTGTAGGCGCAGCTGGGGCTGCGCGCTCCCGGGGTTCGAGGAGCGCTCCTGGGGTTACAGGAACTTGTGGGAGATTTCGACGTAGGCGAAATTGCTGTCGCCCTTTTGGTTGGGGCTCGCGGTCGAACTCCAGATGTTCTTTTCGGTGAAGGTGCCCGCTTTGAAGTAGGAGTATCCAAGCACAATTTCGGAGCTTCTCCCGAAGGCGTACCGGGCTCGGATGTCGGATTCGTTGCCGATGTGTTTGCCCCACTTTTCCGTATAGTCCCGCGAGGTGCCTGCGGCGGAGTTGGCGCGGTAGTACCGGTCTGTCCCGCTGGCGAGCCAGAACCAACTGTGGCCCAGGTCCACTCGCAGGTTCGCGAGCGGCCGGAACTCGAGGCGCACCTTGGGCGCGCTGATGTTCTCAAAGACGATGTAATCCTGCGCCGACCAAGGCCGCTGGAATCCGTAGAATCGCTCGAAACGATTGTCCGTGAGATCCGTTTGAGCAGCGGGGGACTGGGTGTAGGTGGGGTTTGCGAGTTTGTCGCCGCTGGCGAAGCCGTAAAAGAGGCTCAGGCGCGGTTTCCACGGATTGCTGTTCAATGTGTAGCCCACCTCCGCCGTGTAGCCCAGGGCGCGGATATTTTCGGCTTTGCGGTCCGCCCCGGATTTGGCTGTTGCGATGTCCCCGGGTTTTTCTTCGGAGCCCAGCTTGCCTGCATTGAGATCCCCCTTGTGGCCGAACTGAGGCAGGATGCTGGCGTCGAAATCAAAGCCGGTTTTGGGCACCTGGCCGTAGGCGCGAATCCCGGGCATGTGAACGAGGCGTTCCGTGACCGCCTTTTTACTAGAGTCGATGTAATGAGGATTGCGGCGCTGGAAGTAAAAGGGTTCGAGCGTGATGAAGTCGGACCACTTCCGCCAGTGACCGATGACCCCGTACACCCAGATCGGATCGATTACGCGGTCGCGGTCGTATTCGAAGCGTTTGAGGGGTTGGATGGCGAGGAGGTCGATTTGCCAGTCGTTGGATTCCTGGCCGATGGAGCCGTGGAAGCCCTGGAAGGTGTTAGCGGTGTTGCGCCACTGGTTGTTGGCGATGATGCGGCGGTCGAGGAATTCAAAATTGTGGATGCCGTAGCGGAGGCTCAGAGGGCGCGCATTGCCGTGGGGATCCTTGCCGAGGAGGTCTTTGAAGAAGAGTTCTCCGTAAAGTCGGATGGGCTCGAGGGAATTGATTTCATCGCCTGTGGGCACGGGGCGGGAGTTCGTGCCGAAGTAGCGCCGGGAATCGGCGATTTCGACGGCGAATCGGAAGGGATCAATGATGTCTTTGACGCCGAGGTAGAGGCGGGTTCTTTGGAGGAAAACGTTGTCAGTCTGGTCGAATTGCTTGGCACCCTTGATTCCAGCGACGGTGGGTTTGTCGAAGGCGATGGCGGATTTGGGGTCGAGTTGGTTGAGGGAGCGCAGGTCGTTGTCGCGGTACTCGTAGCGGAGGCGGGTCTCGAGCCCGATGTCGAGCCAGGCGAGTTCCTGGGGGCGGTAGATGCCGCCCAGGCTGGACAGCCAGGACTGGCTGAAATTGCCGGCGTATTTGGGGCGGTCGGGATCGCGGGTGGTGCTGTTACTGAGGGAATTGCGGTAATAGGTGCCGGAGGTCTGGGTGTCGTGAAAGGCGTGGGCGACGGCGTCCAGCACGGAGGGGAATTCGGTGCGGGCCTGGGATTGCGCGGAGGCCGGGAGGAGAGTGGTGAGTTGGGTGAGGGCGGCGGTGCTGAGCAGGCCGAGTTTTCGGTGGTGTTTTGTCATGGTGCTTCCTGTGGTGAGCCCCGGGGCGCGAACTTGGAGGGTGTTGAGCCTTGGGGAAAGGTTTCTGGTTTTGGGCGGAGAAAAGACGGGGACGAAATGGGGGGGCGGGAGGGATTCAGAAGCGGTGAAAGGCGTTCGAGTCCAGAAATCCTACCGGTAAAGAATGGAATTTGGTGCCCCTGTGTTCCTGGTTTGTTGAAAAGCTCATCTAGATCAAATCTATACTAAATGAGTGGATGTGCGTGCAAAGATTTTTTTTGGTGTGGGTTCGTTTGGTCTCTAAATAGCTGATGACAAGATGGTGTGGCCCGCTCTCGGTTGATAAAATCTCTGCTTGGAAGGTGAAATCCAGGGGGCGAATGAAGGGTTTTCAAAAATGGGTATTAAAAGAGTGAATATTCAAAAGATTTGGATTGTAGCGCGTGTGGCAGGGCGGATGCCGTTTGATGGGATTTGCCCTCAAAGGGCGACGTCAGGTTCTCGCTCCGCCGGTGCCCAGGGGCTTCCCCAGCGCCAATGCCGGATGGGGTGCGGGTTCGGGACACAAAACATCCCTGCGGGTGCAGCGAACCCGATCTCCGTCACGGACGCGTTTTTGGGGGCGTCCATGGCTTGCTCTCTTTTGCGGAAACGTTTTGCTGCGGCTCTCCACCGCAATTCCGCATGGCTTCCATTTCGATGACCGATCCGATGCTTGCCCGGCTTTGGGAATTGGCGTGGCTCTTTCTCAAATTGGGAGCCGTCTCCTTTGGGGGGCCAGCCGCGCACATCGCGATGATGGAGGAGGAGGTGGTGCGCCGGCGCGAATGGCTTTTACGCGAGGAGTTTCTGGATCTGTTGGGGGCGACCAATCTGATCCCCGGGCCAAACTCGACGGAACTGGCCATTCACATTGGCCATCGCCGCGCGGGTTGGGCTGGACTGCTAGTGGCGGGGCTTTGCTTTATCCTTCCGGCTGCGCTTCTTGTGACAGCCGTGGGCTGGGCGTACACGCGGTTTGGGAGTCTCCCCCAAGCCGGAGTGCTCCTTTCCGGGGTCAAGCCTGTGATGGTGGTGGTGGTGGTGCAGGCGCTCTGGGGGCTAGGCCGGAGTGCGCTCAAAACAAAGGGGCTCGCCGCTCTGGGGGCGGCCTCTGTTGCCGCGAGCTTCCTGGGGGTCCACGAACTGGCGGTGTTGTTCGGAGCCGGTCTGTGGGCGGTGAGCCTTGGCGCGTGGCGGAGCCAGACGCTCCCCGGAGCGGGAGCGCGCCTGCTGGTGGTGGCGCCGGTGGTGCCTTGGGGTGAACCGGCGTTGCCGGCCGTGGTTTTTGGGCTGGGGAAATTGTTCCTCTTTTTTTTGAAAGTGGGCTCCGTGTTATTCGGCAGCGGCTACGTGCTGCTCGCCTTTTTGCGGGTGGACCTGGTGGACCGCTGGGGCTGGTTGAGCGAGGGGCAATTGCTCGATGCCATTGCGGTGGGCCAGTTGACGCCGGGGCCCGTTTTTACGACGGCGACCTTTATTGGCTACGTGTTGTCCGGGTTGCCGGGGGCTGCCGTGGCCACGCTGGGGATATTTCTCCCGGCCTTTGTGTTTGTGGCCATCAGCGGGCCGCTGATTCCCTTGCTGAGAAAGTCGCGGCCTGCTGGCGCTTTTTTGGACGGGGTGAACGTGGCGTCCTTTGCGTTGATGGCGGTGGTGACGTGCCAGTTAGGCCGCCACGCCGTGGCCGACTGGGGGGGAGTTGCTCTCGCCGTGGCGAGCGGGATTGGCCTGTTTCGCTACCGGGTCAACTCCGCTTGGCTGGTTTTGGGCGGCCTAGCGGTGGGGCTGCTGAGGGTCCAGTTCGGAGGCGGCTAGTCCCGAGTGGGTGGGGCGTAAAGGGGGGCATTTCAGGCGGTGGTCCGCAGGAAAGGACGTCCCTTCGAGGCGTGGCCTCGCCCGGCTGGGGACCCCACCAGCCGGCGCGCGGGAGCTCTAGGACCGTGGGGCGCGGGCGAGGGATTGCCAGTCGGCCTCGGCCATGATGCGTACCAAGTCGCTGAACTTCGTCTGGGGTCGCCAGCCGAGTTTTGCGGCGGCCTTGGCGGGGTTTCCCAGCAGTTGTTCGACTTCGGTGGGCCGGTAATAGCGAGGGTCCACGGCGACGAGCACCCGGCCGGTTTGGAGGTCGACGCCGACTTCGTCGGGACCTTCCCCCTGGAAATGCAGGGGCATTCCGAGGTGGGCGAAGGTGAGCTCCACAAATTCGCGGACGGTGTGCATTTCGTGGGTGGCGAGGACGAAGTCGTCGGGGGTGTCTTGTTGGAGGATGCGCCACATGCCTTCGGTGTACTCGGGGGCATAGCCCCAGTCGCGCTGGGCGTCCAAGTTGCCGAGCAGGAGTTTCTCCTGAAGACCGGCTTTGATTCGGGCGGCGGCCATGGTGATTTTGCGGGTCACAAATGTTTCCCCCCGGCGCGGGGACTCGTGGTTGAAGAGAATCCCGTTGGAGGCGTGAATGCCGTAGGCCTCGCGATAATTCACCACCATCCAGTAGGCGTAGATTTTGGCGACGGCATAAGGCGACCTCGGATAAAACGGGGTTGTTTCGTCCTGCGGGACGGCCTGGACCTTCCCGTAAAGCTCGCTTGTGGAGGCCTGATAGAACCGGGTTTTATCCTTGAGTCCGATCTCCTTGATTGCGTCCAGAAAGCGGAGGGTCCCTACGCCATCGACTTCCGAGGTGTATTCCGGGACCTCGAAGGAGACTTTGACGTGGCTCTGGGCTGCCAGGTTGTAGATTTCGTCGGGTTGTGTCCTTTCCAGAATACGGTTGAGGTTACTGGAGTCAGTCAGGTCGCCGTGGTGGAGAAAAAGGCGGGATCCGTGGATGGAGGGGTCGTTGTAGAGGTGATCGATACGGCCCGTGTTAAAGGAGGAGCTGCGGCGAATCATTCCGTGGACGGTGTAGCCTTTCTCGAGGAGTTGTTCGGCAAGGTAAGAGCCGTCCTGTCCGGTAATGCCGGTGATGAGTGCGGTTTTCATGGAATGCAAAGAGGATCGCTGGGATTGCTAGAAGCTTCGGAGGGTGCCTGCTGCAGTGTTTTGGAGGAAATCGGCGTAGGCGGATTGGAGGCCCTGGGGGAGGCGAATTTTTGGGGTCCAGCCGGACTGGTGAAGGCGGGAGGGGTTCAGCAGTTTTCGCGGTGTTCCGTCGGGTTTTGAGAGGTCGTGGGTGATGCGGCCAGTGTAACCGACGGTTGAGGCGACGAGTTGGGCGAGTTCGAGGATGGAGATGTCTTCGCCCCAGCCGACGTTGACCCAGTCGGGAGGATGGGTCTGGCGAAGGAGATGAAAGCAGGCCGCGGCGAGGTCGTCGACGTGGAGAAACTCGCGGCGTGGGGTACCCGTGCCCCAGATGGGAACTTCGGGGAGTTGGTTTTGTTTGGCTTCGTGAAAGCGGCGAATCAGGCCTGGAATCACGTGCGAATAAGACGGGTGATAATTATCGCCGGGACCGTAGAGGTTGGTCGGCATTGCGGAATGGTAAAGCCGACCGTATTGGCCGCGGTAGGTGGCGCACAGTTTGAGGCCCGCAATTTTGGCCAGTGCGTAAGCCTCGTTCGTGGGCTCGAGCGGACCCGTGAGAAGGGCCTCCTCGGCAATCGGCTGACTGGCAAACTTGGGATAAATGCAGGAGCTGCCGAGAAACAGGAGACGGGGAATGTCGTTCTGATGGCTCGAATGAATGAGATTCGCCGCGATCAGGAGGTTTTCGTACAGAAAGTCGGCCGGAAATGTCCGGTTGGCGTGGATGCCTCCGACCTTGGCTGCGGCGATGATCACGGCGTCGGGCCGTTCGCGTTGGAGGAAGGAATGGACTGCATGGTGATCCCGGAGATCCAGTTCTGAGCGCGAGGCCGTGAGGGGGGTCCACTCGTTTTCTTGGAGCGCATGCCGGAGGAGCGCGGAGCCGACCATGCCACGGTGGCCGGCGATAAAGAGGCGGGGTTTCATCGGAAACCCGGAGATTAAACCGAGGCCCCGGCCTGAGACCACAGCAATGGTGCGGGGGGCGCGAGGTGGCTAGTGGCGTGCCTGGCCGGATTCGAGAAAGGCGAGGGCCTTGTCGTAACTGCAACGCTCAAGGAAGTGAGCGAGCTGCGGGTCGACAGGGGCGGGAAGGGACTGCGCGAGGGCGGCTATTTTCTCGGAAACCGCCTGGAGAGCGGCGAGGTGCCCTGCGGAGTCGCGTTCCACCCATGCGCGGTCGGCGATGATTCGCAGACGATCGCGCAGGGCGGCGGCGAGTGCTTGTGGGCTGCTGCTCAAAACGACTCGGGTTTGCGGGGGGAGGATTTACGGGTCGGCTTTTTGCCCGGTTTCGAAACGCTCTCGATCTCACTCAGGATCTGGCGTTCGGCTTCGAGCCAGTCGGCCACGGGGTCGGGATGAATCCCCTTGTAGCGGCGTTGTTCCGCGAGGAAATACGCGCGAACGGCGATGGCATCGGGAGTGAACTCGAATTGGAGGAGGGTTTCCTCGGTGAGGAGTTCCAAGGGTATTTCCGGCTGGGCGGATTTGGCGGATTTGGTGGCCTTGGCGGCCTTGGCGGATTTGGGGGCTGTTGCCGGTATTTCGGGGGGGGGCTCTGAAGAGGGAGTCGCTGTTGCTGCGGGTGTACGTTTGGTGGTCTTTGGTTTCGGAGCGGCCTTTGCTTCGGCTTCGGTGTCGGCTTTCTGCACTTTGGATTTTGGCATAGCGGAATCGAGGTTTGCCGGGCGGGGGCGGGGGACACCGGGTTGCGGGAGCGGGAGCAAAAGCAGTGCCACAAAACGATGCGAATCCAGACGTCCTCGGAGGTTCGCCTTCAGCAGACCGAGTGCCTCAAAAAACGCAGCGCCGTCTCTACCGCGTCTCCCGGCGTCACGGCCTGCAAGGCACTTTCTTTGGCAAACCACGTCTCCTGTCGTTTTGCATACTGGCGAGTCGCAAGTTGCATGGCCTCTGAAGCTTCCTCCAGCGAACAGCGACCCTCGATTCGGGCGGCTACCGGCCTCAGTCCGATGACCTGGCTCGCGGTCGGTCCAAGTTTGGGGAGTGCCATGCGCACTTCCTCCTCCACGCCCTGCTCGAACATCTGGCGCGTCCGTGTCGCAATGCGTTCACGCAATTCCGGGCGCGCTGGGCGAATCCAGACACCGATGGGCGGCGCATTCCATGCCGTAGAATGTTTGAAACTCGAAAAAGGGCGGCCGCTTACCAGGCACACTTCGAGGGCCCGGATGACGCGGCGCGGGTTGAGCAGATCCATTTGAGCGGCTGACAAAGGATCCAGGGCCCTGAGTTTTTCCTGAAGGAGAGCCAGCGGCTGGGACTCCAGCTCCTGACGCAGCGCGGGGTCCGGGCCGGGCAGGCCCTGCGCCAGCCCGAACAGGAGGCTGCGAATGTACAAGCCCGTCCCGCCCACGAGGATGGGCACCCGCCCCCGATGGGTGATGTCACGGAGACTTTCCTGAGCCAGTTGGACGTAGCGCGACACGTCCATGGACTCGTGTAAGGCGCAGTTTCCGACGAGGTGATGCGGTGCCCGGCTTTGTTGTTCGGCGCTGGGCTGAGCGGTGAGGATGGGCAGTCCCTCGTACAACTGAAAGGCGTCGGCTCCCACGATTTCGCCCCCGCAGGCCTCGGCGATGGCGAGGGCGACCTCGGTTTTTCCCGAAGCGGTGGGGCCACCGATGATGAGGCCGGGCAGAGGACGAACCATGGACGAGGGGCCGCTGGTTTTAACCGCCGTTGGCCTTCGGATTAGGGATGGGCGGGAGGAAGGAGGGGGTGCCCCGGGTGCGCAATTTGCGCTTGAAGAGTTTGTCGCCGCAGGCGGCGTAAAGAATGTCAAATTGAGGCCCGCCAAACACCATGTTGGCGACTTTGCCGTTGGGAGTCGGGAGAATGCATTGGACGCGCCCAGCCGGGTCGCACACCTGGATTCCGAGGCGCGTGGCGACAAAGAGCCGTCCTTCGCGGTCGACCTCGAGGCCGTCTGCTCCCGAGTCATCGGCCGTATCGGGCAGGTGGAGCTGAAAGAAGCGCTGTTTGTGGGCGAGGGTTCCGTCGTTTTGAATCTGGTAACTGTAAACCCAGCGGCTGCGGGTGTCGGCGACGTAGAGCAGGGATTGGTCTGGGGAAAGGGTGATCCCGTTGGAGAATTTGAGCCCAGTGTCCACGACTTGTTTGGAGCCATCAGGTTGGATGAGCCAAATCCGGCTGGGATCCTTCCCGTTCCAGCCAGGTTCGGTCACGTAAATGCGGCCGTCATGGCGCACCACGAGATCGTTCCCCCGGAAGCCCTCGGCGATCACGGCCATGGAGCCGTCCGGGCGGTAAGCGACAATTTTGTTCTCCCCGCCAGCGGCAGCGTACAGCCGCCCGTCGGGTCCGAAGGACTGGCCATCTCCGCGTCCGGATTCTTCGATGAAGGGGTCGATTTTTCCGTCCGGAAGGAGGCGATAGGTTTTGCTGGTGGGGACGTCGTTGAAGAAGAGTTCGCCCTGGGCGTTGACGGCGGGACCCTCGAGAAAGCGGTGGCCTTCGCTCACCAGCTCCCAAGCTTCGCCGGGGAGCAGGATTTTCTGCATGGCATCGGACCCGAGGCCGGCCTGGACAGGGGCGGGCCAGTCTTTCCACAGGAAGCGGATGGCTTCTGGGAAAATGGGGGCGATTTCTTTGGAGTTGTGGCCTCCGGTTCCCCAGGAGTGGGCGAGTTCGTACCCGGCAAAGGCGAGTGCGCGCTCGAGCGTCTGATTGGCCATCCACCAGTCTCCAAACGGGTTGTGGAGGTCCTGCGATCCGTCCTGGAGGAAGATGCGCAGGGGTTTGGGTTCGGTTTTGCGGATGAGGGACGCAAATTTGTCTCCGCCGCGGATATCGGTGAAGCTGCCGATGGCGGAAAAGACGCGGTGGAAGAGGTCGGGGCGTTCGAAGGCCGCATTGAGGGCGGCGATGGCACCGGAGCTGTGCCCGCCGATGGCGCGATCATTCGGATTTGGGGAAAGGCGGATGGGGCGGCCGTCGGAGGCGGTCTTTTTCTCGACGTCCGGGAGAAGTTCCGTGGCGAGGAAGCGGGCGTAGTCGGGCGAAAGCGAATCGTATTCGAAGGAGCGGTTCACTCGGTCCCCGGTTTGGGGGGCGACGGCCTTGACGCGGCCCGGTTGGACGAAGACGCCGATGGTGACGGGCATTTGGCCCTTGGCGATGAGTTCGTCGAAGACGGCGGGGGCGTTGTTGGCGACGCCGTCCTGGTGGACGTAGAGGCAGGCGGGTTGGGAGGGTTGGTAAGCGGCCGGGATATAGATCCAGTATTGGCGGGTGGTGCCGGGAAAGACCTTGCTGTTTTCCAGGGTGAAGTGGAGCACCTCACCTTTGGCGGCGGGCGCCGTGGCGGGAGCCGGAGCTGGTGTTTGGGCGAGGAGCGCCGAGGGGAAGGCGAGGGGCAGGAGGAGACAGGGGAGAAGGCGGAAGGCTTTCATGGGGTGATCGATGTTTTGGCCGGTTCGGCGACGGGTTTTGGAGGAAGGGAGGCCGAGGTGTTGGCTTTCCAATAGTCGGGAAGGTCTGGAAGGGTGTCGCGGAGGATTTCGAGGGTGGCCTGACGGGCTTCGGGAGCGATGGAGGCAAAGACCGGGTTGGGATTTTGGGCGGTGAGAATTTCCCAGAGTTTGCGCAGGAGCTGGTCCTTGAGAATAGGGGGCAGTTTCTGGAAGGCCTCCGACTCGATGAGAAAGCTGCAGGGATATTTGAAGAGGCGAGTTTGGAGATCGAAGTCGCGCAGGGAGCGGCCCAGTCGATCCCGGCGTGCCTCCTTCTGGAAAGCGGCGATGAATTCGGGGTCGGGAGCAATGGGAGCGGGCAGAGGGGCCTCTTCCGCAAAAAGGAGGTAGCGCAGGAGGGCGTCTTCCTGGTGGCGCAGGTAGCGGAGGTGGCCGTACATCGCGAAGGTTTGCCGGGCCTCCATGGCGACTCGTGTGAAGTAATTGTGCATGTGAGTCTGGTGATCGTGCACCAGAAGGGGCAGCACTTTGCTTCCCGTGCCGGGGTAGTGGCGGAAATCCACTCTCTGGCTTTGAATCTCTTCGGCCGAACCCGAGGCCCCCCCGGGTCGGTTTCCCCGGTGGCTCCAATCCGGCGGGGTTTCCGTCACGTACCACCCTCCCCAGCGTTGAGCAATGGGGG
This sequence comes from Verrucomicrobiota bacterium, assembly GCA_037975925.1. Lineage (GTDB taxonomy): Bacteria > Verrucomicrobiota > Verrucomicrobiia > Chthoniobacterales > Chthoniobacteraceae > Chth-196. The sequence goes on from JBANFR010000006.1 coordinate 27,578, forward strand.
TGCAGTGGGTGACCGATTCCGTTTCAGTGCCAGAAATAGGTTCCCCATTGGCCTCAGTTTCCAAGGAGCGCAGGACAAATCCGGGGACTCCCATGCTGCGCGCTGCCCCGTGGCAACTCAGGCAGTCGAGATCCCGCCGAAAGCGGACGGGTTCGTCCTTGTCCTGGTGGACCGTGTAAAAAACCGCCCCGAGTTGGGGGTCGACCGCTGCAATTTCCAGCACGGGCGCGCCGGGGACAAAACCGACATACACGTTATCCGAAAAGTACAGTGCTCTTGGGTTGTGCGGGTGGATGTCGTGTCGCTGAAGGGAGGTTTTGGAAAAGACCAGCATCTGCGAGGTCTTCGACACGCCGAGCAGATCGAGCACGGCCGGCAGGTAGCCGAACTGCGGATCGTAGGGGAGCCACGCCTTGGAGCGGTCTTGGCGGAGTTGCTTTTGAATCCGGGCAACGGGGTCGTCGGGTTCGCTTTTGGAGTAGAGAATGGGCTCGGAATCGTACTCGAGGCGATGGGTGCTGCCTTGGAAGTCCTCTGCCCGGGAGGTGGGATCGGCGAGGACCAAAAGCCCCGTGGCAGCGATGGAGGCGGCTACTTGGACAGGTTGTAGCAAGGGGGGAAGCGGCATCATCCGGTGGAACAGTCTACAGCGCCGTGGGGGAGCGAAGATTCCCCCTCTTCTTGGGGAGTTCGGGGGAGATCCAATGGTGTTTACCAGAAGCTCAAGCCGAGGCGTTTGAGATTGAGGAGAATCCAAAAGCCACCCCCGATGATCCCGAGAATGCCGAGAAAAACGAGCAGGGGTACCACGGAAGGGGATCGCTCCCTCGGGGCCAGGGCGTCCTCGGGCAGTGCGGGGGTGGGGGTGTTGTTGAGGTACTGGTATTCGCGTGTGTGGATCGCGTTGTGTCCCTCCAGTTGGCAAGCTTGCGCAGAGACATCCACCCCGAGGAATTTGCCGTAAATGAGCAGGAACCCGCGTCCGTAGGCCAGGCTTGGGAAACGGGAGAAGTCATTTTCCTCCAGGGCCGCCAATTTGTCTGCCGGGATGCGCGTGGCTTCCGCTGCCTCGCCAAAAGAGAGGTTTCTGGAGACGCGCGCCCGCCTGAGTTGTTCCCCCGTGCTGTTGGACATATTTTGAAGAATCGTAGGAAGAGTACCCGGTTTCCCCCCCCGGATTGGGCAGGAAGAGGTCTGGGGCACGCGAAAAAAAGGTCAGATCGTGTCGAGGTCCACCAGAATCTCGCGGGGTTTGGCCCCTTCCCCCGGGCCGACATAGCCCCGCGTCTCGAGAATATCCAGAATCCGGGCGGCCCTCGTGTATCCCAGTCGTAATCTCCGCTGGAAAAGCGAGGTGCTCGCCTTCTTCTCCTGCCGCATCACCTCCACGCATTTTTCGACCAACTCCTCGTCCTCGTCGCTGATCTCCTCTCCCTCGCCCTCCTCGTCTCCGTTGAGGCGCGATTGGATGGAATTCTCAAACTCGGGTTCTTTCTGCGAAGACGCAAAGTCGACGAGGCGCCGGACCTCGTCATCGGTCACAAGCACCCCCTGGGCGCGGATCATGCGGGAGGTGCCGGGGGGGCGGTACAGCATGTCGCCCATGCCGAGCAGTTTTTCTGCTCCATTTTCGTCCAGGATCACCCGCGAATCGAGGGCTGAGGCGACTTGGAAAGCCACCCGACAGGGCACGTTGGCCTTGATCACCCCAGTGATCACGTCGGCCCGGGGAGTTTGGGTGGCGATAATCATGTGGATGCCTGCGGCCCGCGCCTTCTGCGTGATTCGGGCGATGGCACTTTCGACATCGGCGGGGGCCGTCTGCATCAGGTCCGCAAGTTCGTCGACAATAATGACGATGTAGGACATCCGGTCGGGAATCACCAGTTCACGGTCCCTCGGAACCTTGATGGTCGTCATCCGGGTGATGCGTTCCTCGGCGGAAAGTGTTTCGGGGGCAGGCTCGCTTTCGGGGTTCTCCGGAGGGATGCCCATGAGGTCGGCGGCCTCCTCGGGGAGCGGCGCATCGGGGTCGCGGAGCGCCTCGAGGATGACTCGGTCCGGGTCGTTTTCTGCGGCTTGCGCGGCGGCCTTGGCGGCAGCAGCGGCCTCGAGATCAAAGAGGACTTGCTGGCCTTTTTCCTCGTCCAGTTCGCGTTGGGATTTCGGGAGCGGCCGGGCGTTGAAGGAGGCGATATTGCGCACGCCTGTTTTGGCGAAGATGGCGTAGCGTTTTTCCATTTCGTCCACTGCCCATCGCAGGGCGAGGAGCACCTTTTTGGGGTCGGTGACCACCGGCACGACCAGGTGGGGAAGCGCATTGTACATCTGCATTTCGACCACCTTGGGGTCGATCATGATAAAGCGCAGTTCCTCGGGAGTGAACCGGTAGAGGATGGAAGCGATGATCGCGTTGATGCAGACGCTTTTTCCGGACCCGGTTGTGCCGGCGACGAGGCCGTGCGGCATGGCTGCGAGGTCGGCGACGATGGTTTTGCCATAAACATCCTTCCCCAAGGCGATGGGGATTTTTGCTTTGGCGGCAGCAAAGTCTTCGCTCTCAAAAAGCTCGCGGAGAGTAACTTTTTGTTTCTTGGAGTTGGCGATTTCGATGCCGACGGTGTCCTTGCCGGGAATGGGCGCGAGGATGTTGATCCGCTCCGCCCGGGTAGCTCTGGCGATGTCCCTTTCGAGGGCGAGGATACGGTCCACCCGCACGCCCTTGGCGGGGTACACCTCGTAGCGGGTGATGGTTGGGCCGCGCGTGATATCGCCCGCGAGGACCTCGATGCCGAATTGGCCCAGCGTTTCGATGATGGTGTCCTGCAGGGAGCGCAGTTCGGCTGGATCTGCGGCTTCCCGGCTGGCGAGATCGATCGGATCGAGCAAATCGATGGGAGGAAGCTCGTAGCCCTCGCAGGAGACGGGCGGGAGGAGCGAGAGGTCCTTTTCTTTGCGCGCTTCTTTTGCAGCCGGTGGAGGCGCGGTGCCGTCGATGATTTTGGGGGCCGGGCGGGGTGGTTCGGGGGCCGGGACGTGTTCGGGAACAGTTTGAGGCCCGGCGTCCGGGTCGAGGGAAGATTCGTGTGGAGACGAGGGGGGGTCTGCCGAAAGGGGCGTCGGGCGGGAGGCGGTCGGCTTTTTCCGCTCGTTTTTTGCGATGGAGCTCATAGCCCCGATCCGACTCGATTCGGAGAGGGCAATTTCGAGTTCTGCCTGGCGGAGGGCCTTGGCCTCCGCGCGAGATTCGCGCCAGCGGTAGAAGTAGCGGGCCGCGGCCGGGGGGAGTTTGAGCAGGAATTGGAGGACTTCCGCCGGGCGGATTCCGGTCATGTACAGCAGGCTCAGGCAGTACACGGAGCCGAGGAGCAGGGAGGCTCCGACAATTCCGAGGACTTCTCGGAGCAGGGCGCCTCCGAGCCACTTACCCAGCAGGCCGCCCTCACCCGGCAAATCGAGTCTTTTGGCCTCAATGAGCGGGTAATTCAGCAGGTGTGCGAGGCAGGCGCCCGAGCCGATAAAAAGGAGGCTCCACAGGGCGCGTTTGGTCAGCTTCGTGCCGGGGACGATGAGCTTGGCGGAGCCGTATCCGAGGAGGGTTGCGCACAGGAGGTAGGCGGCGCTTCCAAGCAGCGAGTAGGCGATCAGGGCGAGGAGTGCCCCGACGGTTCCCAGGAAATTCAGCGTGTGTTTTTCCGGGGCGCTGACGGTGGTGCTGTGAAAAGGAAACCAGCCGGGGATATCGGCAGGTGTGTAGGAAATGAGGGAGAGAAAAAGAACCAGCCCGGAAGCCAGAAGAAGGAGCCCGGTGAATTCGTGCGCAGAGTGCGGTTGGGGGGATTCGACCGGGGCTACCTTGATTCGGGCCATAAGAGAGAGGGGGGGCCGGACTCGGCCTTCTTATTCCGCTTTCGGAAGCGCAAGGCGGGGCACATCGCCCCAGAGATCTTCGAGCGCATAAAGCCGGCGCTTGGACTCATGAAAGAGGTGGACGATGACATCCCCCAAATCCACGACGACCCACTGGCTGAGCGGAAATCCGTCAACGCGCCTGGGCTTCGTTCCGTGTTCCTCACGCAGCCGGGTCTCGATTTCGTTGGCAATCGCCTTCAGCTGCGGTTCAGAGGTTCCGGAGCAAATCACAAAGAAGTCGGTGAAAGTCGATACGCCCCGAAGGTCGAGGATCACGACGTCCTCCGCTTTTTTATTGAGGGCTGACTGGGCGCAAAAAATTGCCAGCTGCTCGCTGGTCAGTGGACTTGTAGAGGGCATGGGATTGGATCAGGAGCCGGGCAGGCTCGGGGAGTAGATACCGGATGGGGAGGTCCTGTGCAATGCGGCGCCGGATTTCCGTGGAGGAGATGTCCACGCGCCGACGGAGGCGGGGCCCAAGAAAGGGGGGCTCGGCGGGCTCGGGGAGGGGAGCCGGGTTTTCGGGGGTGCCTCTCCCAAAGGTGACAAAGGTGACCCACCGCTGCAGGTCGGCGAAACGGTGCCAGGTGGAGAGCTTTGGCACATTGTCTTCTCCCAACAGAAGAAAAAGCCGCGCTGCGGGCCACCGTTTACGGAATGTTTCCACGGTATCCACGGTGAAACTGGGCCCCTCGCGTTCCAGTTCGAGGGGGTCAACGAGAAAGCGGGGTTCTTCGCTTGTGCACTCTCGAAGCATGGCCAGCCGGTGCTCTGCCGAAGCCTGCGGGGCAGAGTCGAGCTTGTGCGGGTTGATCCCGGCTGGAACAAAGACGAGCAGATCGAGGGCGAGTTCCTCGAGCGCATCTTGCGCCAGCAGCAGATGGCCGTGGTGTACGGGGTCGAAGCTTCCTCCAAAAAGGGCGACGCGGGCAGGAGGATTGCCTGGGAGATCAGGACGCTCGGAACTCATGGGGCGCCTCAGTAGAATAGGTAAGGCGAGCGCTCCTTCAGGAATCGCTGGACACCCGGTTGCCAGGTTTCGGCGATTTTGCGGATGGAAACCCCCTGCCGCAGTTGGGATTCAATGCTCCGGCTGCCGTACACCTTGAAAAAAATGTCCGCCTTGTCCTTCGGGGAGCGTGCAAACAGGTCCGGGCGCGACTGCCGATTGACCTCGGAGAGCAGTCCGAGAGCGAGGTAGCTCAGGTTACCCCTCGCGGCGGGGTCAATCTGGAGGGAACACCCTCCGAACCCCCCCGCCGAGTAGGGTTGCGCCCGGACGCCGTCCACTCCGAGGTTTTGCACAAATCGGGTGAAACCCGAGGGGTCGAGCCCCTTGGCGGCGCAAATCTGGAAGGGAGTGGGACCGTCCACTCCGGTCTCCAGTCCTGCCAGCGAACCGACGATACCGGTGGCGATGTAATACGCCGGGGAATCCGGGCGCGGAATGTTGGGGGAGGTCTTGACCCAACGCAGGCCCGTATCTTTCCAGAGCATGTGGCGCTCCCATCCATCCATTTTGAGCACCTTCAGGCGGCAGCGGCTCGCCATCCATTGCCGCTCATTGAGCATCCGCGCCAGTTCTCCGCAGGTCATGCCGTGGACGTAAGGGACGGGGATTTGCCCCACAAAAGAGATCCACTCGGGTTCGACGGGCGGACCTTCCACCCGCAGTCCGCCGAGGGGATTGGGGCGATCGAGCACCAGAAACTCAATGCCCGCTTCGCCGGCGGCCTCCATGCAGCGGGCCATCGTGGAGATGTACGTGTAAGAGCGGACCCCGATGTCCTGCATGTCGAAAACGAGCATATCGAGTCCCTTGAGCATTTCCGGGGTGGGTTTGCGGGTGGGCCCGTACAGCGAATGCACCGGGAGCCCCGTCAGGGGGTCTTTCCGGTTTGCAACGTAGCGCCCGGCCAGCTCGGTGCCGTCGATGCCGTGCTCGGGGGAAAATAGGGCGGTGAGGCGGAACCCCTTGGCTTTGAAGAGAATTTCACGCGTTTTGCGTCCTTTTGAATCGACCCCGGTGTGATTGGTAATGAGGCCGATGTTTTTGTTCCAGAGCGGTTCAAAGCGCATCGACTCGAGGCGTTCGACCCCGAGTTGGACGTTTTGGGCGGAGCCCACGGAGGCGAGGGCGAGCCAGGCGGCGAGGGTGAGGAGGACAAGGCGGGTCATCATGAGAAGGCGGGAGATGGCGCAGGGAGCGCTTTGGGCGCTTTGGAGTCCGGAAAAATCACGGAACGTTCTGGTTGTCATGGGAGCAAGGGGGCGTGGTGTTGCGAGGGGTTGAATTGGGGGGCGAACCGGCGTTTGCTTCACCCCCTCATGGCTGGATTTCGACTCTTTGACCTCAACCCGGAACAGGAGCAAGCGGTGCGCACAACGGAGGGCCCCCTGCTGATTCTGGCGGGCGCTGGTACTGGCAAAACCCGGGTGATCACGGCCCGGGTCGGGTACTTGATTTCCCAGGGGGTGGATCCGTCGAATGTCCTGGCGGTGACCTTCACCAACAAGGCGGCGACGGAAATGCGCGAGCGCCTGGAGGGGCTCATCGGCAAGGCGGACGCCAAGAAGGTGACCATGAGTACGTTTCATGCGCTGTGTGTGCGTATTCTCCGATCCGGGATCGATCGTTTGGGGTATAAAAATAATTTTTCAATCTACGACGAGGGGGATCAGACCGGGTTGATCAAAAAAATCATCACCCGTACCGCTGCCCGGGACGAAAAGCTCGATCCGCAGCTGGCGAAAAACCTTATTTCCAAAGCGAAGAACAACGGGTGGAGGGAGCCCGCCCCGGGGGAGGAACAGACGCTGGTGGCGGCTGTTTTTTCGCGTTACCAGGCGGAGTTGAAGACGCTGAACGCGGTCGATTTTGATGATTTGTTGCTCCTGGCGGTCCAGCTTCTGGAGGAGCACGAAGAGGTGCGCCGTCAGTGGCAGAAGCGCTTTCACTACCTGATGGTGGACGAGTTTCAGGACACCAACCGTCTGCAATTGCGTCTGGTCAGCCTCCTGGCGGATGAGCGCAAAAATGTGGCGGTGGTGGGGGACGACGACCAGTCGATCTACGGTTGGCGGGGAGCCGAGGTGACGAACATTCTCGAGTTCGAGTCGCATTTTCCCAACCCGACCGTGGTGAAGCTTGAGCAGAATTACCGTTCCACCAACGCCATCCTGCAAACGGCGAACCATCTGATTCAAAACAACCCCCGCCGCCGGGCCAAGAGCCTCTGGAGCGCTTTTCCTGGAGGCGACAAGATCCGCATCCTCGCCATGCCCGACGACCGCCAGGAGGCCCAGTTTGTGGCGGAGGAAATTCACCGGCGTCAGGTGACTGAAAATGCCCAGTGGGAGGATTTTGCGGTGCTTTTTCGGATGAATGCCCAGTCGCGTCTGCTGGAGCAGCAGTTGCGCGGGTTCAAGATTCCCTACCGGGTCATTGGCGGGAAGAGTTTCTTTGACCGGCGCGAGGTGAAGGACCTGCTCGCGTATGCGAGTTGCGTGTTGAACACGGAAGACGACGTGTCGCTCCTGCGGATCGTCAACACTCCGGCGCGTGGGATGGGACCCTCGATTGTGGAGGGGGCCATCGAGTGGAGCACCAAGGCCCGGTGCAGCGTGTGGAAGGCACTCCAGGACCCCTCGTTTCAGGCCGCGCTGACGACGCGTGGGCGGGCTGCGGTGGCGGCGTTTACGGAATTGGTGGATTCTTACGAAACCAAGCTCAACCAGCCGCTGGCGGACCAGCCCGCTCTCCTGCGGGAGTTGGTGGAGGAGGTCGGCTACCTGGAGGATTTGCGGCGTACCTGCAAAACCCCCGAGGAAGGCCTCTCCCGGGAGACCAATGTGCGCGAGTTACTCACCTCTTTTGAGGAATACGGAGCCCGTTCGAACGAGGGCCTTCGCGGGTTTTTGGACGAGATGATGCTGCGCCAGGAGCGCCAGGACGAGGACGAGGACAAGTCGAAGGGGAGCGGTGTGACCCTCATTACGCTCCATGCGGCGAAAGGGTTGGAGTTTAAGAATGTCTATTTGCTGGGGTTGGAGGAGGGGGTGCTTCCCCATGATCGCTCCAAGGTGGAGGGCACGGTGGACGAAGAAAGACGTCTCCTTTACGTGGGGATCACGCGGGCGATGCGTACGTTGGCGATGACTTGGTGCCAGCAACGGATCAAGTACGGGAGCCCGTCTCCCTGCGTGGTGAGTTCCTTTTTGAGGGAGCTGCCGCAGGAGCATCTGGAGCACCGCTCCCTTGGCCAACTGATGCACACGCCCGTGGCACCCGAATCGGTCAAAGGGCGATTTGACGCTCTTCGGGCGCTCCTGGAGCGGAAATGAGGCAGACGGTGCGGTTGGATCGCGTCCCGTGGAGAGCACTCGTTGGGAAAGGGCGGGGCATTTTGTGCGTCCCGGCGGGGTTGGGACATTGACTGCAGAAGGGCCAAGCCGAAGGATCCCCCGCCATTTTAGCCAATCCCCACTCTCCCCATGAAAAGGATATTCCCGCTCTTTCTGTGGATGGGCTCGCTCTTCATTTGCGCGGCCCAGCCTGCCTCAGCCCAAACTCCTATGCTCGAAACACCCACTGACGTTCAGGCCGCTCCTCAGGATGCGGCAAAAACCGCTTCCGGCCTCGCTTCCAAGCTCCTCTCGAAGGGGACTGGCACGGAACACCCCTCCGCTCGGGATACGGTGACCGTCCACTATTCAGGCTGGACGACGGACGGGAAGCTCTTTGACAGCTCGGTGAAGCGCGGCGAGCCGGCGAGTTTTCCGCTCAACGGGGTGATCAAGGGCTGGACCGAGGGCGTGCAATTGATGGTCGAAGGGGAAAAGAGGCGCTTCTGGATTCCCGCGGGACTGGCTTACGGAGAAAACCCGGGCGGCGGACGTCCCGGCGGGATGCTCGTGTTTGACATCGAGCTGATTTCCATCCAGCGCGCGCCGAAGGCGCCTGAGGGAGCGGCACCGGCGGATGCGGTCAAGACCGCCTCGGGTGTGGCCCTGAAAACGGTTCAAGCCGGGGCGGGGAATGCTTCGCCGAAAGCGGCGGACACGGTCAAAGTCCACCTCTCCCTTTGGAGTCCGGAGGGCGAATTGCTTCAGAGCACTGCGCAGCAGGGCGGGCCTGCGGAGGTGCCCTTGGACAAGTTCCGGATCGGCGGCCTCTCCGAGGCGATCCAGACCATGGTGACGGGGGAGAAAAAAGTGGCGTGGATTCCGGCCGCGGTGGCTTTTGGACCCAAGGTCCCTCCGGGTGCTCCGCAAAGCGGGCTGGTGGTGGAAATGGAACTCATTTCCTTCAAGGAGGGAGTTCCTCCGCCTCCCGTTCCGACTGACGTGGCGGGAGCGCCCGCGGATGCGCAGAAAACGGCCTCCGGGCTGGCCTCCAAGGTGCTGGCGCCCGGCACGGGTTCGGAGCATCCGAAGGCTACGGATACGGTTACGGTTCATTACTCGGGGTGGACGACGGATGGGAAAATGTTTGATAGCTCGGTGACGCGTGGAGAGCCGACCCGCTTTGGCTTGAATCAGGTGATCAAGGGCTGGACGGAGGGGGTGCAACTCATGGTGAAGGGAGAGAAGCGCCGTTTCTGGATCCCTGCGGGGTTGGCTTATGGGGAAAACCCGGGCGGGGGCGCGCCGGGGGGCACTCTGGTGTTCGATATCGAGTTGTTGGAGATCCAGAAATAAGGGTAGGGATCCGTGCTTCAAAAAGGGGGGGCGGCTCTTGCGGGCCGCCCTCATGGCTTTGGGAGTTTCAGCGGTGGGAGTGCCCGAGCGGAATGGTTCCAGGCTTGCGCTGAAGCGGGAAGTCGGGGCTTTTTCAGAGCCCAAGCAGAGGCCCAATTCTGTGAGCAGGAGGTGGCTGAAGATGAGCTGCCACGCTCTTGGGGGAGTCATCCGGCCGACCGCTTTCCGAACCGCTTAACTTTTTTGGAGTGTTGCCGATTATTCATATGAATCTCTCATATGAAATCGCGTAACTGGTCTTCTTGTTCCTAGTGCGGCGAGTCGTTGAGGGCCTCCTTTCGCGATGAAATCCACCCCCCCATCCCCGTCCTCTCCGGAGCGCTCTCTGGAGGAAGAAAATGCGCATTTACGCGCCAGGCTCGAACTGGCGGAGCGTGCCCTTGCCGAATTCGTCCAAACGCAACCGGAGAAGTTTCTGGAGACGAAGGCGCTGATGGATGTGCTGCCGACGCCGGTGCTGATCTCTCATGACCCGCGATGTGAACGGATGACGGGGAACCGGGCTGCTTTCGAATTTCTCCGGATTCCTCAAGGCTCGAATCTCTCGCAATCGGCTCCTGCCGGGGATCGCCCTAATTTCACTTTGTGGGCGCAGGGAAAGCCTCTTGCGTCCGACGAATTGCCTGCGCAGAGGGCGGCGATGACCGGTGAGACTGTCTGTGGGATGGAGATGGAAGTGCGCTTTGCCGATTCTACTCGCGCACACATCCTTTGTTATGCGCATCCGGTGCGGAACTCCGAGGGGGAGATTCAGGGGAGCGTGGTGGTCTTCGTCGACATCAGTGCGCGGAAAAAGGCGGAGGAGGCGATGTCTGCGAGCGAGTTGCGGTTCCGGAGCCTGTTTGAGAGTGCGCCTATTCCGGTGGCGATCACTCTGCCCGACGGGAGGCTTTTGGAAGTCAATCAGGCCTACCTCGATATGTTGGGTTACACGCGGGGCGAATTGGAGGCGTTGACTTTTATGGAATTGACGCACCCGGAGGATCGCACCGCAACGACTACCGATGTGGTCGAGGCGATGATCGCCGGGCGGATTCAGCATTTTCGGTCGGAGAAGCGGTATTTGCACAAGTCTGGCCGGGTGGTTTGGGGGGATCTCTCGGTTTCCGCGGTTCGGAATCCGGATGGGACGGTCGCGTATTTTATTGCTCAGGTTCAGGATGTGACGCTTCGGAAAGAGGCGGAAAAAAAGCTGCGGGAGGCCGTGGAGCGCAAGGACCGGTTTCTGGCGATTCTGAGTCATGAGTTGCGGAATCCGCTGGCGGCCATGCGGTACGCAGTGGAGTTGGAGAAGGAGCATCGGGGGGATGAAAATGCGCTGCCCTGGGCGAAGGAGGTGCTGGAGCGGCAAGTGTTCAACTTGTCACGCATGGTGAATGATTTGCTCGACACGCAGCGCATCGAGCTGGGGTTGGTCGAGTTGCGCCTGAAAAAAATCCCGCTCGAGCCGGTGGTGCGATCGGCGGTGGCGGCGGTGAGCTCGATTTATCAGGAAAAACAGCAGGCGATTTGCGTCGAAGTGGCTCCGGATCTTGTGGTCGAGGGAGACGAGGTGCGCCTCGAGCAGGTATTCGTCAACCTGCTGCATAACGCTGTCAAATTTACCCCTTCTCGCAGCAAAATCTGGCTCGATGCCAAGCGGCAGGGGGAAGAGGTGTTGATTACGATTTCGGACGATGGAGCCGGGATCCCCGAGGAGATGCTTTCGCGGATCTTTGAGCCATTTCTCCAAGTGGACCGATCCCTCGAGCACTCCGACGGTGGGCTGGGTTTGGGGCTGGCCGTGGTGCGTACGCTGGTCGAGATGCACCGGGGCCATGTCGAAGTGAGAAATCACCACCCGGACCCGGGGGTGACGTTTTCCGTACGGCTGCCGCGGGTGGCAGAGCATGTCGTGGAACCGCTCCCTCTGCCCGGGCCCCGCGTTTTTTCACGCCGGGTTCGCGTCCTGGTGGTGGATGATCATGTGGACAACGCCCGGGGGATGGCGCGGATTTTGGAACTTCGCAATGGTGAGGTTCGGGTCGCACACGATGGGAATTGGGGGTTGACCGAGGCGAAGGCGTTTCTGCCCGAGCTTCTGATCCTCGATATCGGACTGCCAGGCATGGACGGGTACGCGCTGGCTACGGCTTTGCACAAAGTCCCGCAGCTTTCCCAATCGGTGTTTGTGGCGGTGTCCGGTTATGCGTTGGGGAAAGATCGGGAGAGGGCCCTCGCTGCGGGGTTCGATTTCCACTTCGCCAAGCCGGTGGATTTGGACGAGGTGATTACGCGAGCCGCAGTGATGCTGGGGTGTTGAGGAGGGGGCCGACCGAGGAGGCGGTCCCGGTCGTTTATGCGGGCCGCTTAAACGGCGCCGCGGGCCTCGACGTACAAGGCGTACAGTGAGTGGGAACAAGCCATGTAGAGGCGGTTGTTTTTGGGCCCACCAAAGGTCAGGTTGGCGCACCTCTCAGGGAGCCGGATGAAGCCGATGGGTTTGCCGTGTGGGTTAAAAACCATCACGCCGTCGAGGTCCTCGGATTTTGCGTCCGGTGCGCCGTTGCTGCCCCAGCCGCACCAGAGGTTTCCTTCGGAATCGACCTTGAAGCCGTCGATGGATCCGGCGCCTTGGGCGTCGATAAGTTTGGTTTTCTGGGAAAGGCGGCCCCGAGAATCGACGGCGTAGCTCCAGATGACGCGGTGGGGTTTGGCGCGGGATTCCGCGATGTAGAGGCGGGATTCATCGGGGGAAAAAGCGAGCCCATTCGGGCCGGCGAGCTCGTCGGTGACCAGTTCGAGGGGGCCTCCGGGGGCGATGCGGTAGACGGAGTGGGGCAGTTCGGAGGGGGCCTCGTCGCCCTCCCAGCTTCCGGAGATGCCGAATGGGGGGTCTGTGAACCAGATGGAGCCGTCGGATTTGCAGATGATATCGTTCGGGGAGTTGAGTTTTTTCCCCTGATAATGCTCGGCGAGGACGGTGATCTTGCCGTTGTACTCGGTGCGCGTGACGCGGCGGGTCTGGTGTTCGCACACGAGGAGGCGTCCCTGTTTGTCCCGCGTCATCCCATTCGAAAAATGGCAGGGCTGTCGGAACACGCCGAAGGAGCCGGTGACTTCGTCGTAGCGCATGATGCGGTTGTTGGGAACGTCGCTGAGGAGGAGGTAGCGTCCGTCGCCGAAGTAAACCGGGCCCTCGGCCCAGCGCATGCCCGAGGCGAGCTGTTCGAGGGTGCTGCTGTAGAGGCGGCATTTGGCGAACTCGGGGTCCAGGATTTGAACGGCGGGATCGGGGTAGCGTTGATGGGGCTTGAAATCGAAGCTCTGGCCTCGGAGGAGGGCTGGTGCGGCGAGTGTGGCAGCGCTGGCCAGCCACTGTCTGCGGGAGAGCGGGAGAGGGTTCATGGGCAGGGGAATGTGGACGGTGGAAAGGGGCGGGTGAATTTGGAAATGAGGCAGGGTGGAGAATTTGGAGTCGTGCTCCGCGCTTTTGGGCGGCGGATTGAAGCGGACTGTGTTTTGGATGGAGCCATGAGCCCACAGCGATTCCGGCAGGACTTTTTGAATCAGATGGGCCAGCCGGACCAAATCATCCGGATGTTGGATCTGCTCCCGGATGTTTCGTTTTTTATCAAAGACCGGCAGGGGCGTTTTGTGGCGTTGAACCGGTTGGCCTGCGAATTCTGCGGGGTGCGATCCGAGCAGGAGGCGATTGGGAAAAACGACTGGGACTTATTTCCTCCGGCCCGAGTGCCCGCCTATCTGGCCGATGACCAGAGCGTTCTCGAGAGTGGGCAGCCCATTCTCAACCGATTGGAACCCACTCCTCAAATGGAGGGGGCGCCCCACTTGATTGTGACCAACAAGGTGGCCCTGCGGGATCCGCAAGGGCAGGTGATTGGGGTGGCGGGTTTTTCCCGGCGTGTCACTCAGGTGCAGACGGCGGGGGAGGCCTTGCGGCGCCTGGCGGCGGCGGTGGAAAGCCTTCACCGGGACTATGCTCAAGCGCTGACCAGCGCGGGGCTGGCATCCCTGGCGGGGTTGTCGGTCAGCCAGTTTGAGCGGACTTTTCGGAAACTGTTGGGAACCACGCCGAGGCAGTACCTGCTGCGGGTGCGTGTGACGCAGGCGTGCCGCTTGTTGGCGGAGACGAGTCGGACGGTGGCGACTTTGGCGTTGGAATGTGGCTTTTACGATCAGGCGCATTTCACCCGGGCCTTCAAGGCGCAGATGGGGGTGAGCCCGTCGGCCTATCGCGAGGAGCAACAGCGTCCCCAGCCGTGATTCCTCCCGAAGGACGATGGCTTCGCAGCGGAAGGCTGGCGAAAAACAGAGGCGAAACGAACGTCCCGCCGCCGGTGTCGCCACATTTTTGACGGTCAGGCGATCGACTTTTCACAGCGCACAAACCAGGTGCGCATTTTGCCACACCCCTTGATTTCCATCTCTTCGCGGGGCTCACACTCAAACTCTTTTTCCAGCAACTCATGGGTTGCCCCGCTCACGTGCAGACGACCGGCGACCCCGTGGGACTCCATCCGGCTGGCGATGTTGACCGTGTCACCCCAGAGGTCATACGCGAACTTGTTGATTCCAATGACCCCCGCGATGACCGGCCCCGAATGGATGCCTACTCGCAGCCCGAGATCGATCCCCATGCTCTTGCCCACCCGATCCAAAATGGGAAATGCCTCGAGAGAAAACCGAGCGGCGCGTTGCGCGTGATCCGGGTGCGCTTCGGAGAGCCCAGCCGCCGCCATGTAGCAGTCGCCGATCGTCTTGATTTTGTAGAGCCCGTGTCGAATGGCCAGGAGATCGAAGTGGCTAAACACCTCGTTGAGAAAGTTTACAATTTCCGTGGGATCATGTTCGTGCGCCGCGACGGTGAACCCCGCCAAATCCGCGAAGACAACCGAGGTGCTTTCGTGTCGGCGAGCTGGAACCGTTTCCCCATTCTTGAGCTGCTCGGCGATGGAAGGCGGAAGAATGTTGTGGAGCAGCAGATCGGTCCGGTCGCGCTCTTCGCTCAACTCCGCGAGGAGCGTCTTTTGAGTGTCCACGAGCGTCTTCAGCTTCAAATGCACCTCCACTCGAGCAAGCACCTCCGCCATCTCCAGCGGCTTGGTCAGGTAATCTACCCCGCCCGCGTCGAAGCCATCGGTCTTGCTCTTCAATTCGCCCAAGGCCGACATGAACAAAATCGGTACGTTCTGCAAATGCGGGATCTCCCTCAGACGCCGGCAGGTCTCGTACCCGTCCATTGTCGGCATCACGATGTCGAGCAGGACGAGATCCAACGCCAGGTTGGCGGCCATCTTGAGCGCGGCCTCCCCGCTGGTTGCAAAACTTAGCAGGTACAGGTGCGAGAGCGAGTGTGCCAGAAGGTCCAAGTTTGCACGCGCATCGTCCACGATCAAAATGCGGAACCGCTTCGACTGCAGCACCGACTTTACGGATGGCGTGGCGATGAGGCTTCCCAATCCCAAATTGGCGGCAGTGGCTCCGGCACCCATCACCGGCCGACTCGAGGTGTTTGATGTGAGATCCATGGTTTTTGTTTCACAGTTGTGCAGAGGCGCTGTTTACCAACGCCAAAGCGGTTTCGAAATCGTATGTCTCCAGTGCGGCTTCCACCCGCCGGACCAGTGGGCCTCGGAGTCCCTCCAAAAGCTGGCGCGCCGCCAGAATATCTCCCTCGCCCAGCCTCTGGATGAATTCCGGAGGGAAACAGACTCCGCCTTGCTCTTGCTCCGCCTCCTCATGGGGCGCAGCCGTCGAGGCTTTAAACTCGGGCGCCAACGCCTTCAGAACGGGTTCAATGGCCCGCCTCAACGCCTCCACCAAGGGGCGCGCCAAGGGGCTTGCCGGAGCCGCATGCTGCTCCAGTGCACGCGCAGCGAGCGACACCGCGATGAACCCGAACTGCGCACTGGTTCCCGCGATCGTGTGAGCCTCCCGGCGCGTTTCCACCTCGAACCCCGAGTGGTGGGCCTTTTCCATGCGCTCCAAGGACTCCTCCAAGTCTGGCAGGTATCGCAGCGTCATCTTTCGGACTGCATCTTTGGTCATTCCCAGTCGTCGGGCGGCTTCCTCCAACTCCCAACCGAGAAGAGTCTCTGCCCCCGCTGTATTTGGCTCCTCCTCGAGCTTTGCCGGGCGTTCCCGTTTTTCTCTCCGTTTCTTTTTGGCCTGTTTCCCTCGGCCCGAATCGCTTGCCTGGGTGCTCTTGTCCAGATGGGATCGAATCGCTTCGAACAGGAGGTTTCGCTCCACTGGTTTGCTCAAATACCCGTTCATTCCCGCGGCCCGGCAATCCTCTTGGTCCTTGATGCTGGCATTTGCAGTGAGCGCGACAATCGGCACCTGCACCACTCCGGGCAGGGAACGAATCCGCGCCGTGGCTTCGAGGCCGTCCATCTCCGGCATCTGCATGTCCATGAGAACAAGGTCAAATTTGCCACCCTGTTCCACCGCCTCCAGGGCCTCGCGACCATTGCAGGCAAAGACGAGGGAAACACCCGTGTTCCGGAGCAGTTCCCTCATCACCAGTTGGTTGGAGCTGTTGTCTTCCGCCACTAAAATCCGCGCCCCTCGGAAGTCGGCGTCCTCGGAGGCAGAGTCCATCTGGACGCGGCGTTTTTCTCTGGTGCCCCGCAGACCAAAGGTGCTCATCAACACCTCCAGCAAGACGGACTCCGTGATCGGCTTTTGCAGGAAGTCGATGAAACCGTGCTCCTGCATGAGGTCCTCCGCCTGGGACTCGGTCAGGATCCCCATCAAAACCAGGGGCCAATTTTCGAAACGCCGGCATGCGCGGACCCGCTGCACACACTCGGCGAGGGCATCGCCCGCTGTTCGGATTTCCAACAAAAGCGCTCCCTTTTCGGCACGTCCACCCATGGATCCCTGCAACTCGAGTTCCTCGGGCGTGCGAATGCGTTCGACGTGGATTCCGCGCGTTTCGAGCAATCGAGAGACGAGGCGTGCGGAGGTATCATGCGAATCCCACAAGAGAACGGTCCGGCCCTTGAGAGCCTCGCTGTCTCCGTTTCGCTGTTCCCGCTCTCGCTCTTCTTGAAGTCCCGATTCCAAGCCGATGGGCACGTTGAAAAAAAATCGGCTGCCTGTCCCCAGGCGACTTTCCACCTCGATTTGTCCACCCATGGATTCAACCAGTCGCTGGCTGATTACCAGTCCCAGTCCTGTTCCTCCATACCTTCGCGTCGTGGAGGCGTCTGCCTGGGTAAAAGCCTGAAAGAGACGCCCTTGCTGTTCTTGGGTCATCCCAATCCCCGTGTCTTGCACGGAGAAGGAAATACGGCTGAGTTCGCCTTCGTTTCCATGGCTTCCGGCGCGATTCACCTCGAGGCAGACTGTCCCTTCGCTCGTAAATTTCATCCCATTACCGACGAGGTTGATGAGCACCTGTTTCAACCGGGTGCTGTCTCCTCGGACGCGCCGGGGAACTTGTGGGTCGAGGAGCAAAAGGAGTTCCACGCCTGTCTCGATCACCTTGGCGCGGAAGGTTTCCACCACCTCCTCCAAAAGACTTGGCAGGCTAAAAGTCGCGGACTCGAGCAGCATGTGTCCGGCTTCAATCTTCGAGAAATCGAGGATGTCGTTGATGATGACCAACAGGTGCGAGGCAGCGCTGTACACCGAGTTCAAGTAGCGGCGCTGCTGTGAATCCAAGGGAGTCTCCAGAGCCAGTTGCGACATGTTGATGATCGCATTCATCGGGGTCCGGATTTCGTGGCTCATGGAAGCGAGAAACAAGCTCTTCGCCTCGTTTGCCTTGCGTGCCTCTTCGCTGGCCAGTTTGAAATCCCGTGTCCGCTCCTCCACCTGCGTCTCGAGCTGACACAGGTGTTCGTCCAGCGCGTCGTTGGCCGTCTGCAATTGCCAGATCAATTCATCCCGTGAGGGTTCCGTCAAAATCTCTTCTGCCCGCCGCCAATCGAGTGCATCGACCTGGCCGGAGAGCGCCATGGAAAGTCGGAGCCAGTCGCCATCGCACTCACACCGATCCACCAGCGGGGCAACGCGCGCGTGCCATGCGGCGGCATCCGCTGGGAGGG
Organism: Verrucomicrobiota bacterium; assembly: GCA_037975925.1. Classification (GTDB taxonomy): domain Bacteria; phylum Verrucomicrobiota; class Verrucomicrobiia; order Chthoniobacterales; family Chthoniobacteraceae; genus Chth-196. The sequence continues at coordinate 45,310 of JBANFR010000006.1, forward strand.
AAACCGACAATACCAGGTCCGGCCCTTGCAACGAGTCCCGAGAATCCACATTCCACCGCACCCGGTTGGCAGAGCGCAGAGCCGAGGAGACCGTTTCCGAAAAGGCGACCGCAAAGCGCGAGGCGCGCGCCCCGGAAATACCGAGTGCGAGCGCCGTATTCATGACGCGCGTTCTCGCGCCCGGAATCGCCTCTACCCGCCCCAACTCCCCGTGAAACATGATCCGGTTCATCATGCTACAAAGACGAGGCAGCTGGAGTCGTCGTGCTCCCGCTGATGCACCAGGACAATCCTTCGGGCCAAATCCAAGGCCTTTGGAGGAAGCTGGGTTCCCACCAGGTCCGCCGCAAACCCCGGGCTCACGCCGTCACTCGCAAGGAGGAGCCTTTCGCCTCGATGCAAGGTGATGGGAAAAACGGGCTTGGAACGCATGGCGACGCCAACAATTCCATCCGAAACTGGAAGCTGACGGGTGCGGGCACCGAGAATCGACAGCGCCACGTCTCCCACGGCGGTGTAATTCCCTGACCATTCGCATCCATTCCAAAGCAGATTCACCATTGCGACTGCAGCACCCCGCGTTCCCCGCAGTTGATCGTGTAATACTCCCATGCAGCGTTCGAGATCCGCACAGGGAGGCTGGCCACCCAGTGTTTTTCTAGCCAGATCCGCCACTTCTTTTGCCGAAGCGCCGTGGCCCGCCCCGTCAATGAGGGCGAGGAAGATGCGGTCTGTATCTCGCCGGATGAAGCACTCGTCACCGCACTCGACCTCTCCGAGGCAGGGCATCGAAAAAAAACCAATGCTGTCACCGGCGTGGCGAATCATATCACAGCTCCAGCTCACACCAAATCCGGGTGCCCTTGCCCAGGGTGGATTCAATCTGAAAATGGCTCGAGAGCCGGCGGATTCCGGGCAGCCCCATTCCGAGGCTTCCGCCAGTGCTAAAGTTTTCCTGCATCGCGCTTTCCAAATCAGCAATGCCTGGACCTTCGTCAATGGATTCCACGAAGAGCCGGCGATGTTCTGGATCAAGAAAGCCGCACCGGATACGGCCGTTTCTGGCGTATTTGAGGAGGTTGGTGCCCAATTCCGACACCACCGTGCTCAACACCGAATTGGAGGAAGCGCTGATGTGCTGCTGACTGGCAAAGGTTCGGACCTCCACGAGCAGTTCCACCAGATCATCATTCTGGCGGACGGAGAGCTCAAACGGTGGTCTCTCACTCGATTTCGATTTCATCCAGAGTCCCCACGAATTCCAACGCCTTCAATTCCACCTCCAAAACGGCGGCCGTAAAAGCCACCCCGGGCCGCATTCCGCACACTGTCGCGCGCCGTCCCATCATGCGCAGGACTTGCCCCATGCGCTCCAACTCCTGGAGATCCTCGCTGTCCATGACCTCCACCGAGCTGCAATCAAACACGACGTGGCTGCGTCCGCTCTCGGCGACTTCCTGGAAAAGGTCCGGCGATAAACGACGCAGCGCCCCGGCATGGATTCCTGCGGGGAGAGTGACCAGCAGGTTGCGTCCCAGACGGTTGGTGGAAAGCACAAGGTCCATAACCTCTTGGACTAAGAGGAGACCTTGACCCCAGTCTTGCTCAGAGCCTTTTCCAAAGCGTCCTGCAGAGTGTTGGTTGTCTGGATGCGCTCCACGTCGAGTCCGAGGGTCACCATGGTCTGCGCCACGGCAGGCGATAATCCGGAAATAATGGCTTCGCAGCCCATCAGCTTCGCCGCTTTGGTGATTTTCACGAGGTGATTGGCGACTGCACTGTCGACGACTGCGACGCCACTGATATCGAGGATCAGAACCTTGGCGCGAACGGCTGCGATTTTTTCCAGCACGTTGGACATGATCTCGGTGGCTCTGCGCGAATCGATAAAACCGACGATGGGCAGGAGCAGGATGTCTTTCCAAATCGAGGTGACCGGCGTTGCCATTTCAAGGATGGCCTTCCGCTGATCGAGGATCTGTTTGGAAGTCATCCGTGTGTAGCTTTCGACGACCACGTTGGTGTCCAAATGGAGGAGCTTCGTGAACGAACAGACGGTCTTGGAGAAGTCCTCGTGTGAAAGTCCGCCGGAATAGATGTGCTCCACCCACAGCCGGAAACTGAGGTCCACCGAAGCGAAATACGTGGGGAGGGGCAGCCCGATGCGCGCGTGCACCGTGCCGATCATTTCCCGTTGGCGCACATACAGTTCATCCACACGGGCGGCGAAAAATTCAGTCCAGTATGCCTTCTGTTGGGCCTGAACCCGGGGCAGGTTTTCGTTGGTGAACCAATGCTGCGTGAGACCGTTTTTTTCGATCCACTCGTAAAACAGATCGATGAACCGGTCCATTCCCGGGAGACAGAACGACCCGAAGGTCCGAACCCTCTCGATGTCTTCAGGGGTGATTTCAAAAAGTGCGAGAGCCTCCGCGGAGGTGAGGCTGGAGCTCGATGGGGTGGAGTGCATGGCGACAGGGACGGGCATCCTACATTGGGACTTTTCCATGTCCACTGCGGCCCATGGGGGCGGTCGGGGCCGATGTTTTTGAAGAGGCTAGCCTCTTTCTCGGGGGGGGCGTGCGTTTGGGGTTGCTGAGGACGTGGAAACCAAAAAAACGGGAGGTAAAAAATCAGCGTTTAGTGGGAGTGGGGGCCGTGGGAGAGCGGTGGACGAGGACTGCGCCTTGGGCAAAAGCGATGTGCAACGTGGGGCTTTGGGCGCGGTGCGCGGCGCTACAACCCCTATGGGGTTGTTCGTGTGTGTGGCGTGGTTTCCGGAGGTCGCGCAAGGCGCGACGCACCGGCTAATGGCCTATAACCCTACGGGTTATCGCGTGGGTTTCCCCGCCGAACCCCGCCGAACCCCGCCGAACCCCGCCGAACCCCGCCGATCCACGCCGAACCCCGCCGAACCCCGCCGATCCACGCCGATCCACGCCGATCCACGCCGATCCACGCCGGTCCACGCCGATCCACGCCGATCCACGCCGATCCACGCCGATCCACGCCGGTCCACGCCGGTCCACGCCGGTCCATGCCCGTCCATGCCCGTCCATGCCCGTCCATGCCCGTCCATGCCCGTCCATGCCCGTCCATGCCCGTCCATGCCGGACTGACTCCTCGTGGGAAGGGCGAGACACGAGCCCCATCATTCCCCAAACCAAAGGTTTGGAGGCCATTAGCCGGTGCGTCGCGCCTTGCGCGACCACCGGGACAGCCCGCAAAAAACCGGCCATCCTGAAGGGATGGCAGCCCCGTGCGAACTGACTGCCGCGCGCCGTGCTCCGCTGTTCGTATGCACCGAACATCTGTTCGGATCGTTTTTCAATGACAGCGTTGCCCGCAGGCCTCCGTGCGCGTAATTGCTTTCCCCTGTCGCCGCGTTCCTCTCCGGCCTTTTCCCCTCCCATGCCTCGCTCCCGCTCAAACCCCCTTGAGCCTCCTCGACGCTACTTCAAAGAGCTTCGTTTTCGGCAATTCCGCGCCTTTCGCGAGGTCGCTCGTACCCTCAGCTTCACCGAGGCCGCCGAAACTCTCGCCCTCTCGAAGGCCTCGCTGTGGCAGCAGGTCCGCTCTTTGGAGGAGGAGTTGGACACGCGCCTTTTGCGTACCGAAAGCCAGCAGGTCTCTCTCACAGAGGACGGTGCGCTCCTGCTCGAATTGGTGTCTCCGCTGGTCGAAAGCTTCGATTCGCTCAAAGCCGTTTTCCTGGATCGCCGTCGCAACATTGTGCGCAAGCTCACCGTGGCCACGACCTCCACCCTCCTCGCCCACGAACTCCTCGCGCCCGTCCAGACGTACCGCCAGACCCATGCGGATGTGCGTTTCACCTTCGTTGAAAAGCCCTCCAAAGAAGCGCTGCCTCTTTTGGAAACGGGCCGCGCGGATCTGGCGATCATCGGCTCTTTGGACGAAAGCCCCTGGCCTCCTTCCATCGAAGCCCGGCCCTGGACCCACTATCCCTTTGTCTTGATGTGTGGCTCCGGGCACCCCCTCGCGTCCCAATCCGCGATCACCCTCGGGGGTCTTGCTCCGTTTCCGCTCCTTTTTCCCGCCCAAGCCACAAATGCCCGTTTTCGCGTGGAGCGCATTTTCCAGGAGGCCGGTTTGCTGGATGCGCTCAACGTCGTCCTCGAAAGCTCTTCGGCCTCGGTGCTTGCCCGTTTCGTCGAGCGCGATCTTGGCGTCGCCATCACCTCGATGAGCCCATTGCTAGCCCATGATTTACTCCGGAATTCCCCCAGCCCTTCTCCGCTCCACCTCCGCGACCTGAGCGGGATTTTTGGCACAGAATCCGTGGTGCTCGCACACCGCAAAGGAAGGCATCTCCTCCCCCACATCGCGGAGTTCTGCCAACTCATCCTCCAATCGCCCACTCTCCAATTCCCCATCCCATGACCCACGAAGAACGCTTCCAATCGCTTCACCTTCAGCTTCCGCCCGCACCGAAACCCGTCGCGGTGTATCGTCCGCTGACCGTTTCCCGCGGAATGGCCTACGTGTCCGGCCACGGTCCCCTGCGGCTCGATGGCTCGCTGATTTGCGGTCGGGTGGGTGCCGAGTTGACTCTTGAAGAGGGAGCTCTCGCCGCGCGCCAGGTCGGCCTTGCGATCCTCGCCACGCTGCGGGCGGAACTCGGTTCTCTCGACCGGATTGCTCGCGTCGTCAAAGTGCTCGGGATGGTCAACTCCGCTCCGGATTTCCTCGAGCATCCGAAGGTCATCAACGGGTGCAGCGAATTGTTTGCCGAGGTATTCGGCAGGGAGGCCGGCATCGGCTCGCGCAGTGCGGTGGGGATGGGGCCGCTTCCGGGCAATATTGCGGTGGAAATTGAGGCTGTGTTCGAACTCGTTTCGTGAGCATTTCCGCGCCCGCACCCATGAGCTGGATGCATTTTACGGATGTGCACCGCATCCCCTCGCCCTCGCTGGTGCTGTACTGGGACCGGATTGAGGCGAACCTTCAGCGTATGATTGCCACCGTGGGCGATGTCGGGCGGCTGTGCCCGCACCTGAAGACGCACAAGCTGGCGGAGATCACGCGGCTTCAGTTGGAGGCGGGCATCCGCCAATGCAAAACCGCTACGATCGCGGAAGCCGAAATGGCCGCGGTCGTGGGGGTTCCTCAGATCCTTCTTGCTCAACAACCGGTCGGTCCGAATCTCCCGCGTTTTGTCGAATTGATCCGCCGTTTTCCGCACCTCCGCTTCGCAACCCTATGCGACCACGAACCCACGGCCCGGCTTCTCGGCACTGTCGCCGCTTCGCATGCCCTCGAGATCGAAGTTTTGGTCGATCTCAATGTCGGCCAGAACCGGACGGGCATCCTTCCGGGAGAAGAAGCCGCCGCCCTTTATAGTGTCATTTCCCGGATCCCCGGGCTGCGCTGTGCGGGACTGCACGCGTACGACGGTCACCTCCATCAATCGGACCCGGTGGAGCGTGCCCGTGCTTGCGAGGCGGCATTTGAGCCTGTTTGGGCGTTGAGGGAGTCGCTCCAGAGCGCGGGGTTGTCTGTCCCCAGAACTGTGGTCGGTGGCACCCCCACCTTTCCTTTCCATGCCCGGCGTGCCGACGTTGAGTGCAGTCCGGGGACGCTGATTCTTTGGGATGCCGGTTATGGAGCTCGTTTCCAGGACATGGACTATCTCCCGGCGGCGGTTCTTCTTGCGCGAGTCGTGAGTCGGCCAGGGCCCCGGCTGCTCTGCCTGGATTTGGGGCACAAGGCGGTGGGGAGCGAAATGCCGCATCCACGGGTGGTTTTTCCGGATCTACCGGACGTCACCGTGCTCGCCCACAATGAGGAACACCTCGTGATTCAAACGGCTCACGCAAATGATTACGCGCCCGGAGATCACCTTTTTGGGATTCCCTGGCACGTGTGTCCGACGGTCGCTTTGCACAGCGAGGTGGTGGTGGTGAAGCATGGAGCGCTGCAAGGGGTTCTTCCGGTCACGGCTCGCGGC
>JBANFR010000007.1:0-50099 GCA_037975925.1 Verrucomicrobiota bacterium
TCAAAGTGATCCCCTTGCAAAAAGGGGAAGTTTCACGGAAATAAAAGGCGGATTGCCCGTAGAATCCAAAAAACGGAGGGAGGATTCCAACCTCACCGCCCTACAGGCCCTTACTGAGAAAAGCTTCGGCCCACAAAACCGAGACAAGCTGCCCTCTCGCCCTTAAGCCCCTCGACGGGTAGCGATCAAGGACAACCATCTCATCCTAGCCCGGGCTGAGTAGCCTTAGGAGAAAACTATTGCTCCTCCCAGCTTGGTCAAAAATGGAAACTGCCATGTCGGTCCGCCGTGAAAGCTTGGAAAGTCGGACGGCCTCCGCGGCGGCATCCATCCCAACCGCACGATCGTGAGCTTGATCCAAGTCGCGGACCAATGTGTCCAAGCCCTCAAGTGCGGATTTCAGTCGGGACTGCTCGGAACCGTTTTTCGCGAGCATCGAACTGACCTCGTCAACGAATGCGGGCACCGTGTCCGTCGACATCGCATCAATCACGTCGATTGTGGTGGGACTCTGCAGCATGAAACGCACAATGCCAGTCGCTCCATCCGCCAGATCAAACAAGGTTGCATTGGCCTTTTGGGTTTCATCCTGATTCAGGGCCACGTCAATTATTGTCTCCTGACCATCACGGAATACTGTCTGACCGTTGAAAGTGATTAAAGCAACACGCTCGATTTCAGCACCAATCGCCTCAAACTCTGGGATGAACGAATCCTTGTCTGAGGCCGATTTTGTTGAATCCTTGACGACCCTTGTCGTGAGCTCGTTGAGGCGAAGGGCGAGTTGGGCCAAGTCTTGAAGCCCCGCCTCTTGTGTCTGGAGCAGGGAAAGCATGTTCTGCACGTTCTGTGCGGTGGCCGCTGCGGATGAGAAAGCTGCTGCAATTCGCGAAGCAGCTGAAAACGCCCCCACATCGATTGAGACCGAAGAAAGACGTGAACCCGTTGAAATACGAACTCGGCTCTCCGAGAGAGACTCAAAATTTTTGGTGAGCCTTTTGGAGACTTCGTCAGCCAGCACATTACTCTGAAGCGTATTTACTGTGTTGGGCATATCTCAGTGAGATTGTCGGACAAATGAGGCGGGTTGATTAGCAAAAAATTCGGCAATCTCGGGAGGGGCGATTTTTTGAGGAGGGAACACCCAAAACCGCCGCGAATCCCGTAAAAGGGTAAGAAACCGCATTCGGGCCAACACCGCGAGCGTCATTATGACGCACATTTGCGACAGGTCACCAGTCCACATTGCCGCACATAAGAGACAATATGCCCCAATCTACAGAGAAATTTCGACTGGCAGGGTTTATGCGCTCCGGAACCCAAACACGCGATACCCTATGAGATTTGATAAACTCACTGAAAAATTCCAGCAAGCCCTCCAATCGGCCCAGGAAATGGCCGCTGAAAAGCGCCACACCGAGGTCGACAACGAGCACCTCCTAGCTGCGCTCCTATCGCAAGCAGAAGGTATAACCACTCCGCTCCTGGAGGCTCTGAAAGTCTCCATCCCCCACCTTAAGGCCCTGTTGGACTCTGAGCTCCAAAAGCGCGCGGTCTTGCACGGAGGTGGTGCCCCGCCAGCGCTCGGGCGCGACGCGCTCGCCAGCCTAGAAGCCGCAGACGGCGAGAGAAAGCGCATGCAGGACGAGTACCTCAGCGCCGAGCACTACCTGCTTGCACTCAGCGAGGGCAAGGGAACTGCGGCAAGGTTGTTGAGGGAAGCCGGAGTCGCGCGGCCGCAATTACTCTCCGCTCTCCAGCAGGTGCGGGGCTCTCAACGAGTCACCGACCCCAACCCCGAGGCAAAGTATCAAACCCTTGAAAAGTATGGGCGAGACCTGACGGCCATGGCGCAAAAAGGGAAAATTGACCCCGTCATTGGCCGCGATTCGGAGATCCGTCGCGTAATGCAGGTGCTTTCCAGGCGCACCAAGAACAACCCCGTGCTCATCGGGGAACCGGGAACCGGGAAGACGGCTATCGCCGAGGGGCTCGCACGACGGATTGTCTCTGGTGACGTGCCCGAATCGCTCAAAAACAAGCGTTTGGTAGCGCTTGATATCGGCGCCATGGTCGCCGGAGCCAAGTTTCGGGGAGAATTTGAAGAGAGACTGAAGGCTTTCCTGAAGGAGGTCCAAGACACCCAGGGCCAGGTCGTTCTGTTCATTGATGAACTGCACACCATTGTGGGAGCCGGAGCGGCAGAGGGCTCCATGGACGCGTCCAATATGCTCAAACCGGCTCTCGCCAGGGGCGAATTACGGACCATTGGAGCCACAACGTTGGACGAGTACCGCAAGCACATCGAGAAAGACCCCGCGCTGGAGCGACGCTTTCAACCGGTCTTTGTGAACGAACCGACCGTGGAGGACACCATTGCCATCCTGCGAGGCTTGAAAGAACGGTACGAGATCCACCACGGGGTGCGGATTGCGGACTCCGCCCTGGTCGCGGCAGCGACTCTCTCCAATCGGTACATCTCTGACCGGTTTTTGCCAGACAAGGCAGTGGATCTGATGGATGAGGCCGCAGCCCGGCTCAAGATTGAGCTCGAATCCATGCCCACGGAGATTGATCAACTCGAGAGACAGGGGATGCAGCTCGAGATGGAGAAGCAAGCTCTGCAAAAGGAAAAAGATTCGGCAAGCAAGGAGAGGCTCGAACGGATTGAGAAGGAGCTTGCTGAAGTGAAGGCCGAGAGCCACCGACTCAAGACTCAGTGGAATAACGAGAAGGGGGAGATTCAAAAAAGCCGAGAGCTCAACTCGCGACTGGAGGCCCTCCGCCTCGAGCTGGAACAGGCGCAGCGCCGAGGCGACCTTGGAAAGGCGAGTGAGATCCAATACGGCTCCCTTCCCGAGGCTCAAAGGCAGGTTCAGGAACACACCGCTCGCCTCAATCAGCTTCAACAGGGAGGACGAGCGATGCTCAAAGAGGAGATCAGCGAGGAAAACATCGCCCAGGTGGTCTCGGCGTGGACCGGCATTCCAGTCTCGAATCTAAGGGAGGGAGAAAAATCGAAGTTATTGCACATGGAAAAACGCCTCGCCCAGAGGGTTATCGGCCAGCGCCAGGCAGTGGCCGCGGTCTCCAATGCGGTGCGGCGGGCCCGGGCGGGCTTGCAGGACCCCAATCGGCCCATCGGTTCCTTCATTTTCCTTGGCCCGACTGGGGTCGGTAAAACTGAGCTGGCCAAAGCTTTGGCTGAATTCCTATTCGATGACGAGAACGCCATGGTGCGCATCGACATGACTGAATACATGGAGAAACACAGCGTGGCTCGACTGATTGGAGCGCCCCCCGGATATGTGGGCTTCGAGGAGGGAGGCCAGCTCACCGAGGCAGTCCGCCGAAGGCCCTACTCGGTGGTCCTTTTTGATGAAATCGAAAAGGCACACCCGGATGTTTTTAATATCCTGCTGCAAGTTTTGGATGATGGTCGGATCACCGACGGGCAAGGACGCACGATTGATTTCAAGAATACGGCCCTCATTCTGACCTCCAACATTGGCAGCCAGCACATCCTGGAGTCCGAAAATGCGGAGCAACGCGAGGCGCTGGTGCTCGAGGCCTTGCGCCAGCATTTTCGGCCTGAATTCCTCAATCGGATTGACGAGACGATCCTATTCGATCGCCTGAGCGAAACAGATCTCGGAAATATTGTGGAAATTCAGCTGCAAAGAATTTTGGCTCGTTTGGAGGTGCAAAAGTTGTCTCTGGTGCTTTCGCCGGAAGCCAAACGCACCCTTGCAGAAGAGGGATACGACCCCGTTTACGGTGCACGCCCCCTCAAGCGAACCTTACAACGCCGCCTCCTCGACCCACTTTCTCTCGCTCTCCTAGAAGGCCGATTCAGGGAGGGCGACACAGTTCGTGTGGAAGTTAGCGAACCGGGCAGGCTGACCTTCAAAACGGAACGCCCCGGCTAAGTAGAGCGGCTTTGTTCCTCGAGATGCATTTCCTCCCTCCTCGATCGGAGGGGGGAAGTGTTTTACCCTGCGTCGCAGCTTTTAGAGAGCGTCCTTCAGAATCGAAAAAATCACCGTGTTATCGAGGAAGCCCGAGAGTCTCTCAGATCCCGGCCCCCTGCCCAAACCGAGCATGTCCTCGGCAGTACTCAGGGCGGAGGGCCACGCAAGCGAGGCTGGTTCATTCCGGAACGGAGTGGCGCCGACTGCAGGTCCATTTGGACCGGAAGCCCAACTCAGGTAAGAATACCCCTCCGGCGATAGCCCAAGAAAATCAGACCTTTTTTGATCCCGGAATGGGTATCCGCTCAAGGTCAGTCCCCCCGTGCCGTAACGCCCGACTGCCAAAATTAACGCTTTTTCCCCCGCCTCCCTTTGCGCCACAGCCACCGCTTCGTCTAAAGCAAGCACCTCGCGCAATGCTCTTTCTCCCTGATTGGACTCGCAAGCGGCAGTGAAGAGAGCCGCATCCACCACCAGCACGTAGCCTCTGCGGTAGGAACGCAGCAGGCGAATCGCGCGACGCGTCATGTCGGAAAGGGAGGGCTGCTGGCTACCCGACTCCATTTGGTTTGAGTATGCGAGGGGCCCGGAGCTGAAGAGCCCTATTACACGCCCCGCATCCCCTCCCCAGGCGCTCTCCAACTCGGCCTTGCTCTTGACGACCTGAACACCCTTCGCGGTCCACTCGCTGACAAGGTCGCGGCCATCTTTGCGGCGACCTTCAGCCCCCTCCGGCAGAAAATCGGCCCATCCCCCCCCCAGGGCCACCGTCACCCAGTCACGCTCGAACAACTGAAGCGCTTGCCCCTCGGTTTCGTGAGGACGGGTGGTATGCGCATAGAATGCGGAGATGGAAGGAGAGGTCAGCGTCGCATTCGAAACGAGCCCGACGGCTCGTCCCGACTTGGAGGCCTTTTCAAGAATGGTTTCCAATGCGCGTCCGGTACCGGTTGTAGCCACTGAGCGGTGTTTAGTGCGCCTCCCCGTTGAAATCGCAGTTGCGGCTGAAGCCGCATCCGGCACTGCAAATTCCTCACTCGGATTCCGCAGAAGAGACGTGTGGGGAAACTGTTCAAGATTGAGCCGGAAATCAGCCCCTCCCGCATACAACCGAGCTGCCGTCAGGGGGCGTGTGGCCAGAGCGTCACTGACGAACAGGATAATCTGCCTCGGTTTTTGGACCACCCACATTCGGACATACAGGAAACCGAGGGCAACAAAGGCAAAGAGACAGGCAAGGGCAATGAGTTGGTTGCGAAGCTTCATGGGGTGTGGGCGTCGGGAGCATACAGCGCAAAAGCGGCGAGGGAAGAAAACGGTCAAGCGAGGGATCAGGGGATCGACCACCGCTGGGACCGTCTCGCTCAAGGCAAACTTCCGCGTACGACTCCCGGAATGAATGATGCAAAAAAGAATCAGCATCGCGGCTTAGAACCTTTTCATTTGACGACCATCGTGTCCTCTGGGATGTTGCAACTGTGCCGTTTGGGCTCCTGAGGTGGAGTTCTCGCCAAACGGTCCTCCCTCACTGCCGGAGCACATCGGCGTTTCACAGCGCCTTCTCGGAATCACATCCGCGCCCCGGCAATTCCGACACCACACACACAATCTTTTTTTGTTTGACAAATGGCACCCACTCTCGGCGCCGGATGTCTCCCCTTGTTTGCAGTATTCCGTCAGGGCATGTCCCGCACGGACGTTGAAGGGGAGTATCCACTCCCGCGCCATCATAACGGCCACCGAAGACCCCGACTGCAGCCAGCAATTTCGACAGTTCAAATTTTGACCCGCCTATTCTTATGACAGAGTCTGCCAGTGAAACTCCTGCCCTCCAGACCCAGCCGAGCCAGTCCCTACCAGAATCACCCTCACGGAAGAGGGTGCTTCGGGGCTCCAAATCAAAAAAAACAAGCACTGCAGACGAACAGTCACCCATACGAGCTCCGGAATCGGTAAATCCCCCAGAGCTGGGGGCTTTGGAAGAAGAACCGAAGGTAAAATCGAGAAGGAAGCCCGATTCCACAAGCGCTGCAGACGAGGCAGTCCTCGGGGGATCAGAGAGCATGTCCGTCCCTGCCCAAAAAGCCGCTGCAAAGAAACCAGTCCGCAGGGCATCTTCAAAATCAAAACCAGAAGCCGAACTGCCCCTCGCTGCTCCGGGCGACCCCTCGGACACCCAGATGCTTCCGTCGGCAGGAGAAGACGCTACCGAGACGAAGCCGACTTCCAAGAAGCGCCGAAGCACCGCGCGCTCGGCAGCGGTTGGCAATGAGGGACCGGAAGCCAATGCACAACCACTTCCAGCTGCCGTTCCGAGGGAGTCTCCTTCCCTGCAGACGACTCCGGGCGCCGCGCTCGCTGAGATGGTTTCGGCGCCGGCGCAATCTCAGGACTCTGCAAAAAAAACATATCCCGTGTACGTGCCTCTTCACGTCGCAAAACAAATGGAGCAGGAGGGAAAACCGGCTCCCCTCTCGGTATCGAAGGCGAGTTTGGGCGAAAATCACGAGCTCGCGCCTTCCCTGAATCAGAGTCCGGCATCCCCTTACACCACCAATTTAGCCGCAGCTGTACCCCGTGAATTGCACGCCGACCAGCGCTTGGAAAACCGACATCAGGAGAGCCGCCAAAGTCGCCAGGAGCAGCATCGTCCGGAACGTCACTCGGACCGCAGAAGGGGCCGCCATGAGCGGCGAAGAGGCGATCGGCGTGAATTCAACGAGTTTCATGATTCGACAGAAGGGAGGCAGGAACTGCCCCCCCCCCTCGAGGAGGAGCTTTACTCCGGGGAAGGCATTATCGAGATCTCAGGAAAAGGCTTTGGTTTCCTTCGGGACGCCCGACGGGGCTTCGCGCAAAACGCAGCCGATGTGTTTGTTTCGCCCGAGATGGTCCGCCGATACAACCTCCGGGATGGTCAGTGGGTGAAGGGCGATGTCCGCAAAGGGGGACGAGGCCAGCAAATGCATCGGATTGAATCGATTAACGATGATGATCCGGAGCGTTCACGTTTCTATCCCGCTTTTGAAGAGCTGACGGTCATCAATCCGCAGGAACCGCTGCGAATGGAGACGCGCCCGGATCGGTACACGACGAGGGTGATTGATCTGGTCGCGCCGATTGGCAAAGGGCAGCGGGGATTGATCGTCGCTCCCCCTCGCACGGGCAAGACCACCATGCTCCAACACATTGCGGACGCCTTGGTAAAAAATCACCCCGACGTCAAACTGCTGATTTTGCTTGTGGACGAAAGGCCCGAGGAGGTGACCGAGATCAAGTTGACGGTTCCGACGGCGGAGATCATGGCGAGCTCGAACGACATGGACGTGCGCAGCCACACTCGCATTGCAGAACTGGCGATTGAAAGAGCCAAGCGTCTGGTGGAGTCGGGGCGGGATGTTTTTATCCTTCTAGATTCCATCACAAGACTGGGACGCGCCTTTAACAATGCCCTTTCGGGTGGAGGCCGCACGATGTCGGGAGGCATCGACGCCCGTGCTCTTGAAATTCCGAGGCGGCTTTTTGCAGCGGCTCGAAACACGGAGGAGGCGGGCTCTCTCACCATCGTCGCCACCGCGCTGATTGAGACGGGAAGCCGTATGGATGAGCTTATTTTTCAGGAATTTAAGGGAACTGGAAATATGGAACTGGTTCTGGACCGCAAAATTGCGGAACAGCGGATCTATCCCGCCGTGGATATCTTCCAGTCCGGGACTCGGCGTGAAGAGCTTTTGATCCCGGCCGACGCCCTTCAAAAGATTCATTTTATTCGTCGGGGTCTCGCCGGTTGTCGACCGATGGACGCCATCGACCGCCTCTTGTTCTATCTAAAAAAATTTCCCACCAACGAGCAGATGCTGCGGGAGATTCGCGGGTAGGTCGTGGCTGGGTCCCTGACAAAAAGAACCGGTGGGTTGCGTTGTGGAAGCGACACAACCCGCTATTCTCGAGAGGTTCGGGCCTCATCTTATCCGCGCCCGGCCGTTTGTTATCCCGGGCAAATCTTACGGGTCAGAAGACTGACTCACGAGGAACGATAGCCCTCGGGGTCCACCTCCACGCTGTGATATCCGACAGCCAAGAGGCCCGACTCCAACTGCGCCTGCAACTCGGACATTCGCGTCATTTCGGCAGGATCAATCTGTAGTTTCGCAGCGATGTGCCCATTTTCTCGGATGAGGTGGCGGACGCGAAAGACGGAGAAACCGAGGTTCCTCACCCATTCCTCGCCCGCCTCTACCATCGCGAGAGCGCCCACGGTCACCGGGGTCCCATGCGGAATCCTCGAAGACAGGCAGGGTTGAGCGGGAGCGTCCGCTGTGGGTAATCCCATCTCACGGGAGAGCGCCCTAATTTCCGCTTTCGTCAACCCGACCTCCCGCAAAGGAGCAAGCACGGAAAACTCTGCGGCAGCCTGACGCCCGGGCCGCACCTGCCTCGCATCGTCCGCATTTTCCCCGTAGGCAAGCGCACAAAATTTGCGTTCTGCCGCCATGCGCTCCAACTGTTTAAAGAGTTCCGCCTTACAGAAATAGCAACGATTAACGGGATTGCTGGCGTACTGGGGGTTGTCTAACTCCTCCGTTCGGATCACCTCCAGTGGAACATCCCACGCAGCTGCGAGCGCTATGGCCTGATCCAGGGCTTTGCGCGGGAGACTCGCACTGTCGGCAATAACCCCCCGCATCTTTTCGGCGCCCAGAGTACAACGCGCCTCGGCCAAGAGATACGCGCTGTCCACTCCTCCCGAGTAAGCAATGAGCATGGGAGAGAACTGGCGCAGGACCTCCCTGAGCTGCTCCCTCTTCTCAAAAAGTGTCGTCATCGACTGCCGAACAGATTTTCCAAACGAAGCCTCAAAGCAGTAAGCGGCGGAAAAGCTCGTCAAGAGGCAAAGTCAGGCCGATGTAAAAATCGCCGAACTCCGCATAGTTCACCGACACCGCGTCGAAACGCATTTTGTAAACGATATCTTTGATGAAGTAGGTGTCGTGGGCGAAGAGGGTGACTCCCCACTCGGCATCATCAAGGCCCGTACTGCCCGTAATGAGTTGGAGGATTTTCCCATGGTATTGACGCCCCACGCGTCCGTGTCCCGCCATCAAAGCCTTCCGCTCCTCAAACGAGAGCGAGTACCAGTTTTGTCCGGGTGCTCTCCGCTTGCTCATGGGGTAAAAACAGATCACCTCCCAAACTGGCAAAAGCGGGTAGAGTTTGTCCTTCGTGTACTTTGCCATCCGCGCCTGAAACTCGCCCAGTGCTTTCTCAAAATCGGGAGTTCCTGGCTTCAATCCCTGCTCCTTTTCCAAGGTCACCGAATACTCCTCAGAGGAGGTGACGTACTCGCTTTCTTCGGTCAGCGAAAGGAAACTGTAGACCGGCGTCATGACGTCCGGGCCCAGCCCCAGCGAGAGCTTTTTTTCAAATGCGTTGGCAGCGTGCAAATCGGGTGTCAACAGCATGAAACCGAGATCTGCCTTGGGAGAAACCACACTGAAAGCGATTAACTGGGTATTCTCAGTGGCACGGATATCCTGGATCAGCTCGGTGAGATGGGTTTTGGCCGCGATCCGCTCCTCGGGGCTTAAGAGAGCCCATTGCCCCTGCTCGATGCGGTAAAAAAGATGGAGCACGTGCCAGCCCTTGGCCGGGACAACGGGAGTGAGGGAAGTTTGCGACATAAGGCGCGTGATGATGCTAGGTGCGTCTCCCGGGTCAAGGAAGGGAGTGCTTCCCTAATACAATCCCCGGCTTCAGAGGATTTCCTCTCAGAAATTCCGATGCCCTCATCCGTCGTTTCCCCTCCAATTGCACCTCGGTGAGCCACACAGAGAGAGAGCCCGCCGAGACCAAAATCCCCCGGGGTTCCACATGCAAGACGGTCCCGGAGGGGGTTTCTCCTGAACTCCGGCGACTCGGAATCACCGAAAACACCTTCAGCTTCTTGATCTCCCCAGAAAGGGGCAGCCAAGTGAAGGCTCCGGGCCACGGATTCATCGCCCTCACTCGCCGATCAACACCCTGCGGGCTATCCCATTGGATCAGCCCATGTTCCCGGGTTAATTTCCCCGCATAAGTCGCCGTATTCGCATCCTGCGCTAAACGCGGTGCCTCGCCCCGCTCCAGAAGGTCGAGAGCCTCGGCCAACGCTTCTGGGGCCAGAAGCGCCAGACGATCATGCAAGCTCCCCCCAGTTTCGCGCCGCCTGAGCGGGACGGATTTTTCCAACAGTATATCGCCAGTATCGAGCCCCTCGGCCATGTACATCACGGTAATTCCAGACAACGCGTCCCCCGCCTCGATGGCCGCCTGGATGGGAGACGCCCCCCGGAATCGAGGAAGGAGGGAGGCATGCAGGTTCAGGCATGCTCGCAAAGGCAAGTCCAGAACCGGGCGGGGCAGGATTTGCCCGTACGCCATCACCACCACAACGTCGGGCGCACACCCGCGCAACTGTTCAACGACCCCGGGCTCTCGAATTCGTTCCGGCTGAAAGACCATGAGGCCGGCGCGAAGCGCCGTCTGCTTGATCTTCGAGACGTGCAACTCCTGATGACGTCCCACCGGCTTGTCAGGCTGTGTGACAACTCCCACGACCTGATGAGACGAGCACAGCAACCATTGCAGGGTGGGAACACCGATGTCACCTGTGCCCAAAAATAGCACTCGCATCGCCATTAAGAGACGCGGCCTGTCAAAATGGCCGACAAAATGTCATGCGCCACCTTCACCGGTGCTTGCGTGGCGTCAATGTTGACAACCACTTTGGGCCCATAAAATTCCAAGACGGGCGAAGACTCGTCTTCATAGACCTTCAAGCGCCTCCGAATGGTCTCCTCATTCGCGTCGTCAAACCGGTTCTCTTTCAGCGCACGCTTTTTCAGCCGGGAAATCAACGCCTCGCGGTCTGAACAGGCCAGATGGAAGACTCTCCGCACATCAAGCATGTCCTGCATGATTCTTGCCTGGTCCACATTCCGCGGAATGCCATCCAAAACCAAAGAATCGATGTCCGGCTTAAATTTGTGCATGCCCACCATGTCACCGATCACAGCCATCCACAACTTCACCGTCAGCTCATCTGGCACAAGCTGGCCGCGGCTCGAATACTCGAGGAACGTTTGCCCGAGCGAGGTCCGCGTATCCAGCGACCGGAAGACGTCTCCACAGGCACAGTGAAAAAAACGGGGGATCATTCCCAAAATCTTGCCTTGCGTGCCTTTCCCCGCGCCGGGTGCTCCAAAAATTAGGTATGTGCGGTACTTCATAAAACTTAAATGGAAGCATGATGGACCGGGAAAGTTCCCGGCAACTCCCGAGATAAATTGAGACGGCTTACCGGAGCGGGGACTCCCGGTGATCGTCTACGAAAAGCCAGGGGCGCCTCAACGATTGTTCATCATCATCCCCCCCATCGCTCCTCGGCCCTCCCACGATGCCGGACGATTCCACGGAATCGAACTGACGGCATCATCAGAATCGGAAGAATGCGTGGAGGAACAGCCCCAAAACGCCCCGGACGCGAAGAAACCCAAGACCAGCCACCTTAAGTATTTCATGAACTTAGGGTACCAAGGCCGTTTCCAGACCATTGGAGGGTTGTTGTCGGGAGAACACCACCGAATCGCTGCTCAAGAATTTGAGTTGCTTGCCAGTGCTCTGGGAAACAACCCCAGCCGTGCATTGAGTCGGTTGGACCTGAGTTACCTGCAACTTCGCCACTACAATGCCATCCCGACGAACCTCCAACTGACTCTCAGGCGTCACCCCGTGGCGGTCCCCAATACTCAAAACGGCAAAGTTCCAGCCCTCATTGTAGGCGAGCACTCGCCCCACCACATTTTTCACCGCTTCTTTTTGAGCCACAGCTGCCTTCTTCATCACCTCGATTTCCTTCTTCTTGGCAGACTCCTCGAGCTTTTGGGCCAAGGATTCGGCTCGCTTCTCCAACTCCTGAGCCGTTTGCTGGGACCGCTCCAACTGATTTCGGAGTTCAGCGATCTTGGCCTCCGCCTCGGCCATCGCCGGCTTGGGCTCTTCCGGCTTCTGGCGCGTCATTTCCTCTTTCAGCTTTGAAATCTCAGCGTCCTTCAGCTTCACCGCCGCAGAAGCTTGCGTCGACTCAGCCTGCAAATGGGCGAGATCAGACCTCATTTTCTCCGAATCCTGCTTCAGCTTGTCACTCTTGACCTCAATTTCCTTGAGCTTGGCCTCAAGATCCTTCTTCTCGCCATTGCCTTTCGTCAGACGATGTTGCGCCTCCTGCAGCCCCTTCCGTGCGGCATCTCTTTCCTCCGAGCACTGCGTTCCGCGAACACGCGTTTGGAAAGCAAAAAACGCGGAGAGCGCCGAAAGAACGATTGTTGCGACAAGCAGCAAGCGAATCATAAGAAGATAAATGGTGGAGGATTTTCTTAGGGGGATAAAACGATATCATCGCCGTCGGGAAAACACAGGGCACACCCGCCAGCTTCGAATTTGATCATTCCCTCTCAAGAAAACGTTGCAAGAGCGATATCGGCAAAATTCCCGCGACAGACGGTTGAGTTCCGGAGAAACACCCCCATACTGCGTTTGCCGTCAGGGGATGCGGATTTAGGGCGGGCGAACCCCGCCAGGGCCGGAAGGCAGCAACGGTAGTCTGACCCTGCTTGTCGCAATCCTCTGGCGGTCTCTCTTTTTCTTTAAACTGATCTGATCATCGTCCCCCTTTTCTTCAGGCGGGACTCTTGAATTTTCATGGCCGCTTTTCGCCTCACCAATCTGACCCGCCAAATCGAAATTGGCGCCAACTGCTACCTTCTCGAAACCGCCGGTCGCCGCATCGTGCTCGACTGTGGGGGCCATCCAAAACTCGAGGGCCTCGATTCCCTTCCGATGCTGGAAGCTCTCAAGGATAAGCCTGTCGACGCCATCGTTCTCACCCACGCACATCAGGATCATCTGGGATCTTTGCCAGTGCTGATGCGACAGCACCCACAAGCTCCGGTCTTTGTGACGGAACCGACACTTCAGCTTGCAGATGTGATGCTGCACAATTCCGTGAACGTGATGTTGAAACGCAAAGAGGCGGGGCAACCGGACTACCCTCTTTTTACGCACAGGGATGCCACCTCTTGCACCCGCCGCTTTCGGTCCGTGCCTTTACGCCAGAGATTCAGCCTCGAGGGAGAGCGGTTGCGTACTGGCGATTCCGCAGATGTGAGCCTCCAGTTCGAGGATGCGGGACACATCCTAGGATCGGTATCCGTTGTGATTGAGGCGGAGGGAGAGCGGTTGCTTTACACCGGCGACATCAATTTTCGGGATCAGTCCCTGATGCGCGCCGCCGAGTTGTCGCAAAATCGAGTGGACACGGTATTGATTGAAAGCACCCGAGGGGCGACCCCCGAGGCACCTGATTTTTCGCGACAACAGGAGGAACTGAGGTTTGCTGCGGCCATTCGAGAAGTTTTTGCGCAAGGGGGCAGCGTCTTGGTTCCCGTGTTCGCTCTGGGAAAAACCCAGGAGCTCCTCACGATGATCCACAACCTGCGGCGCCAGGGAGAGTTGCCCGAATGCCCCATCTACATCGGCGGACTGAGCACAAAGCTCACGGAGATCCACGACAGGCTGGCCACGGCATCCACTCGCCAGCATCCAGGGCTGGATCTTTTGGAGAGCGTTGCCCCCTTCACGATTAGCGGACGCGAATTGAGCCGTTTTTCGATTCGTCCGGGCCGGATCTACGCTCTCTCGAGTGGGATGATGACCGAAAACACCCTCTCCAATGTGATCGCCGGCCAATTCATTCCGAACCCGGCCCACGGGATCTTTTTTGTCGGTTATGCAGACCCGGAGTCCCCCGCGGGACGCCTTCGAAACACCGCGCCAGGGCAGTCCATCATGATTTCTCCCACCCAAGAGCCTGAGGTGTTGCGGTGCCGGGTCGAGACCTTTGGCTTTAGCGCCCACGGGTCCAGGGAAAGCCTCGTGGATTATCTGCACAAAACGGCGCCCCGAAAAGTCGTCTTTGTCCATGGAGAGCCCCCTGCCATCGATTGGCTGACGGAGCAAACCCGGTCCCTGCTACCCGACGCTCAGTTTTTCCGAGCGGAACCAGGGATCCCTCTCGATCTCTGAATCGATCCTGCCGAAAAAAACGCTTCAAAAACTTGCGCGACCAAACGATTTCGCCGGGGTTTCTCCTACGGGAACATTTTCCCCAAACAATCGAACCCCCATCTATACCAATGAGAATCGTTACCGCCATCGCGGCCCTCCTCGCTCTGAGCGCTCCTCTGACTTTTGCGAAGGAAAAGGGTGAAAAGCCAAAACACAGCCCCGAGGAGTCCTTCAAAAAACTCGACACTAACGGTGACGGAAAGGTTTCCGTCGACGAATTCACCGCCAAGGCGAAGGACGCTGAAAAAGCGAAGGAGAAATTCAAGACGCTCGATGCCGATGGCGATGGATCACTCACCCTGGAAGAGTTTTCGGCTAAACCAGAGGGCAAAAAAAAGAAATAACCAACTTGTCTCTCAAAGCCGTGCGGAATCCGTTTCCGCACGGTTTTTTTTAGCGAGGGACAGGGGTTGACGCAGATTCGGCAGACGGCGCCTGAAAGTACTCTCGCGACAGAGCCGCGCTACGGATTTCCAGCCGAAAAACAACGCTTCGCTCGTTCAGAGAACGAACGCTCAACAAAATTTCACCATCCTCCCCGGGGCGCCGCCAATGCGCCTCGTAGTAGTCGGCCCCAGCCGCGATCCGACCAACCACGCTCTGATCATCACTGGCTTCCTGCACTTGATGGACTTGGGTTGGTTCACCGTGCCGCTCGGCGAAATCATCCTGCACCGCGACCGCCCACTCGAGAAAAGGGGCCAGTTTTTCGGGCTCACTCGCGCAGACCCTGACGTAAGCTCCCACCAACAAACGCCCCAACCGATCAGGCATCAAAACCGCCTCGACATCAGCGCCTTGCAACTCACATTTCCGGTGAAATCGCCCCCCCTTTTCACGCCACAAGCCGAGCGGCTCACGGTCCAAAAAATCCTTCACTTTCCCACCAAGCTGCGCCCCGAGAAAAGTTTGGGGTAAGCCCATTTCGCCCTCCTTGGGCACCTCACTCGCAATCGGCGCACTCTTGGGAGGTTCAGGATTCTGCGGCAGTTCACGACTCGAAGGTAAATCGCCGGAGGGCTCCGGGACCGTGGGCGCTTCCAGTTTTTGCGCTTCCAAAGGCGCTACCCGTGCGCCGCGCGGCTCCGGAGGAGGCTGCCGGAAGTTGGGCCTCCTCATCAGTTGCCCTGTCCCCCAAGCACCCACCAGCGCCCCAACAGCGAGCGCCACGCTGGCACTCCAAATCCAGCGATTTTCCGCCGGGGGCGCACTCGAAAAGGCCCACATCTCCGGCACCTGCCCCTGAGGTAAAGCCTCCAGGGAACGGATCTGTTTGCGAAGTTGCTCCAACTCCGAGCTCATCGCGCTGAGACGCCCGAGATGCTGCTCCGCCTCCCGCCGCAAAGCCTCCTCCCGAAGCCGAGCGGCCTCCGCCCTCTCCGCGCTATTTTTTTTCAAATCAGTGACCTCTTTGCGCGCCAGACCCAGATCCTTTTCAAACCCCTCCTTTTGTTTATCCCACGCCGCCTTCTCCGTCTCCGCCCGCATCCGCGCCTCGGATATCTCACCCCTCAACCGACCCATGTCCGTCTCCCAGCCCTGCTGCTTGAGGACATGCTCGCGCAACTCCGCCTGAAGACGCTCGTTCTCCCTCAAAATTCGTTCTAGTTCCCGCTGAGCCTGCTCATGCTCTCCTGGGCTGATTGGCGCCGCTGAGGCCAGCGGCACCACGAAGTTCCCTCCGCACCCCGGGCACGCGCATTCCAACCCGAACAACTCCGGCCCCGCTTCCACCGGCAACGCACAATGCGGACACAAAAACGACGCGTTCACGTTCACAAACAACCTCCCCTCGGAATCATCGCTGGCTGCCCCAATCCATCCCCGCCCCTAGATACGGCACGCACGCATGGCCTCCCTCAAACCCTCCACCGGGTCCCGCGTCGGCAAAAATTCGTGCCCCACAAAACCCGTGTACCCGATCTCTCTCAGCGCTGCAGCCACCGCTGGATAAGACACCTCCTGGCCCGCGTCTAATTCGCCCCGGCCAGGAACACCCGCCGTATGCACGTGGCCAATCCATGTCCGATGCTGCCGGATCCGTCGCACCAAATCTCCGTCCATGATTTGTGCGTGATACACGTCAAAAAGCAGCTTCACCCGAGGCGAACCGACCCTTTCCAGAATCCGCACACAATAATCCACATGGTCCCCCTGGTAGCCTGGGTGCCCCAGCATGGGCGCGGAGCCATCTCGGCTGTTGAGCATCTCCAAACAAATGTTCACCCCCTTGCGTTCAGCGTAGCCAGCCACCTTTTTGAGCCCCTCAGCGCACTGAGTTGCCCCCTCCTCATCACTCCATTCCACTCCCTCCGCCCCCCCCGGATCGCGCCGCCGCATCCCCACAAAAGCAATCACGTTGGGAGCGCCAAACGCCGCCGCCGCGTCCACCGAAAGCCTCGTCGCCTCCTCGAGCATCGGCCAGTTGCCGGGATGATTCCATCCATACGCAAAACCGGGACCCCGACTGAGGTTGAGCGAAACCATCGCACACTCCAAACCGAAGGGTTTCAGAGTCACCAACTGCTCGGGAGCAAGCAACTCGACACTGCGGAAACCCAAGTCCACCGCGACCGAACAGGTCTTCTCCAAACTCCACGCCCATTGGCTTTTCGCAAAACACCAGTGCGCAACGGACTGCCTCAGACCACCTCCCTCGTTTCCCTCCCCACGGGCCACCAGTGCCGCGGATGCCAGGGTCGCCATGCCCCCCATCCAATCGCGCCGCGTCAGAGCAGACACCCGAAAATCTGAGCCTTTCATCCCTTCCACTATAGAAGCCAGTTCGGCTCACGGCACAAAAAAACACAGTTCCGTCCCAGCCAAAGAACGATGATAACCGGAAGGTTTCAGCGTTGAAGCCGCCCCGGTTAACCCACACCGTCCTCCTCCGATGGAACTCAATCTCAGCAAAATCAGAGACGAAATCCTCCAGTCCTACCGCTCGGCCGGCGGCATGAATAACATCGACGGCTCTAACCTGCCCTCCAAACGCGCGCTGGCATCCATCTGCGAAGACCTCCTCCAATTGCTCTTTCCCGGATTCCACGACCAGGAACCCATCCACTCCCAACACCTCGCTCGCGTCACCGGACATCGGATTTACTCGGTGGCAGACCGACTCCTCGAGGAGCTCGGCAAAAGTGTCCGCCTTCACCAGAGCTCTCCCACCGCCTCCGCCGCGAGTGACGTCCTACTCGCCTTCATGGAGGCCCTCCCGAGGGTTCGCGAATTCCTTTGCACAGACGTCCAAGCCGCATTCCAAGGGGACCCCGCTGCCTCTGGAACCCACGAGATCATCGTGGCCTACCCCTTTCTCGAAGCCATCGCCATCCAGCGCATGGCCCATCTACTCTACCACCTCGACGTGCCCCTTCTTCCCCGAATGATGACGGAATGGGCCCACGCCCGCACCGGAATCGACATCCATCCCGGCGCGCGAATCGGAAGCCACTTCTTCATCGACCACGGCACGGGGGTTGTGATCGGCGAGACCTCCGTGATCGGTTCCCACGTCAAACTCTATCAAGGCGTCTCCCTCATCGCGAAATCCCTTTCCGGCGGACAAGCCCTGCGCGGAGTCAGACGTCACCCCACCGTAGAGGACCACGTGACCCTCTATTCCGGAGCCACCATCATGGGCGGCGATACGGTCGTGGGAGCCGGGTCCACCATCGCGGCCAGCGTTTTTCTAACCCACAGCGTCCCTCCACGTTCGCTGGTTTTTTACGAGGAACGCCAACTTTGCATCCTCAACAAGGACAAGCGCGGGGGCTCCTGGGATGACTGGGTCATCTAAAACCGATCCACCAATGACGACAGGCAACTGCTGAAGCAGCCGTTTCTTTCCCTCCAGCAAGGACCACGGTGATGGGATCAGCCTAGGCTGGGGAAGCCACGGGGATTCCAAGGGAATGGAATTCCTTAATCATTGATCCATTTCCAAGAAGTGAGCTCGTAAGGCTCCGGTTGTCTCCATGCCTGCCACCACACGACAACGTCGGCCTGCCGGTCCTTGTGATTCGCCTTTACCAAAAGTTTGAGGTGATAATTCATCCCAGCAACCACCTGCTCCCGGGCAGCGATTATTTTCACCAGCTTGAGTTTACTCCCTTCCGCACCTTTTTCTGTCTGTAGAAGACGCTCCTGAGCTTGGATTGCATAAGCAGCCGCATTGCGGATTGGTTCGCTATGCACCGGGGCCTTTAATAAACCACCCGGGATAGCCCGCGCCAAACATGGCCCCAAGAAGACGGAAGCGAGGAGCAACACAACGCGAGGTGTGCGAATGCCAGTCATAATAGTCGGCGAACGTGTTTGAGCAGGGCCGAGACTGCAAGGCGCGAGAGCAATCCTCCCTAACGCGGTAAGAACGACCGGAGCGCAAAATTGGCCTACTGGTCGTGGAGATCGATTGGCTCTCAAAAAAGTGCGGGGAGCGAGAGATCGATCCATGTGGAAAACCACGGGGGAAAGTCCCCACTCCCGGATCAGTGTGCGGCGGCAGTGCGAATTGCTGGCCATCAAACGCGAAAGCCTCCACTCAGAAAAACCGAGCCGGCCTCCGTTTTTCTTCGCGTGGCCCTCTCAATCGAGAATGTGTCTCATTTCTATTGCGACAGATTCTCAATAAGGCATACTCTCCCCATGCCCCCCCTCCGCTGCGTCACCCTCTGTTCCGCCCAATGCGGAATCCGGCTCAAGATCGTGGCCATCCAGTCCGACTGCCAAGAATGCCTCCGTTTGCGTGAGCTGGGCTTCAGTGAATCCTGCGTGGTATCCAAAATTACGGAAGGAGCAGCCATCATCTGCTCCCTCTACGGAACACGTCTCGCCATCGGTCGGGCGCTGGGAGACCAAATTTTGGTCGAACCAATTGCCGCCTAAAAAGCCATGGCCGCCCTCGCATTGAGCCACCTCGGTGTCGGCGAAAAAGGAAGAGTCACTTCGATGACGCTCTCCGCCCCGATTCGTCAGCGACTCATGGAGATGGGACTCACCGTGGGTACCGAATGCGCGGTCATCCGCTTCGCACCGTTGGGGGACCCCATGGAAGTGCGGGTTCGCGGCTACCACCTTTCTCTGCGCAAATCCGAAGCGGAGGGCGTTTGGATAGAGCGCCTATGAATCCCGCACAGACCGTCGGGACCGAAGGCGAAACGCAAGCGGGACCGCCCACTCCAAGTTCTTCAACGCAACGACTGGCTCTTGCCGGGAACCCCAATTGCGGCAAAAGCACCCTCTTTAACGCGCTCACGGGCCTTCAACAAAAAGTCGGTAACTACCCCGGCGTGACGGTGGAGAAAAAAGAGGGGACTTTTTACGGAAATCAGGGTCAACCCATCACTGTCCTCGATCTTCCAGGAACCTACAGTCTGCAGGCGAGATCTCCTGACGAGGCCATCTCACGCGATGTCCTCCTGGGTCGCGCCCCTGGCACCCCGTGTCCGGACCTCGTCGTCGCCGTCGTGGACGCCACAAACCTGGAACGCAACCTCTACCTTGTCTCTCAGTTGCTCGAGTTGGGCATCCCCACGGTTCTCGCGCTCAACATGCTCGATAATGCCGAGCAGGCCGGCATCGTCGTCGACCCGGAGGTTCTGTCCCAATCCCTCGGCATTCCCGTTTTTCCCCTGGTAGCGACAAAGCGCGTCGGAATGATCGCCCTTCGCCAGGCTATTTCGCGGAAGGATCTCCCTCCCCCAGCACGATGCGCTCCCATGCCGGCGGCGCTCGAAGCCGAGGCTCGCAGGATCGCCCCCTTCCTCAATGCCCCTGACACGGCGCGCTTCTCGGAAGCCCTTCTGCTTCTCGGCCTTTGCGAGTCCCAGCTCCAGAGCTCACTCCATGTCAGCCCGGAGGTGAGAGCTCTCATTCTTGAGGCTCAACAGCGCTTGATATCAGCCGGAATCGACCCGATCTCGGCCGCCGTAGACGCTCGTTACCAGTGGATCACTCAAATCTGCCAAGCCGCAGTACGCGGGTCAGCCACTCACACCTTCACCCTCTCAGACCGGCTCGACCGCGTCCTCACGCATCGCCTTTGGGGCTCCCTCGCTTTCATCAGCGCAATGACGCTGATGTTCCTCTCCATCTTCTCGCTGGCCAAAATCCCGATGGATTGGATCGACGCCGGACACACGGCGCTCGCCGATTGGGTCCAGTCGCACCTCCCCGAAGGTGATTTCCGATCGCTCCTCGTGGATGGTGTCATTGCCGGCGTTTCCGGAGTGGTCATCTTCTTACCGCAAATTCTCACCCTCACCTTCTTCCTCGGTCTTCTGGAGGATAGCGGTTACATGGCCCGAGCGGCTTTCATGATGGACCGGTTGATGTCGCGCGTCGGTCTTCACGGCAAATCCTTCATTCCCATGCTCAGCTCTTTCGCCTGCGCGATCCCGGGAATTATGGCAACTCGCACGATCGAGCAACGCAAGGACCGCCTGGTGACCATCTTGGTTTCGCCCCTGATGAGCTGCTCGGCCAGACTGCCCGTCTACGCGCTCATGATCGCAGTCCTGTTGCCCGACGCGTCCGTTTTCCAACAAAGCGCCATCATGCTCTCGATGTACCTCCTCGGCATTGGAGCGGCCTTCCTGATGGCCCTTCTATTCAAGAAAACCCTCCTCCGTAGCGAGACACCTGTCCTCCTCATGGAAATGCCCCCCTATCGCATGCCCTCCCTGCGGGACTTGGGACTGCGGATGAAGGAAAGAGCATGGATTTTTCTCAAGAGGGCTGGGACCGTCATCCTCTCGCTGTCCGTGTTGCTCTGGGCTCTCACCACCTACCCGAAGCCTCAAAACCCTGACGCCAAGGGCTCAGAGGTCATCGCCCACAGCTTTGCAGGACGCATTGGAAAGGCCCTCGAACCGGCGATTCGTCCCTTGGGGTTTGATTGGAAAATCGGGATAGGCCTCGTGGGATCCCTCGCGGCCCGCGAGGTTTTTGTCTCCACGATGGGAATCGTTTACAACGTGGAAAAGGAGGACAACCAGCAGAGCGAGTCGCTGCGAGACACAATGCTCGCCGAGAAGCGAGCCGATGGCACCCCCGTTTATACTCCCCTCGTCTGCCTCGGGCTCATGGTTTTTTACGTCCTCGCCATGCAGTGCCTGAGCACGCTCGCCGTGGTCCGCAGGGAGACCAACTCGTGGCGTTGGCCTGCCTTCCAATTTGCTTATCTGACCCTTTTGGCCTACCTCGGAGCATTCATTATCTACCAGGGGGGCAGGCTGTTAGGTTGGAGCTAACACCTCCCTGTGACCTCGTTGAATTCCGGAATAAGCTACGAGAACCCCTGCCTTTCCGATGTCTCCCAACCTTGACCAAACGCTCGTCGCGGCCGGCATCGCTGCCTCAGCGCTCTTTTTATTCAGGCGCCTTCGAGCAGGCCAAAAAAACAAGGCCTGCGGGGGTACCTGCGAGTGCACCAACCCACTCTCCCGATCTCGCCCCCACCCCAATTCTCCCCAGAGCAACCGATTCCGAGCTCCCGAAAGTCACCAGAACGCCGGCTAAAAGGACAGCTTGCCTGACGCAAAGGTGCCCACTTTCTCCATTTTGGCACGCATCAAAGCACGTAACCGCTTCTGCATCAGCGTATTCACCAAATCCACCAAGTCCATCCGAACGTCGGGAAACGTCTTCACGATTTTATCGAACTCCTCCGCGCCCAAGCTCAGAAGCACTACCGACGTATGCGCACAGACCGTCGCACGCCTGAGGTGCTCATCCGTCAAAAGCGCAATCTCTCCAAAACTCTCACCCTCCCCTAAGTGTCCAAGGATCACCGGACCGTGAGCTCCTCTCGCCGAAACGATCACTTCACCCCGCTCAATCAGGTACAGCTTCGAGCCAATTTGGCTCTCCTCCACGATCGTGGCACCAGGCTGAAAAGTCTCAACGCCCAACGCAGAGGCCAAACTGCGCATCCACTCCTCGGGAAGCGATTGGAAACAAGCCAACGGCTCTAAAAGTCGCAGTCTTCGGCCGAGGGTAATGGTTTCGCTCTCTATTTGTTCAGTCATACGAATCAAACTGCCCCCTCTGCAGCAACAACTGCACCAAACCTCAAACAATCAGCAAACCAAGGACTCACTTGCTGAAAACTTCACAGGGACGCGTCCGATTTTTGCCATTATTGAAAAATTCACACACCCGCCCCTTGCGCCTCCCCGAAGCCCCCTTGGACCGGAAAGGACGACCCATTCGGCTCGCCCCCGCGGTTCCCCCCATCACCTCCCCTGGGGGAGCAAGCTTATCATGAAAAAATTGCCGCCTCGGGAAACTCCCTAGCGGTCTCGATGGCCGCCCCAATCAACAACGTCAACTGCCTCTCAAAACTGCCCCATCAGCCGAGCAAACACGTCCGTGGAGGCCATCTCAGTCCCCAAGGCGGCACCCCCAACAAATACAGGCCAATCGAGACAATCCTCCGGCACGCGGCCGTGGGAACCGCGCACGATCCCGGCCTCCAGAGGAATCACTTCAAGCAAAGCTCGAAGCCCCAACTTTTTTTTGAGCAAAAAGGCCGCAATCCGCGCCTTCGCAAACGGTAACGCAGGATCCAGAAACAACTCGCAGGGGTCGTAACCCGGTTTGCGGTGAATATCGACCGTGCGCGCATAGTCGGGCGCCTTCGCGTCATCCTCCCACCACGGGTAACTGAACCAACTCCGCCCATCCGCCACCGCCACCAAATCTCCCCCCCGAGGATGTGCGATCCCCGCCTCCCTCTGCTCCTTCGCCCCCATCACCCTTTCCACCCCGGGAGTCGCCTCCAACACCGCCCTCACCGATTCCAAAATTCCTTTCTCCTGCACGGAAATATGCGCCACCTGGTGGTCCACCACCGCAAAAGCGCGGGAAGCCATGTAATCCAGAACCTCACGCCCACGCTCCTCCTTCACCTCGAGCCACCCCTGCGCGCGCATCACCCGATTCAGGGGAACAGCGCGGTCCACAGCCGTGATCCCGTACTCAGACAACACCAGCACCTCCACGCCGCGCCCCTCCAAGAACTCTATCAAATCGCAAACGAGCGTATCGATTTTCCCACGAGCAAGCCGACTGCGCTCATCCAAAGGCCCGTAACGCTGCAAATCGTAATCGAGATAGGGCAGATACACGAGATTCAGATCGGGACTCTCCTTCCCCTCCACCCACCGCGCACAATCCGCGATCCATTGCGTGGCGCCAATCCCAGCCGCTGGCCCCCAAAAAGTGGGAAAAGGAAACTCCCCGAGTGCCGACTTGAGCGCGGGACGCAGACTCTGCGGGTAGGAGGCGATATCAAAAAACTTCGCGCCATCGGCGCAGTAAATCGGCCGCGGAGTCACCGCGAGATCTACCGTGGAACCCATGTTGTACCACCAAAACAAGTTCGCGACCCGAAAACCGGGCCGTCTCTCACGCAAAATTTCCCACACCTTGGGAGCCGTCACCAGACGGTTCGACTGTTTCCAAAAATGGACCTCTCCCAACCCTCGGTCATGCCAACCGTTGGCTACAATCCCGTGAACCGAAGGCCTTTGTCCCGTCAGGTAATCGGCCTGCGCAGTGCAGGTCACCGCCGGAAAAGCAGGCCGGATGCGAGTGACCGGCCGCTCACGGGCCCATCGAGCCAATCGAGGCATCTGGCTCCCATCGAGATCGCGAACGGTTAACCCGACAACATTCAGAACGGCTCGGCGCATAACGTTTCGGACTATGCCCCCAACCATTTCACATTCCGAGCGCCAAGACTCGCCTCTCCCGTCCGTCCTATCCGGTCCTCACGATTCACTCAGGAAAAACCCCTTGTGTAACGATCCCGCCAGCCACTCTCCAAAACGCTCCCGCCCCGAAAGCCTTTACCGCTCAAACTCCATGGAACCCATTTTTCAAAACCGCAGGGACGCTGGGCGCCGCCTTGCCGCGGGGTTAAGGGCTTACGCCCATCTTCCCAACGTGTTGGTCCTCGGACTCACCCGCGGTGGCGTACCCGTCGCCTTCGAGATCGCCAAGGCCCTTCGGGCTCCTCTCGACATCGTGGTCGTCCGTAAATTGGGAGCCCCCGGTAATCCCGAGCTCGCCGTGGGAGCGATCGGCCCAGGGAACGAGTGCGTCTGGAACACTGCGCTTATTAAGGAATTGCGGCTATCTCAAGAAAGCCTCGATGCAATCGCTCGAAACGAAAACGCAGAGCGCTTACGCCGAGAGAAATATTATCGCGGACACGCTCCACAGCTTTCCGCCGCCGATAAGATTGTTCTTCTCGTCGACGACGGTATCGCCACCGGAGCGAGTATCCGCGCAGCGGCACGCGCAGTCCGGCATACCAAGCCCGCCCGGCTCGTCCTTGCATCACCTGTCGCTGCCGCGGATTTGCTGCCGATCCTCCGTTCCGAGGCAGACGACGTGATTGTTCTTAGCACTCCCGAATTTTTCCTCGGAGTCGGGCAATGGTACCGAGATTTTCCACAAACAGACGACAGCGAGGTCATCTCGTGTCTGAGCGAGGCGCAAAAGTGGTGCCCTTTTCCCTCGTTCCAGAATCCGACAATCCCAGGTTAATTCCCCTGCGAGGAATCGAATTCAGCCAAATCGCTGAGTTGGAGATTGAGAGCGCCCACCGAAATCCAAATTTCTGCGAGAGACAAACTGAGTGACACCGTCAGCAGGCCCAGGCTGGTCGCAAAGATCCACCGCCCCACGTGAGGTTGCCCGAGAAAAAGAACACACATACACACCACACACAGCAACATGCTCAGGATGCCGGCAGCCTGCATGTTTTTGATAAGGGTTAAACGACGACGCAAATTCTGGATTTGGCCGAACAACACCGGTTCATGACTTACCTTGTATCGTTCGTGTAGGTTCCGGATCAGCCCTGCTAACACCACAAAACGGTTCGTGTACGCCAGGAGCAAAAGGCTCAGCGCCGGGAAGAGTAGGGCCGGGGTTGTCAGCTGAATCTCCATATTAGACGCACTAAGCGCGGGATGGGACTCAAGCCCAAGCACAAAACGCTCCCCATCCTCCCCGCGGGCTGCCTCAGGAACTCGCGCTCGAATAGCGACGTAAAGCGTGTTTCCAGAGCATCCGCGTCGCTGCGAGGCACAAGAGGGCACCGATACACAACGGCCCTAAGCCCCCATCGATCACTCCGGAGCCGGGGACACTTTGCGTCAAGAAACGAGTAGGAACATTGGCCACCAAGATCACCGGAACAATCCAACAAAAAAACCACCGAAAACCGCCTTGGAAGACATTCACCGGGTAGCGACCGATATTAAATAGATTGAAATATGCATAAACAATCCCCTGAGCTCTGGTCATCCAAAAACACATTAGGGATAAACCAAACAAAACACTGTAATGCACACTGACCCCGATGAGAACGGCACAGCTGTAGGCTAGAAAGCGCCAAGCATCCCACGAGACCTCCAGCTGACACAGCGCATAGCCCACAAATCCCAAACCCAGGAAGCTATTAAACAGGTTATCGAACCCAAAGTGCTTCAAAGAAACCGCGAACTGAGCATCGATCGGAAGTGTCAGAAGCAAATCCAGTTTCCCAGTACGCACCAACTCCGGGAGCTGCGTTAGGTTATTGTAGAAGAAAGCCTGCGAAACCTGCGATATCACTTGGTGAGTTCCCACCAAAGCAACCACCTCCCACTTACTCCAGTCACCAATCCGCTCGATGTGCGAAAAAAGCACATCGATAAATAAAATCTGCCCCAAAAACCAAAGTAACTCGACCAGCGTCCAAAGCAAAAAATTCGCCTTGAAGCTCATCTCACGGATAAGCGAATTACGAACTAACCACGCATAAATGTGCAGGTAACGCATCATCCTAAAACACAGCCCTCACCGATCATTTTACCCACCCGCTGCCTGGTAACGTTTGAGTCCTTTGGACCATAAAAAACGAGCCACAGCAGCAGTGATTCCCACCCAGAGCCACTGGAATCCAAAACCCCGGATTAATGCCGCTCCGGTCGCCCTTTCCAAAAAAACCTGCACGGGAAAAAACAGCTCATAAGGAAAAGGAGTCCATTGAAGCACCGATTGAATCCGAGGACTCAACAAATCCAGGGGAAAAACGCGTCCGCCAAAAAAATACTCAAAAGAATACAAAATAAAAATGAGCGTTGAAACCTCCAAAAACCAAAACGCCAACATCGCCAGGGAATATGCGATAAAAAACTGAATTAAAGCAGACCCTATCAACGCCATCCCAAAGAAAAACCAAGTCCACCACTGCTCCGGCCACTGGATGTGTTCGCTCAAAAACCACAAGACGAGGGCAACCACCGGAAGCGTGACTATTGTATATAAAAAGCGGTAGGAGAGAAAAAGGGTCAGCCGATAGCCCAAATAACTGATGGGCTTGATTAAAATGGCACTGATCTGCCCCTCGCGAATTTCCGAGGCTATCCGCCACTCATCCTCCGTCGGACTTGCCAAATTCTCCACCACCAGCACCCCGACAAAGTAACAAACCATGGCCGAAAACGAATAATCGGACACCTGATTGTTCGCCGCACACACCGACTTCCACAACAGCACCGTCCCCAAGAGCGGGACCACTCCGGACAGGCTGCGGATCAAAAAGTTCCAGCGGTACACAAAAGTGTCCTGCAACCCGATGCCAAACACCTTCCGATAAACCGCCTTCATCACCCTCTGAAATCGGAGCGTTTGCGGACCAATTCCGCCGCCAGATTCATCGCACAGAGCATGCTCTCAGGACGCGCAACTCCCTTCCCTGCGATCTCAAAGGCGGTTCCGTGATCGGGACTCGTTCGTGGAAACGGCAAACCGAGGGTCACATTCACCCCCTCATCAAAGGCGTGCAACTTCAGCGGAATCAACCCTTGGTCGTGATACATACACAAGACCCCATCGACCTCCTCCGTCAGTGCCCGGTGAAACACCGTATCCGGCGAACAGGGCCCCAAAAACTCGGCTCCCCCCTTTTCCTCCAACTCACTCACCGCAGGCTGAATGACCCTCCCCTCTTCAGCCCCCAGCAAACCAGCCTCGCCGGCATGCGGATTCAAACCCGCCACCGCGATTCGCGGCTTTCTGCCCAGCCTTAATTCCAAAAAGTCTCTCAGCAATCCCCCCACCCGTACAATCTCGCTCACACGCAACAAATCAGGTACCGCCCGCAGGGGCACATGCGCCGTGACGAGGGCCACGGTGATTTTTCCACCCGTCAACAACATCGCGTGGTTCGGACATTGGCAACGGTCTGCAAAAAATTCCGTCTGCCCCGGAAACTCAAAGCCCACCTCGCGCATCCGCGCCTTGTGAATCGGGCCCGTGACCACCCCCGCATATCTTCCCGCGAGGGCACCTGCGACGGCTTTTTCCAGCGCCTCGAACGCAGAGAGCGCCCCCTCCCGGGTCGGACGGCCAGGAGCCGCGCCCCACTCCCCTTCGCCCAGCCATTCAAAATCAAAATCTCGATCCAAACGGGGTGAAGCCAAAGCGGCCCGTATCACCTCAGGACCCACCCCCGCGGGGTCGCCCCCCGTCACGGCAATCCGTGGCCGCAAACTCACAGTTAAAAAATCCGGATGTAAGCCTTCTTCCGGAGCCGTGCAATCCACTGCTCCTGAGCTTTTTGACGCTCCCGCGAGAGGAGTACTTTTTCAATCGTGTCCCGAGCCTCCTCGAGGGTCTGGACCGTACGAGGACGCTTCGATTCGCAATAGAGCAGGTACACGCTGTCTCCCAAAGTCAGAGGCTTGCTCGTCTGACCTGCCTTCAGGCTCAAAGCGGCCTTGGAAAGCGTCTCATGCAAAGTCCCGTCCTGGACCCAGCCCCAGTCCCCGCCACTCTCCGCTGTGCTATCGTCAGAATACGTCCGGGCCATCTCGGCAAACGCCGCGCCGCCCTGGATCTTCGCCCGAATCTCTCCCATGAGTTTCTGGCGCTGCTCCAAGCTCCCCTTTTCGGCAGAGCGCAGGATGATCATGCGTAACTGGACCTGCTCTTCCGCCGTAAAATCTTTCAGGTGTTCCCGGTAAAACGCCGCAATGCGCTCGGAGGGAATGACCGGTGTCGTTTTGACCACTTGTTGGCGCATGCTCTGGACGATGATTTTATCCATCTCCTCCTTGCGGAAACGTTCAATCGTGTATCCAAACGCCGCCAATTTTCGGGCAAAAGCCGCTCTGTCCCCATTGTGTTCTTCGCGAATCACCGCCGCAATGCGGTCCTCGATGAGATAGGGCGGCAGGCTGTACCCCTGCTTCTTGAAATGGGCGATGATCAACTGCCGGTCCACCAGCTCATTGATGGCTTCGGTCCGGATCTGTTTGACCTTTTCTTCCAACTCCTTGCCCTGCAACTGCTCATGAGCGGCTCGCTCCTTGGGTCCCACAATCTCCCGAATCTGGGAGAACGTGATCACTTGGTCGTCCACGACCGCCGCCAACCCGTCGAGCACCTGCTGCGCGTGGCAGCGATCCGTGGCAAGCAGGGCACCCAAAGAACT
Source organism: Verrucomicrobiota bacterium (assembly GCA_037975925.1). Taxonomy (GTDB): domain Bacteria; phylum Verrucomicrobiota; class Verrucomicrobiia; order Chthoniobacterales; family Chthoniobacteraceae; genus Chth-196. The sequence continues at coordinate 28,633 of JBANFR010000007.1, forward strand.
CAATGCCACCATCAAAAGCGGACGTAGGGAGCGCATCATATCAGAAGCAAAGAATCGGTTCACCGGAACTTAAAAGCCCAGAAACCGAAGTCAAGGGAGCCGCACCCCCAACGACGCACGCTTCACCGTGGGAGTCCGCCGGCGTTTGCCTTGAGTGCCCGACTCCGGGGCGTCTCCCGAAGCCTCTGAGCTCAAACGAATCTCCGCCGAACGCCCGTGCGCATCTAGCCCCTCCAGCGCGCTGAATGCCTGAATTGTCGCCAGCGACTTCCGCAAAGAAGCCTGATCCATCTTCACCCAACTCGTGCGCCTCTGGAACATATCGGCCATCAGCCCGGGGAAAGACTTGCCGCCGCCCCCCGTCGGCAGCGTGTGGCTCGGACCCGCCAGAAAGTCACCCGCGGCCACCGGAGAATACCCCCCAATAAAAAGAGCGCCCGCATTGCGGAGGCGCGCCGCCACCGCCTCGGGCTCCTCAGTCAGCACCGAGACGTGTTCCGGGGCGTAGGCGTTGCAGAGGTCAATCGCTTCAGAAATCGTCTTCACCAAAACCAGGTAGGCGTTGGCTCGGAGCACCCCCTCCAAATGATCCCGCCGCTTAAGCTGTGCACACTGCCTTTCGACCTCCAGACGCACCGCCTCGAGTTGCTCGGCTGAGTGGGTCGCAAAAACCATCCCGCTTCCCTTGCCGTGCTCCGCCTGCGCCAAAAGATCCGCCGCAATCCAGGCCGGGTTGGCCGAGGCATCCGCAATCACAAAAATCTCGCTCGGCCCGGGCAGCAGGTCGATCGCGACCTCACCAAAGACCTGTCTTTTGGCCTCCACCACAAACGCATTCCCGGGCCCGACAATTTTTTGAACCGCTCCGATCGTCTCGGTTCCAAACGCCAATGCTGCGATCGCCTGCGCTCCACCGACCTTGTAGATCTCCGTGGCTCCGGCCTCTCTCAGCGCATAAAGCAGCGCATCCGCAATCCGACCCGAGGCGTCCGCAGGAGTCGCCACCACAATCTCCGGTACACCCGCAGCCGCCGCAAGCGTCACGGTCATCACCGCCGTGGAAACCAGGGGTGCCGTGCCCCCGGGAACATACACCCCCACCCGCTCAAAGGGCTCGAACCGCTCGCCCACCCAAGCCCCCTGCTCATTGCGCATCCGCCAATCCTTTCGCAAAGAACGCTCCGCAAAGGCGCGCACATTCGCCTTCGAAATCCGAATCGCTTCCGCCGTCGCAGAATCCACCTTCGGCTTGCGCCTCTCCCGAAGCGAAGAAGCGCTCAAACTCGGCCCGCCGAATTTCGCCGTGTATTCCAACAACGCCGCATCCCCCCGGGCCCGCACCTCACTCAAGATCTGTCGCACAGTCTCTTCCACCTCCGGCACGGGAACCGCCTTCCGAAGCAATCCCTTCAGGGATTTCCGAAACCCGGGGTCCGTGTAGCGCAAAATTTGCATAATCAGCGACTCTTGGGTTTGGAAACCTTACCCCCCTTTGCTGCCCTCGCCGTGCCAGTCACCGATCTCCCAGACCGCCCTTTCTTGGGCTCCGAAACATCCGTGCGATGGGTGATTTTGTCCACTGAGCCATGCTTCAAATACTGCGCCCGAATCGCCTCCAGCATCCCGTCTCTCCGATCATATAAACGCTTGATTTTTCTGGGTTTTACCCGATCCAAGGCATAAGCCGTCAACAGGGGCAGGGTGATCGTGGAGTCCGCGTAACACACCACGCAATCCGGCAGGTTTTGAGGATCAATTTTCCCCCAACTCACCGCCTCCGCAGGAGTCGCCCCGGAAAGACCTCCGGTGTCCGGCCGTGCATCGGTGCACTGCAAAAAGTAATCATGGCCGCGCTCTTCAATCCCCATCACCTCCTGAATCTGGGGCTCCGTCTGGAGCATAAAATTCTTGGGCGAACCACCGCCCAGAATGAAGACGCTGGAGGTCGCCCCGGACGACTTTGCGGCATACACAATCGAGGCGGTCTGATTCACATCGCGATTGATATCAAACTGCAACCGGGAATCCCGAAGCGCCATCGCAGCCACGTTCATTCCGATCGAACTGTCGCCAGGAGAACTCGTAAACACCGGGACTCCACATTGATACGCCGCGCTTAAGACACTCGTGTCTTTGATCCCGAGCTTCCGCTCCCGCTCCGCCACGTACTTCCCCAGCAGGTAGTGGAACTCATCCGTGCCCATCGTTTTCTGAAATTCCTCGCCCTGAATGACCTGGCGCACAAAGGCATCCGTATCCAGCAACACATCGTAGTCAAACAGCACGTCGTAGATGCGAATTACCCCCTCCTTGCGCAGCGTCACATCATCCAAAAACGGGGACCCCGCAAAGAGTTCCATCCCCAGTCCGAAGTGCAGGTCGTGATACAGGTTGGCCCCAGTGGAAATAATCCAATCCACAAACCCCGCCTTCAAAAGAGGCACAATCGCGGCCCTGCCGAGGCCCGCCGGGGTCAGCGCCCCCGTCAGAGACATGCCCACCGTACCGTCAGCAACCAACATTTTTTCGGTGAGCAGACGGCAAGCCTCCGCGAGCCGTCCTCCGTTGTAGGCCTTGAAGGCGCCATCGATCAGATCGGCAGCCTTGATGCCTTTTTTGATGGGAACGGGCAGGAGGCGAGGGAATTTTTTGTTGAGAGAGCTCATGAGAAAGGCGGCAGGGGCAGGTTAATGGATGGGTTCGCCCGGTCAACCACGGGGCAGACCTGAGTACCCAACGCGGGTTGTACCTGAGCCCCCACCCCTCCTCCGCTTCCGAAGTAAGAGGTGTGAGCGCTTTTCCCAACCCAGAGTCGGCTCCGAGCGAGGTGGTGGATGTTTCGAACGCAACGCCCCCCGGCGAGGAAGAGGATGATTTTTCGCTGGTGGAACGTCTGCAGCGGCGAGATCCCACCGGGCTGGCCTTGCTGTGGAAACGGTACGCCGCCCTTCTTTACAGCCAAGCCTCCCGCATTCTCAACAATCCCACGGAGACAGAGGATATTGTAGCGGAGGTTTTTGAAGAGGTATGGGAAAGAATCGACGGGTATCGCCCCGAGCGAGCCCGGCCCGTGGCCTGGCTGGTCACCCTGGTGCGACGGCGCGCCATCGATCGGCTCCGGGAGCGCCAGAGCTACCAGCGAGCGGAGGAGCGTCTTTTCCGGGAGGACTCGGCCGATCCGAAGGAAAACAGCAACGATGTGCAGAAACAAATTCAGCTCTCCGACCTGAGGCGCATCATTGAAAAAGCCCTTGGACGCCTTCCACACGAGCAAAGGGAGGCAGTTCGGATGGCCTACTATGAGGGCCTCAGCCAGCGGGAAATCGCCGAATCGACCCATACCCCGCTGGGCACGGTTAAAACACGATTGGAGCTGGCACTGCGGAAAATGCGGGCAGGTCTGCGTGAAACAGACGCCCGAGAGGCCACCCCAGAGCACACCGGAGCGGCCCATGAACCCCACATGTGGCTTCCACCCGCCCCTCCCCGCGCCAGCGAAACCATCCAGCGTCTGGAGCACACGGCGAGCTGACCCCCATCCCTGCGCTTGCCGAGAGGCTCGGCTATTGAGATCGACAATATTCGTCTTTTTTCTTATAGAAACACTTCCACCCAACAAAATCCTTCAAATGTTCCGCGTTTCCCTCCCCCTGCTCCGCGCAACCATCGCCTTTTCCCTCTCCGCAGCGTCCGTCAGTGCAATAGGCCAGAAGGATGGCGGCCCCTTACCTCCCCTCGGCCAAGCCTCGCTATCCGGAGCGCTTCTTCTGCGATCGGGCCAGTCGCTCGCATTCTTGGGCGACTCCATCACCGATTTTGGTGACGACATGCCGGCAGGCTATTGTCGGCTGGTCATCGACGCCCTACGGCAATTTGGCGTAGATGTGACTCCCGTCTACGCCGGGCACGGTGGAGATCGCTCGATTGACATGCTCCGTCGGCTCGATCAGGACGTCCTTTCTCGCCGCCCTGACTGGATGACTCTCTCTTGCGGGGTCAATGACGCCTGGCTCTCCGCGTGGAAACGCCATGGACAGCCCGAGAAGGTCATCCCCGTCGAACAATTCGCATCCCATGTGACCGCGATCGTAGAGCGCTGCACGTCGGCCGGCACCCGGGTAATCCTTTTGACGCCGACCCTGATCGGAGAGGACCCCGGCAGCGACGACAACCGGAACTTGGCTTTTTACGCGCAGTGGCTTCGGGATTTTGCAAAAGCACACGGCCTTCCCCTCGTCGACCTGCATTCGGCGATGCAGGCCGGGCTCTCCTATGAACCACTACCCGGCAAGGAGCTTCGGTATAAGTTTACCTACGATGGCGTCCATCTGGCTCCCCGGGGGCATCGGATGGTAGCCCGGGCAATCCTCCGAGCTCTCGGAATGGGCGCGTCCGAAATTGATTCCCAGTACGATCGCTGGATGGACCTTCCCCAAGGCTGGATCACTTGGGCAGGGTCACGAGTGAACGTTGAATTACCGGACGGCACTTCCGCTCCCTGCATCTTCCAAACTCCCATGGGAATCACCGCCCGGGAACACCGGATTCTCGAACTATCCAAACAAACCGTCCTGCCGTGGTCGGTTCCTCAGGACAAAGTAATCCCAGAATTTCTTGAGTCCCTTGGAGGAAAGATCCAGCGCGGGCCCAACAACCTCCTCATATGGCGTGTGAGCAGCCTTGCCAGCCTGACTCCCTCGAAGACCTTCGCCTCGATCAAGGAACTGGTGGCATCGGAGGAAATCAAAAGCTGGAACCTCGAAATCCAAAAGGAAGCAGACCGGCGGCTTCAAGACGCTGTGGACAAAGCGCGACCTGCTTTCCAGGACTACGTCGACGCACTATCCGAGGCGCAAAAGCGGGCCATGCAGGAGGATCCCTTCCGATGACTCCGCCGCAAAATTGCGGAAGAGCCAGCCGCACCGCTGAGACTGCTCAAGCAAGGATCGGCTCGAGCACATGCCCGTGGACGTCCGTGAGCCGGCGCTCGATCCCATTGTTGTAAAAGCTGAGGCGCTCATGGTTCAGCCCCAGCAAATGCAGCATGGTGGCATGGAGATCGTAGATCGTAGTGACGTTCTCCACAGCCTGATAGCCAAACTCATCAGTGGCGCCGTAACTGAACCCCCGCTTCACCCCCGCGCCAGTCAACCACACAGTGAACCCCTTCGGATTGTGGTCGCGCCCATTCGCCCCCTTTTGGAAAGTCGGCATCCGCCCAAACTCCGTCACAAAGACCACGAGCGTGTCATCCAAAAGCCCTCGTTCCTTGAGGTCTCGGATCAGCGCCGCGCAGGGCTGGTCCAAAATGGGGGCATGAACCCCGTACTGTTTCACAATGGTTTTGTGGCCATCCCAATTCCCGACTCCCTCGCCCATGGCATAAGAGCCGTTAAAGAGCTGTACAAACCGCACCCCCCGCTCCAACAACCGCCGCGCAAGAATGCAGTTCTTGCCAAACCCCGCCTTCAGCGGGTTCGAGTCGGTAACGCCATAACTGTCGAGCGTGTGAGCTTTTTCCGTACTCAAATCGCTGATTTCCGCCGCGCCCAACTGCATTTTGGCAGCCAACTCGTACGCTGAAATCCGGGCAGCCAAATCCGTGTCCCCCGGGTTTTCGCGCAGATGTCTTTCGTTTAACCGCTTCAAAAAATCGCGCGCCTGAAACTCCGTGGCCTCGGAAATGGAAGCAGGCAACGCGAGATTCGGAATCGGCTTCTCGGCGTTAAAGGCGGTCCCCTGGAAGGCGGCTGGCAAAAAGCTGGAGTTCCAGTGGCGTGGTCCGATTTGAGGCGTTCCCCGAGGGTCGGGAATGGCAACAAATGCGGGAAAGTTTTCGTTCTCTGACCCTAAAGCGTAGGAAACCCAGGCACCGACTCCGGGAAAACCATCCAAAATGTACCCGGTGCTCATTTGGTTTTCCGCCGGGCCGTGCGTGTTGGACTTGGCCGTCATCGAATGGATGAAACACAGGTCATCCGCAAGTTCCGCGATATTCGGCAACAGATCGCTGATCATTTTTCCGCTCTGACCGCGAGGCCGAAACTCGGCAATCGGCTTGATCAGATTCCCTTGTGCCCCCTGAAACGTTACCAGATTACCAGCACCAGGCATCGGCGTGTCATGCCGTTTGATCAGCTCTGGTTTGTAATCAAAGGTGTCCACATGGCTCATCGCGCCTGAGCAAAAAATCATCAGCACCCGCTTCGCTTTGGGGGCAAAGTGCGGTGCCCGCGACGCATAGGGGTGAGCCGGATCAATTTGGGGACGCACCGGCCCCTCCGAGGCCATCAACCCTTGCCTCGCAAGCAATGAGGTGAGCGCAATGCCCCCTAAGCCGTTGCCCGCCCACTGCAAAAAATCGCGCCGGGAGAGGAGTTGGCGCCCCGCATTCGAAAGGTCGAGTGATTTCATGGGTTAGTTTAGTCGGATAAATTCGTTGGAATTCAGCAGCGCACGGCAAAACAGGCTCAACTCGGACTGCGTAATAAAGCGCACTCCTTCCTCCACCTCCTCGGGCGTTGGGACGCGGCCAAATGCGAGCTGATAGGCTCGCTTCACCTGGTCCGCCGGCTCCTTACCCGCCTCCCGGACCAATCGCTCTGCTAAAAATCCGGACTGTTGCAGCGAAAAGTCGCTATTGAGGAGATTGAGCGCCTGAAGAGGCGTGATCGACGCATTGCGCTTCGGGGCTGGCTGACCCGCATCGGGACAGTCAAACACCCCAAACAAATCATCCAACATCGTGCGCGGTTTACTCTGATAAACCATCCGCCGGAACTCGCTAGGACCATAGGTCTTTTTGGTCACGTATACCTTCACGTAATTCTGGTTCGGCTCGAACAAGTCGAAGCCCGGCCCACCCATTTTGAGGTCCAACTGACCGCTCACTGCGAGGATCGTGTCACGCACCGCCTCCGCATCGATCCGGCGCGGAGGGAAGCGCCAGAGTAAACGGCTCCCTGAATCCACCTGAGCGGCATCGTACCGGAAGTCGCTGCTTTGCCGGTAGGCACCCGAAAGCACAATCAGTCGATGGATGTGCTTAAGGCTCCACTGATGGGTCACCAGCTCGTGCGCCAACCAATCCAGTAACTCCGGATGAGAAGGCCGGGCCCCGTTGATCCCAAAATCGCTCGGGGTTTCGACGAGTCCTGTGCCGAAGTGGTAATGCCACAGTCGGTTCACAATGACCCGCGCGGTTAGTGGATTCGCCGGATCCACAATCCACTCCGCCAGTGCCATACGCCTTTCGGCTTCAGGAGTGGATGGGTCCAGGGCCATCGGCTTCCCGATCAGCGAAAGCGCCCCAGGAGTGACCGTTTCGCGCGGTTGCATGGGATCCCCACGGAAATTGCGGTGCGTCGGCCCAGGTTGCGAAAAGACCCCGGCATACACCATCGGCATCTTGGAGAGCTCCTGAATTTTGCCCAACAATTCCACCCGCCGCTCTGTCCAAGCCGCCACCTCCGCCACCTTGCCCTCCGGCACCTTGGTGATGGTGGGAATGGTCGAAACGGCCCCGCGAAAAGATGCACCCAGCCGATCACCCGAGTGGGCGACCATCTTCCATTCGAGTCCGTCCATCGAAACTTCGATCCGATAACCCTCCGCCAAACGGTCTTCAAAGGCACGAACCTTGGGATCAGCGCGGCGGTCCCGGCTCCATACAATGCGTGAAATCTCCTCCGGTTTCCGGAATTCGAGCTGCACCCAACTCCCCTCCCTCGCGTGGCCAATCCAACTCCGATCGTTCCCGTAGACGCCGTCGTTCACATGCGCGATTTGATGCTTCGGGTTCTCCCCATTCAGAAAAACCCCCGAGGCCGTCGCCACCGTTCCGTTCTGGGATGCCGCCAGATTGCGACCTCCATCGCGCGTCCCAAACACCTCCAGTTCGTCGATGCAAGCGGCGGCCCCATTGGTCTTGGTCACGGTCAGTCGGACATACTTCGCCTGCTGCGGTGCAAAATGCTCCTCATTGGCAAGATGCACCACCGGTGCCCGTAGCGGCGGCTGAACACCAGGCTTCGCATCGTCAATCACCTCCTCAAAAACCACGAGATCAGCCGTGTGAACTCCCCCCTTCGCCCCCGTCTTTAGAAGGAGAACACTCTGCGGTGTCAGATCCTGCTCGCCTGCCAGAAAAAAACCGCTCCACCGCTTTTCTCGCGCGATCGCCGCAGTCCCATCAGCAAAAGTCCGCTGATTCACCTCCGCCAAGTCCTTCTGGTCGCCGGTCGTCGACAGGTCTCCATCCCGATCCATCACGTACTTGGCGCCCAGCGTGTGATCGGCCGCCACACTCCAAGAAATCCAGATCCGATACCGCCCACTGACCCGAGGATCCCACGTGAACAATTTTTCTCCCGCTCCGGACCTCGGACTCCACTCCCGATAACTACGCCCAAGGTTCGGCAGCCGCACCACATCACCCAAGTCACCAGCCTGCCCGCGCTGATTGCCCGCAGTGTACACGATGGGCTCCCCATTGCGCGGCTGCTCAATCTGCGTCACCCCGGCGCGTTGCGCTGTCGAAGGATCCGAGGAGTCGTCCAGACACACAATCCTTCCCAGGTGTGAATAGGGCTGCACCTTCCGCAAAGCCGCCTCCACAGGCGCCAGCTCCCGCCGTAACGCCGCCACCTGCCGCAACCGCTCCTCCGTCTCCTGCGTCCGCATCGGACGCTCTCCATGGCGCGTCCCCTGAATCAGAGCCGTCATGGCATAATAATCCTTCGCCAAGATGGGGTCGAATTTGTGGTCGTGACAGCGCGCACAGTTCACCGTCAGCCCGAGGAAGGTGGCGGCTGTCGTGCTCACCATATCGTGTAATTCGTCAGCTCTTTGGTTGGCGCTCAGCACCGGGTCAGCACTTCTCACCTGGTCCATCGCACCACCGACTAGGAAACCCGTCGCGGCATCCTGCCCGAGCTGATCCCCAGCCAACTGCTCACGCACGAACTGGTCAAAGGGCTTGTCCTCATTCAAAGCGCGAATGACGTAGTCTCGGTACGGCCACGCGTTCGGCCTGGCTTGATTCATCTCAAAACCGTGACTTTCCGCAAACCGCACCACATCCAACCAGTGGCGTGCCCACTTCTCTCCAAAACGCTCTGACGCGAGCAGACGATCAACCAACTGCTCATAGGCCTTCGGGTGAGAATCAGACACAAAAGCATCAATCTCCTCTGGAGTCGGCGGAAGCCCGACAAGATCATAACTCAAACGCCGAATGAGAGTCCGCCGACTCGCCTCGGGCGAACGGGAAAGCTTCACCCCCTGAAGCTTCGCGTCGATAAAAGCGTCGATCGATCCGGGGGAATTCGCATCCACCTTGACCGGCTGAAATGACCAGTGGCTCAGGCGCTTATCCACGCTCTTTTCCGCTTCAGAGCCTCCCTCCGGCCAGGGCGCTCCGGAATCAATCCAGCCCCTCAGAATGGCCACCTCCGCCTCACTCACCCGCTCTCCCTTCGGAGGCATCTTTTCATCCGATTTGGTGGATAAAATCCTCTGCAGCATCAGGCTCTTGCCGCTGTTGCCGGGCACAATCGGCGGACCACTCTCTCCCCCCTTCATCGCGGCCCCCTTGAGATCGAGCCTCAAGTCGCCCTTCTGCTTCTTCTCTCCATGACACTCCGTGCAGTGCTTCGATAACAACGGACGCACCTTGGACTCAAAATACTCGGCTTGCTCGTTTGGAACCACAGACTTCGCAGCGTCCCCACCCGAGGGGACGGCAGCGGATGCCGAGACGCTCCAGGCCAGTGCACCGAACCAAACCAAACAGGACTTCAAGAGGGCGTTTTTCATGGGGAGACGGATTCAGGGGAAGCAACCACGCCGGGTCACGCTGCCAGTCAACAGCAGACGCCGGGCGAGAACTACCGCCCCTGTCGCAAAAACTACGACTTTTGTTCCAACTCGCGTGAGGGGGTAATCCAACGCCAGACTCCCATGGGTTGGCGGAACCATACAGCAGCGGCCGCCCTCAGGAATTGAGAAGGCAAACGCGAAGACTTTCTTGGATCCAGCCACTCGTGCCTTGTTCCCACAAACAACGCTCCCCTTCTTTCCACCAAGCGCATCCCTCCGTCGTCCGGCAGGAAAGTTCCCTCCATCGACAGGCGAGAGAACACGCAAAATGGCATGCGCTCTGAGACATCCCGACAAAAAAAAGGGGAGCCGCGACAGGCTCCCCTTTCTGATCGATGATTGAAACAATAACGCTACGTCTGCACGCTGCCAGGATGCCCATCCGAGGCAATCTCGCCTGAGACCCTCTCCTCCACGAACGCATCCCCATGAGGTGGAGTCTTTTCTCCCACAGGTGCGGGTTCCTCGGCTAGAGCGGGTTCCTCGGCCAGAGCGGGTTCCTCGGCCAGAGCGGGTTCCTCGGCCAGAGCGGGTTCCTCGGCCAAGGCGGGTTCCTCGGCCAAGGCGGGTTCCTCGGCCAGAGCGGGTTCCTCGGCCAGAGCGGGTTCCTCGGCCAAGGCGGGTTCCTCGGCCAAGGCGGGTTCCTCGGCTAGCTCGGCTAGGGCGGGTTCCGATGCGGGTGCTGAACCCTGATTTGCAGAGGAGGGCGCAAGCGGCAGATCCAAACGGCCATCCGAGAACTCAATCACGAAACCAGAATGGACGAGATAGTGCAGATCCGCCGCGAGCTGGGTCTTTTTCTCCGAAGGCTCTGTCGAATCCGCTTCAGACTGCCCCAGAAGGCGAACGGCCAAATCACGCCGTGAAATCCTCGGGTTCTCTTCCACCAGTTTCAGAATCGAAGCCGGTCCTTCGGAAAAACCCCGGCTCGAATCCGAGCGCTTGGGCCGAATCACTGACAAATACAAAACGCGCTTGCGGTGCTTAAATACCTGCAAGTTGAACTCCGAAAAAACATGCCGCAAGCCGTGCACCAGACTGGAAGGGTACGCCAACTCCCGCTCGAAGGCCTCCCGCACGGCTTGCGTCAGCGGACGCTCCGGTAGCTCCCGAGCTGCCTTACCCGAACACTCCATGGTCACTCCGGATTTCACTAAGTTTGGCAGGTAATTTTTCCGAAAATGAGCTTCCGCCTCTTGAAGTGATTTGAACTGAACCGGCTCCGCCTCCTGAGTGGTCGAATAAGTGGTCACTTTACTTAACTGAGCTTTCCAGTCCGCAACGGCCTGTTCCCCGGAAAGCACCTCGATTTCCTCACGCTGAAATTCCAGGAAACTCATCCGGCGGCTGAAACGCTCCTCGTACAGCTTGCGCAGGTTGACCTGATAGCCGTGATAGCTCGTGGGCCCGAGCAGCGTTCCGGTCGCGCGGCAGCGTGCAACGCTGGTATAGTTCCCCTTCGGGGGGTCGACTTCCGTTGTTTCCTCCCGGTAATACTCAGTGCGGAAGCGCTGAAAAGCCGAACGCTCGAGGAGAGCCCGGTCAAAACAGAGAGGGGAGTCCCCGATCTGGAAGAGCGGTCGATCCGGATCCAGGGAGGTGACACGCACCAGATGCCGATCGGGTTTTTCGAGGAAGAGGCGAGCCGTGGCGAAAAGCGCGTAGGCCCGAGCACTGCCCCGGATTTGCTTGGCAATGTTCGCCGCACCGTTGGGCTCCGGCACAAATTCGACCCGGACATTCACGGGAGCCTGCTCTTGGACCGGGCGAGGAGGACGGCCTTCAGAACTGTAACGCGGCCGCCCCGAGCGCTCCGGATTGAACCCCTTCCGCTCCCCCTCAGGCCGTCCACCGCCGCCCGGCCGACCGCGTTCGGGAGCCCCCCCGCGGCGCTCGTCACGCCTGCGCGAATCCCCATGGCCAGAGCGCGGACCGCGAGAAAACCGATCCCGGCGTGGAGACTCGGAATCCCCCCCTTGGTAACCCGCATAGGGGTTAGCCGGGGCGGACTCTTTTAACCAATCGGGAAGAAACTTAAGATCGAGAGAGGAGAGCGGATCGCTCATGGGATGGGGATCAGTGGAAGAAGAGACTTGGAGTAGTAGGATACATCAATCGACAGCGGGACGCTAAAACGAAAGCCCCAGCATGATCAAAGTGCCGCGCGCACTTAAGCCATCGGCAAGGAGGTTTAGCGAGAAAAACGGTACGGGAAACACTAGCGAGGCTTTCGATCTCGACGCAATCGCTCCAATTTCGGCGTGTCCGGCCGGATCTTTTCCCAGTCCCATCCGCCTTTTGGCCTCGCATCCTCCGAGGCAGCCGGAGCCAGGTCAGTCTCGATTCGGGCCATAGGCACGATGTCCGGAATGATTTTCGCCGCATGCTGGTAATCCTCCAGTGCTTCGGAAAAGTGCCCCTGCGCCGTGTGCGTATGCCCCCGGATCACCAAGTAAGACGCCTTGAGAGTTGAATCCTCCTCGGCAGCCACAAGAGCCAGATTCACCTGCTCCCTGGCCGCATTCGGAAAATCGTGATCCAGAAGATATACCGCGTCCTGATAGTTCCGGGATGCCGTCGTCCTGAGCTTCGACATGATCGACTCCAGATTCTGATTTGCCGCCTGAAGCTCCGCATTTTTTTCCGCAAGCGCCCCCCGCTCCTCCGCAAGCGCCCTCTTGTCCTCGGCTTGTCGCTCTAAAAAAAACACGAGCGACCCCAACAAAATCACCGCAAACACCGCAAAAATCGTCGACTCTCGCTTGCGCCTCTCCAAAAGCAGCAAAAGTTGGCGAAAAAAACCGGCCCGCTCCGCCTCCGGCGCAAATCCGTTTTGCCACGCCGAAATCTCCGCCTGCAGCGCCTCCACGGTCTGGTAGCGATCATCCGCGTTTGCCCGCATGGCCTTTTCCACCACCGCTGCCAATCCCTCTGGAACTCGCCGACCCGGACAATGCAAAAGCAACGGCGCCTCACTCCCATCCACCCCAGGGGTGCGCACCATCTTTCGAATGGGAATAAACTCATTGTTGGAAATTTTCCGGATCGTCTGTTCCAAATCCTCCAAAAACAGCGGCGGGCGCAGCGTCAAAATCGCGTAGAGAATGGCCCCCAGCACGTGAATGTCCGAGCGGGGATCGGAGCGGTTCTCTCCCCTGGCCTGTTCGGGCGAAATAAAAGGCGGTGTCCCGACTACGGCGCCTTCGAGCGTAAAGAATCCGCGCGGCTTGTGCAGGTGAGCCAAATCTTCGTCAGGCTTCTGAGAAGCCTTTCCCACAGCAGAGTCCTCGTGAATGCGACGGGCTAATCCCCAGTCCATCACTAGCACCTCGCCGAATGCGCCAATCATGAGATTCGCAGGCTTCAAATCCCGATGAACGACCCCGCGAGAATGGGCGAATGCCACCGCATCCGCCACTTTTTGAAAGATCGTCAGAAGAACCGAAAGAGGGTAGCGAGCCACCATCTCTTGATCCCCGCGAGCCAGGCCGGCAAGCAACGCCTCGAGAGTTTGTCCGCGGACGTACTTCATCGTGTAAAACGTCTGCCCACTCGCTGAAATCCCCACCTGATATACGGGCACAATATTGGGATGCTCGAGCTGCCCAGTCAGCTGCGCCTCCCCCACAAATCGCAGCATCTTATCCGCGTCATACTCATACCCCCCTCTGAGCACCTTCATCGCCACCAAACGCCCCACCCGCTGGTCGCGCGCTTTCACCACTAACCCCATCCCCCCCTCCGCAATCGTTCCAGCCACCGCATACTGATCCTGAGTCAGCTCCTTGCGAATGGGCTCCAAGCCCAAAGTCGGATCAAAAAGCGCCTCAGTGATCCTGGACAGCGTCTCATCGCTGAACTGGACCAATAACCTCGCCGCCCCCACGTGAATTTCGGTTCCATTCTGAATTGGCGTCGGCAGGCAAATCCTCACCCCCCCGATGAGAGTGCCATTCGCACTCTCCAAATCCTCGATCAGGATCCGGTGCCCGTGGAAAGTCAGCCGAGCATGCATTCGGGACACATTCTCAGCGTCCACCGCCAAGTGGCAGCTGGAATCCCGCCCGATCAGGTATTCCCCGGGCGGCACCCGGTAGATTGTACAACACTCCGTCCCCACAAATACGTGGATTTCCACGTATACAACCGAATCCTCACGAACGCACTCCACCTCAGTCCCGAGATCATCACCATTTCCAGCGGCGGACATGCAATTTTTCTGATCTTCGCCAAGGCCCGGTTGCCTTGGCTGGAACCCCAAAAGCGATCGCGATTACAGCCCCGGGAGAGTGGTCGAGGGCTTGGGCGCACCGCCCCCGGGAGACATCCCAGGCGCACCCATCGTGTCTCCACCAGACATCGGAGTGGGGGCATCCAGACCAGGAATGGTGGATGGAGCACCACCCAGCCCCGGAATGGCCGAAGGAGCCGGGCTGCCGCCAAGGCCCGGAATCGAGGAGGAAGGAGAACCCAGACCAGAGTCCATTTGAAGCGCTCCCCCCGCGGAATTCAGTTGCTCGGACTGCGCCCTCGCGGCCCGATCTGCGGCAACTCGAGCCGCCTCACCCTGCTTCTTTAACTCCTCGGCTTGCCGATCGGCATAGGCACGCGCCTCGTAGTCCACGAAGTAATTTTTCCGATATGAGTACATGTCGGAATACACAGTCTTGCAGGCTGCCATGGAGAGAACCATGGAGCACATCAAAACTCCTCGAACCAACGGATCACGCGGGGACAGTTTGGGGGAAAACATAGATAGAGTTTTTGACCCGGACGCACCGAGGTCAATGGTTCTTCGAAACAAACCCGCGAAATTTAAGCGGGAAGCTCGCGGAAACCAAACCTCGTTCCCAAAGCGAGGCACTCAGAGGCCGAACGAATTCCACCGGTACACGTCTCATCGGACAGGTTCGCCGCAGCAGCACACACCCCTAAACGGAGCTGCTCCGCCACCGATAGACCGTCATGCCACCCCATCAAAAGCCCCGCAGTGAACGCATCCCCCGCCCCCGCTGCTCCCCGAATGTAGCCCTCCGGTAAAATCACGCTGCCCTGCTCCGACCAAGATCCATCACGCCCCAACGCACATCCTCCCTCGGGAAAATGAATAACCACCCGTTCACGCACGCCAAATTCCAGCAACTTTTCCATCGAAGCCCGGAGCGCCCCTCTCTGCAACCGCCCCTCCACCCGAATCTCGTGACCAGTGACACGAGCAGCCTCAAACTCGTTCATGATGCAATAGTCGGTGTACTTCAACGCCGGCAACACCACCTTCGCAAACCGATCACTGTCCTCGCTCACAGCATCGATTGAAGTCTTCAGCCCCGCAGCCTGTGCCCGGGCTAAAACCCCGGCCGCGACCGTCCCATACTCGGGGCAGAAAGCATCCAGGCGATCTAGTAGTAGCAGGTAACCCAAGTGGAAGGTCTGCGCCTGTGTTTTCGAGAAATCAAAGTCGTCCGCATCCAAAAGCGCATTCGCTCCGCGGGCATGAAAAAAAGTCCTCCTGCCTGTACCCAGAACCGTCATCACATCCGTGTAACTGGTCGGCGCCTCCTCGGTGATTCGAAGTCCCTGCGTCTGAATCCCCAACTGATGGCACTGATTCAAAACATAACGTCCATGATGGTCATTCCCCACGAGGCCAACCGCCTCCAAGGGGAATTGCGCGCCCAAAAGCGCAAGGTCCACGAGCACGTTAAAGGGCGAGCCACCCGTCCCCCGAGCCTCCGAGCTGATATTGGCCAGCGCATCCTGCTGCGGCCACACATCAATCATTTTGACGGAGTCAACAATCCAATTGCCGCCAGCGAGAAGACCCTTTCGTGAATTCATGGAAAAATCGTTCAATAAATCGGAGGGCCGAGAAAAGGGGAGGCCGCCGCGCCTGCCAAGAATTCCTTTCAAAGTAGGAAAAAAAACTCAACTTCCCGAAATCTTCCACCACTTTTGCCTCCCCCCGCACCGCTAGCGCGATCGCTCCTTGACCCGCTCAATGTGAGCGCCCAACCCGGCCAGCTTCTCGTCAATTAACTCGTACCCGCGGTCAATGTGGTAGACGCGGTTCACTTCCGTGAGCCCATCGGCAACCAACCCCGCCAGAACCAGCGCGGCCGAGGCCCTTAGGTCACTCGCCATCACTGGAGCGCCACTGAGCACATTCGGCCCACGGATCACCGCGCTCGGCCCGTCCAGCTCCATGTCTGCCCCCATCCGCTTCAACTCCGAAACATGCATAAATCGCTGCGGGAATACCGTTTCAGTAATCCGGCTCTCGCCGTTGGCACGACTCAGCAAGGCACACATCTGCGCCTGCATATCCGTCGGAAAGCCAGGATAAGGCTCGGTAATCAACTCCAAGGGCCGAGGAACGCTATTGCCATGCAAAGTGATTTGATCTCGCTGCAGAACCAACCGGAAGCCTGCCTCCGTCAGCGCGTTCGTCAGCGACTGTAAGTGCTCCGGATTGACTCGCCGCAAGTTCACCTCACGGCCTGCGAGCGCTGCTGCCACCAAAAAAGTTCCCGCCTCGATCCGGTCTGGAATCACCGAGTGCTCGGCACCGTGCAATTCCTTGACACCCTCAATCGTGATCCGACGCGTGCCAGCCCCCTCAATTTTGGCCCCCATCTTCGTCAAGAAATGAGCCAAGTCGACCACCTCCGGCTCCGCGGCAGCCCCTTCAATCACCGTCACTCCCTCCGCCAGCGTGGCAGCCATCATCACATTATCAGTCCCCAAAACGGTAGGCCCCTGCTTGCCCTCCAAATTCATCGTGGCCCCGCGCAACTCGTCGGCAAACACTTTGACATCACCCGCCTCCACCCGGCAGGCCGCCTGAAGGGCCCGAAAACCCTTCAAATGGAGATCGATCGGACGATCCCCAATCACACACCCCCCGGGAAGAGAAACCGTCGCCTCGCGCTGACGCCCAAGCAGCGGCCCCAAAATGCACACCGAAGCCCGCATCTTTCGGACAATCTCATAAGGCGCTACCGTCGATATCTTCTCGGCTTGGATCGTTACGGTTCCACTCGCCCGCTCCACGTGGGCCCCCAAATGCGACAGGATTTGGAGCATGTAGTGGATGTCACTGAGATCCGGCACGCAGTGGATCACACAGGGCTCCCGCGTCAAAAGAGACGCTGCCAGAATCGGAAGCGCGGAGTTTTTCGATCCACTGATCCGAACAGCCCCAGAAAGCGGACGCCCACCGTGAACCAAAATCTTATCCATACTTTGCAAAAAGGAACCGATTGCGCCCCGAATAATCCATCCCCCCCCGAATTTCTCGGTAACCCGCCCCGCCCAGAAACTCAGACAACCCAGGGGACTGATCGTGTCCGATCTCCAAGGCCAGCAAACCGCACAGTCGCGAACGCGCCTGTAAAATCAGATCCCGAATGATCACTCCGCCGTCCTCCCCGCCGTCCAACGCCAAACGAGGATCCCTTTGCACCTCCCTCGAGAGATGCCCAATCTCCTCCGACGGAATGTAGGGTAGATTCGCCACCAAGAGGTCAAAGGTCTTGCCCGGAGGAAAAAACAAGGATCCCTCGTGGAACTGCACACGGTCCTGCAGCCCAAGCCCTTGAGCATTCGAGCGAGCGAGGGCAAGGGCCTCGGGAGAAACATCCACCGCATGCACCTCGGCACCGGGCCAACTGGCAGCAAGGGTCAAAGCCAGCACCCCGCTGCCCGTTCCCATGTCCAAAATTTGCTGGGGCGCAATCGGATACATTTTCAACAATAGATCCGCCAACTGCTCGGTCTCGGGCCGCGGAATCAGAGCACGCGCGTCACAAGCAAAAACACGCCCCATGAACTCGACGCTTCCGAGGAGATGCTGAAGGGGCTCACCCGCCGCGCGCCGCCGCACCAGCAAGCGCAAGGGCGCCAACTCCGCCTCTCCCAGGGGCCGGTCAAACTCCAGGTACAAATCCATCCGTCGCCTGCCCAGCACATGAGCCAGCAGGTGCTCAATATTCAGCCGCGGACTCTCCACTCCAGACTTGGAGAAATAGTCCGTAGTCGACCTGAGAACCTCGAGCACGGTCTTCATCACTCCAAGAGATCGACAGCGCCCACCTAAACGGCGGCACCGGCATTCGCCGCCTCCAGACGCTCCTGCATGTCAGCCGACTGGAGCGCCGCAATCATCTCGCCGATTTCGCCCTCCATGAACCGATCCAAGCTGTACAACGTTAATCCAATCCGATGGTCCGTTACCCGGTTTTGGGGGAAATTGTAGGTCCGGATTTTTTCCTCCCGCCCACCGGTGCCGACCTGGCTTTTTCTTTGCGCCGCGTATTTCTCCGCCTCATCACGCTGCTTCTGCTCCAGCAGTCGCGAACGCAAAATTTGCAGCGCCTTCTCCTTATTTTTCTGCTGTGATCGGCCATCCTGACACCGAACGATCATCCCCGTCGGCAAATGCATCACCTGCACCGCCGAATCCGTGGTGTTGACTCCCTGGCCCCCGGGCCCACCCGCGCGGCAAACCTCAATTCGCAAATCATCAGCCTTCAATTCGAAATCCACTTCTTCCGCCTCGGGAAGGACAGCCACCGTCGCCGTAGACGTATGAATTCGGCCCTGAGCCTCCGTCGCCGGAACCCGCTGCACCCGATGTACTCCGCTCTCGTAGCGCAACTTACGAAAAACACCCTCGCCAGACACCTTGAAGATTACCTCCCGTACCCCGCCCAACTCGCTCCCGCTCTGCTCCAGTGTTTCCAACTTCAACCCCGCCACCTCCGCATAACGGCCGTACATTCGCGCCAGATCCGCCGCAAACAAAGCCGCCTCGTCTCCGCCGGTCCCGGCACGAATCTCGACAATGGCGTCGCGGTCCTCATTGGGGTCCGGCGGGAGGAGCGCCAGTTGAACTTCCTTCTCCAAAACAACCACTCTTGATTGCAGCTCCGGGATTTCCGCCTGCGCCATCTCCGCAAGCTCCGCATCGGTTCCCCCCGCGAGCTCCTGCGCGTCGGAAAACTCAGTGCGGGTCTTGGTGAGGGTCTCCCACAGGGCAATCAACTCCTTGAGTCGGGTGTGCTCTCGCAAAAGTTCCCGGGCACGCTTGGGGTCATTGTAAAGATCCCCCTCCGCCACCAGAGCCTCCAACTCCTGGAAGCGCTCCTGCTTTTTTTCAATCAAAGGACCAAAATCCATAATTCCCTCAAAACAAGTACTCAGCGCACCGATAAAAAGAAAACGGTGAAGGCAGCACAACAAGCGCCTTCACCGTTCGAATTTCTAGACTGAAAGAGCTACAGTTTTTTGCGGCGTACCGTCGTGGTCGTCGCATAACGGCGCGAGAACTTCTCAATGCGGCCCGCAGTGTCCACAAACTTTTGCTCGCCAGTAAAAAAGGGATGGCAGGCAGCGCAGATACCGATTTTCAGATCCCGGCGAGTGGAACGAGTGTGGTAAACGGTCCCGCAAGCGCAGGAGATGGTGGTCTCTTCGTAACGGGGATGAATATCGGATTTCATGGCAGAAAAATGGAGGTGCAGAAAATATGAGTGGCGGGAGGTTGAGCAATGAAAAAAGAGAAAAAGAAAAGCGTCCGAGGACGGACCGTCCTGCGGAGTTCTTGTGAGAATGATTCTGCGTTTCCCCCCTGCTTCGCTAAGCTCCATCTCGAAATGCACGCCCTCCTCATGAAATCCATGCGAACCACCTTGATCGTCGGCCTCCTCTCGGCCCTTGCTGCGACGCCGCTCTTTGCGGCCAAACCGGGGTGGACTGAAAATTTAGCCGAGGCTCAATCCACAGCGGCGGCTCAAAAAAAGCACGTTCTACTGAACTTCACCGGGTCGGACTGGTGCGGATGGTGCATCAAAATCGACAAGGAGGTTTTCTCGAAACCGGATTTCAAGAACCTCGCCCATGAAAAGCTGATCTTGGTGGAAATCGATTTCCCCGAGTCCAAAACGCTTCCCGAAACGGTGCGGAGCCAAAACAGTCAGTTGAAACAAAAATACGGCGTGGAGGGGTTTCCAACGCTTGTTCTCTTGGATTCCTCGGGAAAAGAAACGAAGCGCTGGGTTGGTTTCAAACAACAGTTTCTCCAAGAGTTGACTAAAGCCGTAGGTGGACGCTGACGGCGGCGAATTCGCTGTCCGAGGATGGGCTGCCATCCTCCTTTGGCACCCCAGGGTCCTGCCAAGTCTCAAATTCCGCCTCTCCTTTGGGGGCCGGCAGAGTGGAGATTCTATCCAAAAGCCGCCGGGACGTGCCCCATGGACGCACCAAACGCCCTGTGGGCCGTGTCCCCGGGGGTAGGTCTTGGGAACAGAGCCAGATCCCCGTCACTCCTCCTGGTCAACGCGCTTGCAGCCTCAATCGCAGGATCGGCCCGCTGCCATCTTCGCCCACGACTCCCCCCGCACCCGAATCCTGGCTCCGGGAGGCCCCCTCCAAACACAAACACTGCACCCGGAGCGGATGTTTTGCCAAGTCGCTCAGCGCGAATACCCGCCCTTCCCACTCCGCCATGACTGGTCGCAACATCGCTCCCACCACTCCCGCGAACATCCCCGCCCCAGCGTCCAAGACCAGACCTCGCAATCCCAACCCGTCCTCCCCGGCTACAAACAACTCTCCATCCACCCGCAAGTCGACGGACGCCATCATTGCTTTCGTTTTCAGCGAAAGCTGGATCCCGACCTGATTCTCGCCGACGGAGCGCATTTTCAACTCCGCTCCTGAAACTTTCGCCCCCTGTTCGCGTGCCTTCGCTTCCGCAGTTTGAATCAACATTGCCTCTAAATCGGATTCTGGAAACGCGACTTCTAACACCGCCCCGGAAACTCCCTGAGCCCCCGATGCTGACTCAACCAACTTCGCGCTGGATCTGCGCAAGCCCAAAGCGGCGAGGACAGAATTCACCGCAGACGCCGCATCCTCCGCAGATTGAGGGGGATTGGCCGGTAAAAGAGCGCTTGATATCATAAAAAAATTAGGGGCCTCCAAGGGAGGCCCCGAAAATCACTCCAATCGAGCGTCCTTACTGAAGGAGTTGCCTCAGCACAAAGGGGAGAATGCCCCCGTGCCGATAATAATCGACCTCAATTCCAGTATCGATTCGGCTCCGAAGAATCACTTCCTCAATCCGGCCATCCAAGCGCCGAATCACCAAGGTGACGTCACTCATGGGCTTGATCTGATCGTCCAACCCGAGGAAATCAAATGTCTCCGTGCCATCGAGTTGGAGAGTTTGGGCACTCACTCCATCCGGGAACTGGAGGGGCAGCACGCCCATCCCAACCAAGTTGGAACGATGAATGCGCTCAAAGCTCTGGGCAACCACCGCTTTGACTCCGAGCAGGCGCGTCCCTTTGGCAGCCCAGTCGCGTGAGGACCCAGTGCCGTACTCCTGGCCCGCAAAAATCACGAGGGGAACACCGTCCGTTTGGTAGCGCATGGACGCGTCGTAGATCGCCATCGATTCCCCCGAGGGCCGATGGATGGTTACGCCACCCTCCGTTCCGGGAGCCATCAGGTTCTTGATGCGAACATTAGCGAAGGTACCACGGGTCATCACACGGTCATTTCCGCGCCGGGATCCGTAACTATTA
>JBANFR010000008.1:0-49955 GCA_037975925.1 Verrucomicrobiota bacterium
TACCCACTTTTCGGATCCCTCGGAAAGACATCCAAAATGATCAACTCCCCCGCCCGCAGCGGCCCAGACCCGCGCTCGTGCGGGTCGCACGCCTGCAGCCCCCCCGCCACAATCGTGTTCGCAGGCGCACCGCCCGCACGCAAAACCGCCGAGTCCACCTCCGCGCGCAGCCGCTCCGAGGTCAGCTTGGCTCCCCCCCATTGCAGCACCCTGCCCGCGCCAATCGTCGCCGCCCGCAACACCTCCACCCCACGCTCCAAACCTGCCGCCGTCATCCGCAACGCCTTTTTCAAATGCGTCAGCTCCTGGCTGCTCTTGTGCTCGCGCTCTCCCCAAAACAACCCACTCACCACCTCCAACTCAATCCCCTCAGCCTCCAGCCCTCGCGCCACTCCCAACGGAAAATTCCGGGGCACCTCCACCATCCCAATCCGACGCCCCTTCAAAAAACGCGGCAACCATTCCCCCACCGGGGCCCCCACCTCCAAACCCATCCCCGCCACCACCTCACTCACCGAAAACACCTCGTCCACCCGCGCCGTCGCACGCCCACGGTCCACCTCCAAATCACTCAGAAAAATGCTCCGCTTCCCTCCCTGCTCCAAAAACACAAAGGCATCCGGCACAAAAAAACCCGTCGCATACAGCATGTCCGGGTCCCGCTCCGAATCCGCATAAATGAGCCGGGCTGCCGACTTGGAACGGGGTTTTTCCTTGGAACGGGAAACGGAAGAAGCGGATCGGGAAGACATTCCCCTCCCTCTAGCACCCCAAACAGCCACTGGCACTCCGCGACACCCGAACCGCCACATATTCCGTATCCGGAAGAATATATTTGCGCAGCTCCACCTCCACCTCCGCCACCGCAAACTCCCGAAGCACACTCTCCGCAATCTCCACCACCAGGGTCTCGATCAACCGCCGCGGCCTTTCCGCCGCCAAACGCCGCACCCGCCGCGTCAGCTCGAAGTAATCCACCGTATTCGCCAGATCATCGCGCAAATCCGAAAAATCCGAGCGCGGAATCATCCGCAAGCTGACCGTCAGCCTCTGGGGCTCCTCTCTTTCCTCCGGAGGAACCCCCACCCGCGCAGACAACTCCAACCCCGAAACCAAAATCGCATCAGCCGTCTTCATCCCCCCAACCTATCCCCCACTTCTCCCGAGCAGGAACCCAAAAAGACCCCTGCTCCCCGTCCCCTCACTCCTCAGAGCTTCCGATCGGCGTGCGTGCTGCGCAGATGAATCGTCTTGTGCTCCAAATCATGCACCGCACGGATGTACCGCACCGTCCGACTCCGCGCGCGCATCAGAATCGAGGTCGTAATCGCCTTCTTCCCAGTCACCTTCACCCCGGGCAAAAGCGGACTGTCACTGATCCCAGTCGCGCAAAACACCGAGCTGTCTCCAGCCACCAAATCGTCCACCCCGTGCACCCGCTCCACTTCCGCCTGACCCACCTCCGCCGACACCGCCTCCCGCTCCGCCTCGTCGCGCGGCCACATCTGCAACAACATCCCGCCTCCCAGCGCCTTCAGCGCCGCCGCCGTCAGAATCCCCTCCGGAGATCCGCCAATCCCGTAGTACAGGTCCACCCCGGACTCGGGCAATGAAGGAGACACTGCTGCGGTAATGTCTCCGTCGGAAATCAGGCGCAATGCCGCCCCCGCACGCCGGACCGTGGAGATAATCTCCGCATGCCGCGGGCGATTCATCGTCATCACCACCAACTCCGGCACCCGTTTCCCCAGCGCCTTCGCCACCAACCCCAGCGTGTGCTCCAAAGGCGCGTCCATGTTGAGCGGTTCCATTCCCGTCTGCATCGCACGAACGACGTCCGGACCATAAGCAAGCTTCCGGGAATAAAAGGCCGGCAAATGCTTCAGCGAGCGAGACTGCCCCGCATGGGTCTGGCTCGCCGCCATTACCGAAATCGAGTTGGGCAACCCATTGGCAATGTTCGAAGTCCCATCAATCGGGTCCAACGCAATGTCGAAACTGGGCGCTCCCGGCTTCCATGTCCCCAGGTGTTCCCCCAAGAAAATCCCCGGCGCGTTGTCCTTAATCCCCTCGCCGATCACCACCTCCCCACAAATGTCCACCAGATCAAACACCCCGTAAATCGCGTCACAGGCAGCCGCATCCGCGAGCTCCTTTTCCCCGCGCCCCAACCAGGCAAGCGAATTGAGGGCGGCATTTTCAGTGGCTCGGACAAATTCGAATTCAATGGTACGCTCGGCGTCCGACGAGGAGAGGGAAACGGGATGAAGCATTGTAGGAAAGGTTCTCTAGGCGGGAATGCGAAGACTTCCAACTCCGGTTTTTCACCCAAAATCGGCCGCCGCATCGCCCACAGAGGATTCCATCGCAGCTCGCGCTCAAAACGAGTGAATCTTTCTCGCCCCGCCTTCCGGAAAGCCCTGAGAGAGCCCTCAGCTTCCCCCTTTCCCGAGATCGCCCAGAGCCCTACACTCCTCCCTTCCCATGGCCGAAGAACGCAAATCCCTTGAACAACGCCAGCAAATGTCGGACTTGGAGCGGCTTCGCCACTCCGCCGCACATGTTTTGGCGACCGCCATCCTCCGCATCTGGCCCGAAGCCGAATTCGCCGCAGGTCCGCCCATCAAAAACGGCTTCTACTACGACGTCGATCTCCCCCACCGCATCTCCCCCGAAGACTTCCCCCGCATCGAGGAGGAAATGCGCAAGGAAATCAAAGCCAACCACGTCTTCGAACGCCTCGTCGTCTCTCGCTACGAAGCCCTCGAACTGGCCACCAAAGGCCGCCTCGCCGCCCTCAGCGACCGCGCACACCCCAACCGCTTCAAACTCGACATCATCAGCAGCATCCCTGAACACGAGGAAATCTCCCTGTTCAAAAACGGCGACTTCGTCGACCTCTGCGCCGGCCCGCACGTCATGCGCACCGGCAACATCGGCGCCTTCAAACTCACCCACGTCGCCAGCGCCTACTACAAGGGCGACGAAAAAAATCCCCAGCTCCAACGCATCTTCGGCACCGCCTTCAAAAATAAAACCGAGCTCGAAGCCCACTTCGCCATGCTCGAGGAGGCCCGCAAACGCGACCACCGCAAACTCGGCCGCGAAATGGAACTCTTCACCTTCGACGACGACGTCGGCCCCGGCCTCCCCCTCTGGCTCCCCAACGGCACCGTCCTGATCGAAGAACTCGAACGCCTCGCCAAGGAAACGGAGTTCGCCGCCGGCTATCACCGGGTCAGAACCCCGCATCTCGCCCGGGAAAACCTCTATCTCACCAGCGGCCATCTCCCCTACTACGCCGAGAGCATGTTTCCCCCCATCGAACTCTCCGAAAAGGCAGAGCAGGGCGACCAGGACACCGTCACCGACCGGTACTACCTGAAGGCGATGAATTGCCCCCACCACCACAAAATCTTTAAGGCCGTCCCACGCAGCTATCGGGATCTCCCCCTGCGCCTCGCCGAATACGGCACCTGCTACCGCTACGAACAGTCCGGCGAACTCCTCGGCCTCATGCGCGTCCGTTCCATGCAAATGAACGACGCCCACATCTACTGTACCCCAGAGCAGTTCGAGCAGGAGTTCATCGCAGTCAACAGCATGTACCTGAAGTATTTCGAGATCTTCGGACTCAGCAAATACCTCATGCGCTTCTCCACCCATGACCCCTCCCGCCTAGGCGAAAAATTCGTCAACGAACCCGAACTCTGGAAACAAACCGAGGACATGGTCCGCAACGTCCTCATCAAATCCGGCGTCCCCTACGTCGAAGTCCCGAACGAGGGCGCCTTTTACGGTCCCAAAATCGACATCCAACTCTGGAGCGCCATCGACCGCGAATTCACCATCACCACCAACCAGGTGGACTTCGCCGTCCCGAAACGCTTCGGCCTTGTCTACAAAGACCGCGACAATACCGAAAAAACACCGCTCTGCATCCACCGTGCCCCTCTCGGCACCCACGAGCGCTTCATCAGCTTCCTCATCGAACATTACGGCGGCAACTTCCCCCTCTGGCTCGCTCCAGAACAGGTTCGCGTCCTCCCCATCGGCGATGATCCCGAACTGGTCCAATCCGCCCGCTCCCTCCAGTCCGAACTCCGCAGCCACGGCGTCCGCGCTGAAGTCGACGCCTCCTCGGACAAGATCAACGGCAAAGTCCTCCGCGCTGAGGAAGCCAAGGTCCACACCATGCTGGTCCTCGGAAAACGCGACCTCGAAGCCAACGCGCTCAGCGTCCGCGTCCACGGCAAAGGCAACCTTGGCGCCAAGCCGCGCGCCGAAGTCGTCGCAGACCTGATCGCCGCGATCAGGGAACGCCGTCCGAACTAGGGACCCCCCCCTCAGGCCGCCCTCGTTCCCACAACAACGGGGGCGGCTACTCGGAGGCGCAAAGCCTCCGCCCCGCCTTGCGTCCTATCCTTCGACGCTCCCAAGCGTCGCCCCGATCCCGCGTCTGCAACGCGTGATTTCCCGTCGGCCCCCCATTCTCTGGGGCCCCATCTGCAGAGCCCCACACGCTCCCGCGCGCCAACGAGTCCACAGGCGCCGCGCTTCGCAAAATTCGCCCGCCCTACCCCCACCCCACCAGGCTCAGGAGGGAGACGGGGGCGGGAATCGAACCCACGAACGAAGATTTTGCAGATCTTGGCCTTACCACTTGGCTACCCCGTCGACACCTCCACCTCTCACATCGCAGCCCCCCGCTCCGCTGCGCCTGCCAAACGCAATTTTCTCCATCCAAAGCGGGCCCACCCCAGATCAGAGAAAAACAACTTCGCCTCAGAACAATTCACCCCGCAGCCGCGATTTCCTTTCAAAAACACGGCTCCATGAACCGCCTTCCCTCGAAACCACCTTCACCCCACTTCCATCGCCCCTCTGCCGGCATCTCCTTTTCCCACTGACCCCAACGCCTCAACTCCGCTCCCCCACCATGAATCCACGTCCTCTCGTGAGCGTCTCCATGATCACCTACAACCACGGTGACTTCCTCAGGGACGCCATTCACGGCGTCCTCATGCAGGAAGCGGATTTCCCTATCGAGCTCGTCCTCTCCAACGATCACTCCCCCGACGATACCCACGCCCTGATCCAGGACATCGTCAGCGAACACCCGAGAGGCTCCTGGATTCAATACATCCATCACCCCCAAACCCTCGGCATGATGCGCAACGGTTTGGATAACCTCCAACGCTGCCGCGGTGATTATATCGCCTTTTGCGAGGGAGACGACGCCTGGACCGACCCTCTCAAACTTCAAATCCAGGTCACCGAAATGCAGAAGCATCCGGACTGTGACCTCTGCTTCCACCCGGCCCGCGTTTTCTTCGGCCGCACCAAAACCGATTCGCTTTACGCCTTTCACTCGCACAAACCAAAGGTCTTCAGCGCCTCAGAAGTCCTGATGGGAGGATGCGACTTTTGTCCCACAGCATCTTTATTACTCAAAAAATCCATCATTGATCAGCTGCCGGATTTTTATGCGGAGGCTCCAGTGGGCGACTATTTCCTTAAAGCTCTAGGCAGTCTGCAAGGGGGCGCTCTTTATCTCAACCGGGTGATGTCCATTTATCGAAGAAACACCTCTTTTTCTTGGACGGCTGAAATGCAGGCCCTCCAGAACCGCGCCACCTTTTTCTCACGCTTTGTAGATTCGCTCCAAAAATTAGACAAACACCTTCAGCACATCCTTCAAAAGGAGATCCATTTCGAAATTGAACGGCAATACCGCAACCTGGCCATCACTTATCTCGAGCATGGGCTCCATGGACAATACAAAACCCTATTCGATCTCTATAAAAACAACCACATCTCGAGAACTCGAATCTGGTTTTTTTATTATCTAGGAAAAATCACCAAATCCCCAAAGCTCACCCACTTTCTGGAGCGCGTCTTTTTTTGTCACCCAAACCCATTCAAGCGAGCTTATCGGAAAGCCATCCAAAAACTCCACCTCAAGCGATACCAGAAAGCCTTTTCGATTTTTTAAATTCATTTGGAGCCACCTCAAGCGCATCCCTTTTTTGAGCCTGCCACATTGCCATCAGGAGATCCCATGAGCACCAAATCTATTTACGTCACAGAACCCACTCTCCCGCCGCTCGAACAGTTTATCCCGTACTTACAGAAAATATGGGAAAGCAAAATCCTCACCAACGGCGGTCCTTTTCATCAACAACTGGAAAATGCGCTCTGCGAACACCTCGGAGTCGAACACATCTGCCTCTTTGCAAACGCCACCATCGCCCTCGTCACCGCCCTCCAAGCCCTGCGAGTGAACGGCGAAGTCATTACAACGCCCTACTCCTTCGTAGCCACAGCACACTCCCTCCTCTGGAACGGAATTAAACCTGTGTTCGTTGATATTTGCGAGGACACCCTCAACCTTAACCCCGATCGCATCGAATCCGCTATCACTCCACAAACCACCGCCATCCTCCCAGTCCACTGTTATGGGCACCCCTGCAATGTGGAGGCCATTCAAAAGATCGCAGACGCCTATAACCTCAAGGTCCTTTACGACGCTGCCCACGCTTTCGGCGTACACACCCACTCCGGCAGCGTCCTCAAACACGGCGACCTTTCGGTGCTCAGCTTCCACGCCACCAAGGTCTTCACCACCTTCGAAGGCGGCGCCATCATCTGCCCCGATGCGAAAATCAAACAGCGCATCGATCACCTCAAAAACTTCGGAATCATCAACCAAGTCCAAGTGGTCGCCCCAGGCATTAATGGCAAAATGAGCGAACTCAACGCCGCCTTTGGCCTTCTCCAGCTCCGCGGCATTCAGGCGGCCCTCGAAAAAAGACGGCAAATCGATAGTATTTATCGCCAGGAATTATCTCATATTCGAGGAATTCGCTGCCTAAAGGACTCGGGTGAACTTATTTCAAACTACGCCTATTTCCCAATTTTAGTGGGATCAGAATACCCATTAAAAAGAGACGCCCTCTTCGAACATCTCACAAGGCACCAAATCCATACAAGACGTTATTTTTATCCATTAATCACAGAATTCCCCATGTACCGGGGACTCCCCTCCGCAGCACTTTCCAACCTTCCCGTCGCAGTAAAAGCAGCAAGCGAAATCCTCTGTCTCCCCATTTACCCAGACCTCCCGATTTCGCAGGTTCACAAAATTATCGAGCTGATTCAACAACCCTCATGAAAGCGGCAATCATGCAGCCCTACTTTTTTCCGTACATCGGATACTTTCAACTCATTAAGGCCGTCGACTCATTTATCCTTTGCGACAATCTTCAATTCACAAAAAAAAGCTGGATGACACGAAACCGTTTCCTACTCAATGGGAAAGATTCGTTTTTCATGATTCCAGTCAGGGCAGACGATCAAACAAAACAGATTCGCCAACGTGAACTGGCTGCGGATTACAATCCGCAGAAACTCCTTCGCTCTCTTCAAGCCGCTTACAAAAAAGCTCCGTTTTTCAAAGACACAGTCCCACTTATAGAAAAGGCTCTGACATTTCCAGGGCGAAACCTTTTTGAATTCCTATACAATTCCATCCTCGAAACATGCAGACACCTTCTTATCAACACCCCCTTCTCCAAATCCTCCGAATACCCAGTCAATGAATATCTTCACAAGGAAGAAAGGGTTATCGCAATCTGCAAATCCTCAGAGGCAGACACGTATATCAACCCCATTGGCGGCACCTCGTTATATTCCAAGGAAAGATTTTTGAAAGAGGGCCTAACACTTCAATTTCTTCAATCCGATCCCATCCACTACCGCCAGTTTGAAAACGCTTTCGTTCCGCAGCTCTCAATCCTTGATGTTCTCATGTTTAATTCAAAGGAAACCATCACCGATTATTTAAACCATCATTACAGCCTGGTTTAAGCACTCAGAACACGTCGAACCATCCCACGCCTAGCACGCAAGACATCCCTTTGGATTCATGAAACACATTCCTCGGATCTTGGTTTCAGGTGCGAGCGGCATCGTGGGGTACGGAATCCTCCGCTCTCTCCAAAGGTCAAAAAAAAGGCTCCTCCTGTTTGCCTCCACGACCCAAAGCCATTCCGCCGCAGAAGGCTTTTGCGATTCATTCCTCAAAGCCATCCCCACCCAATCAGAGGACTACATTCCGTGGCTTTGCGAAGTAATTCACAAAAATCAAATCGATCTCGCGATCCCGGGCATCGAAGCGGATCTCTACAAGTGGAATGACCACCGCCGAACGCTCCAGGACACGGGAACTCGACTCATGCTCAATCGCCCAGAGCTTATCGAGATCTCCCGAGACAAACGCCTGTTTTATGAGGCCCTTTGCCAGCACCAGCTTTCCATGCGCATCCCCACCAGTTTCGAAACCCATTTCGACTCCATTGCGCAAAAATTCGGGCTCCCTTTTCTCCTCAAACCCCGATGCGGCTACGCCTCACGAGGCATCGTCCGAGTCCACGACTCCCAAACATTCGATCAGCACAAGGAGCAAATCGGTCCAATCCTGATGGTTCAACCACTCGTCGGCACAGACGATGAGGAGTACTCCGTGTCCGCATTCGGAGATGGTGAAGGCGGTTTCTGGGCGGCCCAGTCGCTGCGCCGACAACTGGCCAGCCAGGGCTACACCGAGAAGGCAGAGGCCATCGAATCGCAGGAAATTCAGGAGGCCATCAGCGAGTTATGCCGCTGTTTTCAACCCCGGGGACCCACAAACTTTCAATTCCGAAAACATGAGGGAGCACTCAAGCTGCTCGAAATCAACCCGCGCATCTCCTCCGCCACCTCCATTCGAAGCGCTTTTGGGTACAACGAGGCCGCCATGGCCGTGGACTACTTTTTGAAGGGGCGCCCCCCCCAGCAGCCTCCCCTCCGGACGGGGTGGGCAGTTCGGTATGCGGAGGATTTAGTGTTTTTTACACCACGCTCCTGAATGGTCATCGAGGTGCCGCCCCAGAAGGCAGCGCTTAGCCCCGAGCACTCAGGAAAGGCTCTCGGCGTCCCTCCTCCCGGCACGGCCCTTCACAAGCCTCGATCAACGCGCCCACAAAATCGGCCGCCGTAAAACGGGTGCGAGCCACCTCGCGAGCCGCCACCCCGAGGCGTCGAGCCAATCCATTCTCCTCCATCACGCGGCGAATCGCCGAAGCCATGGCCACAGGATCCCTCGGGGCCACAAGCAAGCCAGTCTCACCGTGAACCAAGTAGTCTCGGGTTCCGTTCACCCTGGTGGCCACAATCGGCTTAGCCATGACCATTGCATCCAGAAGAACCAAGGGACCGGAAGGTAAACGGGTGTCCTCGAAGGAAAACACGGCAGCCTGAGCATGGGCCATCCAAAGCCGCCCGGATTCCGGCGGTTGCGGCGGAAGCACGCGAATGTGGGAGGGCAGATCGGAAGTGCAGCGGAAGGGACTTCCTGGACTGATCACCGCCCGATACGGAAGCATTCGAAGTGCCGCAATGAGGGTTTCCCAGTCCCTGTGCGCCGAGCCGGCCGAGTACAGATAGGGCTCCTCCTCTTCCGGTCTCTCAACGGACACCGGCAGAGAGGAGGGCGCCGGATAAGGAGCAAAAAAGCATCTTTCTGAAGACACCCCGAACTGCGCTTGGAGCGTCTCCATATCCCCATTGCGGATACACACAAACGCATCCAATCCACGGAGTCCCCGACGCACCCTTCTCAGGAGCCAAGACTCATTGGGGATCAGAATATCAGCCACAACAACCCGTGTCGCGGGACACAGAATCCTGCGCAAGAAGCCAATCACAAACGCCTCAATCCCCACCGTGCACAGGACGAGCGCATCAAAACGGCGCGCCGACCAGCCTACCCTGCACCCCGCCCACAGGTGGCACAGCTTTTTCCGAACCCCTCTCAGCCCCCAGTCCGATCCCCGCTTCAGAGTGTGAATGGCGTGCCCCCCGGAAAGCCCGTCGGGTACCGGAAACGTCGGAGCATACGGAATCGAGAAAAGGATTTTCATGCAGGCATGGTTTCTAAAAAAAGCTTCGGCAATCGGCAGGACTCCCGGAGCGGATATACCCGCGATCCGACCAAAACGTTTTCAAGGCGGCTCCCGCTGCAGGTCGGCAATCAGCAGTGACAGATCGAGGGGAAGCAATGCCCCCCAATGCCCCCCCTAGCCACCCTAGCACTTCCATCGGACATCTTTGTACCCCTCCGAACCCCCTGACCCGTCACCCTTAAATCCTCCCAAGCGACGGATGACCGCGCAGATACCGCAGGGCATGCAAAGGCGTTCCCAAAACCGCCTGAACCAACTCGGTGCCTGACCCATGGCTCACCCCCTTCCGGGCAAGACGCCACTTCTCGAGCACCTTGAATCGCTGCCAAGCCAACCAGCCCTCCCTCAAAATCTCACGGTGCTCCGGACTGTTTTCGGGCGAAAAAAAGGTCTTATGGTGCAGGCGCCTTGCCGCACAACTGTTTCCACTCAGGTCGCGGGTCGCGTTCCATTCGTGGCGCCGGTACCCCAAGATCACCCTGTTCACAAACTGAATGTCCCCATGCCGGCTTAAACGCACCACCATGTCCCAGTCTTCGCAAAACTGCATGGTCTCATCAAAAAGACCCGCGGCCTCGTACGCCCGCCGCCGAGTGAGCAAAAGCCCAGGCGGATACACTGTTCCCGTCCAACATAAACTCGCAAAACAAGATGGTTTATCCAGCGGCCATTCCCGAATAGCTCCCCTCCAATATCCCAAGCGGCGACGCCCGAAGGCTTCAAAAGCACCATCTTGGAAAGCACTGCCCGTACACGAAATAAACTCTCCGAGAGCATGCGCACCAATGCACTCCGGAGAACGCCGAACCGCCTCCAGCAACACCGACAAAGCACCGGGCTTCCAGCAATCGTCTGAATCCATAAAACAGACATAGCCCGCTTCCCGCGAAGCCTCCCAAAAGCCCCGGTTTCTCGCGCGAGATACCCCCTGTCTATTCTGACGAATCAACCGAAACCTCGAATCGCCGCGAACCGCCCGCTCCACCTCCGCCGCAGTGCCATCGTTGGAGCCGTCATCCACAATGACACATTCCCAATCCTGAAAGTCCTGGACCTGAATGCTACGAATGGTTTCAGCAACAAATCTTCCCGTGTTGTAGGCAGGAACAATCAGGCTGACCTCAGGGTGCGACTGCATGGTTTGCGTGGGTTCGAGAGGGAATTCCTCGGGGACTCAAAATCCCCTTTCTTTTCTCATCGAATCTCGAGACCCGTACGCGTGTGCAGGGACCTGTAACCACCACAAACGCTTCAGCCCTCTGACGGCCCCGACTAGGCAACGTTCGGGCAAAAAAAAGAGGCCCCGCCAAAGGCGGAGCCTCGTTGAAACAAATGATCGGAATGACGTTACTTTGCCGCCTTCTTCAAGAGTGGCAGCCCAGTGGAGGCATTCTCCGAAACCTCGTACCCGGCCGGTAGCGCGTCAATGGCGCCTTCTTTGGCCTCTCCGGCGAAGAAATACAAGGTAACGGTCTGCCCGCCCTTGAGAACCTGATTGCGGGAGTGGAGGAAGTAAGTCTTCCCGGACTTTTTGCTTTTTACGCTGTAAGCCATGATGGTTGTTTTATTTGGGGAAATCGGAGCGGCTTGGAGAAACCGTCAAACCGCAGGATTGAAGAGGGCCGAGAACTAAATAACGCCGGCCTTCTTCAGCGTCGCAAACGCGCCATTCTTCGCCACCGTTTTGAGTGCGCGAGCGGTCAGCTTCACCGTGATAAAGCGGCCTTTTTCTGGAACCCAAATGCGCTTGGTCTGCAAGTTGGGGAAAAAGGTGCGCTTCACGACTTTCGTCACGTGCTGTCCAATCCCGCCTTTTTTCTTGGCCAAACCGCGACGGTGGATCACCGATCCCCGGGAGGGCTTCGCGTTAGTAATGGTGCAAACTCGGCTCATAGCGTGTCTCCTTGAGGATTAAAATAAGGGGCGCGCAAGGTGGATAAGACGCCACTCTGGGTCAAGCGTTTTTCGTTCA
Organism: Verrucomicrobiota bacterium; assembly: GCA_037975925.1. Classification (GTDB taxonomy): domain Bacteria; phylum Verrucomicrobiota; class Verrucomicrobiia; order Chthoniobacterales; family Chthoniobacteraceae; genus Chth-196. The sequence continues at coordinate 11,977 of JBANFR010000008.1, forward strand.
TGGAAGTTCAAATCGTCCCGGCCCCCTCCCACTCAATCCCCAACAGCGTACGCTGTGCCGCAATCAACTCCCGCACCGCACTGCCTCCCAAATCCAGCATGGACTGGAGTTGCTCAGGCGAAAAAACAGCCTCCTCGCCAGATCCTTGCACCTCCACGTATTGCCCCCCTTCGGTCATGACCAGGTTCAGGTCCACCGCAGCGTCCTTATCCTCCCCGTAGTCCAGATCCACAAGAACCTCTCCTTTACAGACTCCTACACTCACCGCGCCCACAAGCTGGCGAACGGGAATTTCCCTCAACTTTCCATCCTGCACCAACTTCCGACACGCCAAATACGCCGCCACGCAGCCACCCGTAATCGATGCCGTTCGAGTCCCCCCATCCGCCTGAAGCACATCGCAATCAATCCACAAGGTGCGCGCCCCCAGCCTCTCCAAGTCGACAACCGCCCTCAGAGATCGTCCAATCAAGCGCTGGATTTCCACGCTTCGCCCATCGACTTTCCCGCGCGAGGAGTCCCGCGCTTTGCGCTCCAGAGTCGAGTAGGGAAGCATCGAGTATTCAGCCGTCAACCACCCCCCCTTCACCTGTTGCTCCTTCATCCAACGCGGCACGGACTCCTCCACCATTGCGCTGCAAATCACCTTTGTATTCCCAAATGACACCAGCACTGAACCCGTCGCATGGGCCGCAATGCCGGGAGTGAAGTGAATGGGGCGCATTTGCCCCGCAAGCCGACCATCAAGACGAGTCATGGCATGATCATTCCGCGCGCGGCTTTGCGAAAACAACTCCCAATGCGGAGGAGGCAATCGGGCCTGCGAATATCGCCTCTTTCCCGAAAAAAAAGCACCCCGTTTTGCGACGCAAAACGGGGTGCTTCGGGGGTGTAGGGGGAAAGGGTTTGAGGAAATCTCTCGAATTAAAACCAGAACAACTGGTGACTCACTTCACCTTCGCCTTGAGGTCTTTGCCTGCGGAGAAACGAACAGACTTCGATGCCTTGATCTTAATCTTCTCTTTTGTTTTCGGGTTTGTACCTGTCCTAGCTTTGCGAGTGACAACCTTGAAGGAACCGAACCCCACAAGCTGTATCGAATGATCTTTTTTGAGACCAGCTTTAATTCCGTCGATCACGGCTTCCAGAGCGCGCTCGGCGGAGGACTTGCTCGCCTCGGCGCCTAGAAATTTCTGAATCACGGTCACTAACTCGGATTTGTTCATTGGGGGGGATTTTTAAGTTGTAGCAATGCAATCGTCTTCAGCGCACCGGATTCGCCACCGCGCGGCGCGGAGCTTCCCGAGGCACCAAAGCGCCGTGGTGACACTCCCGACACTCAGCGTCAACTCAATAATCCCCCCTCCCCATTTCGAAACTCTCCTGTTTTAATCCCACACGGCTTTTTCCACGTCCGCTCCTCTTCAACCCGGGCATCCTCATGCACCCCCTATCGCAACGTCTTCAGCGCTTCGCCGCCAAGCCGCCCTCCATTGCTCCTGATGCCTATGTCGCGCCGGGAGCAGCGCTGATCGGTGCGGTCACCCTCGAGTCGCAATCCAGTGTCTGGTTCCAAGCCGTCCTGCGAGCCGACATCAATTCGATCCGCATCGGGCCGCGCTCCAACATTCAGGATGGAGTCGTGGTGCATCTTTCCGACGACTTTGGGACCACCCTAGGGGAAAGAGTCACCGTCGGTCATGGCGCGGTTCTGCATGCCTGCCAGATTGATGACGAGGTCCTGGTGGGCATGAATGCAACCCTCCTCGATGGCGCTGAAATCGGATCACGTTCCATCATCGGCGCCAACGCGCTGGTCACCGGAGGCACACGAATTCCCCCCGGCTCCCTCGTACTGGGTTCTCCTGCCAAAGTGGTGCGCCCCCTCACCCGGGAGGAGCAATCAAGCCTCGCATCCTGGGCCGACCGTTACGTCATCCTCGCAGAAGCCTACCGGTCAGGGATCCCCCACGTCGTACTCCCCCCGCGGCCTCCGCTTCCCATCGGCTAATTTTCCTCGCAGCCCAAACCCCACACTCCATGACCGACTCCGAAATCGCCCAATCTCTCCACTCCCAGTCGCTCCCCGAAGCTCTCCGGACGATTATCGCCCATTTTGGCTGCCAGGCCGGGACCTATCACCGCCTTGAAGCCGGACTCCTCCACCTCGCCGCCGCCCACCAAATTCCAGAAGCCGTCCTGCCGCTCATTCAACAGGTTCCGGTCGGAAAGGGAATCGCGGGGCTGGCCGCCGAGCGGCTCGCGCCAGTTTCCCTGTGTAATCTCCAAACCGATCAGTCCGGGCAGGCCCGCCCCGAGGCCCGGAAAACGGGAATGGAGGGATCGCTCGCTGTCCCGGCCCTCGACGCTTCGGGAGCACTGCGCGGGGTTCTTGGCATCGCCAAGGCCGAGGCCCACGACTGGTCGGATACGGAAAAAGCCGCCGTCTCCGCGGCAGCCGCGATCCTTGCGTCGCGTTGAGCGCCCGGGATCGGGGATCAGCCCGATCCGCGAGACTCGGGTTCGAGGAAGTAGGGGGTGCAGGGGGGTTCCCGGCAGCTCCCCCCCGACTCAGCCCCTGATCCGCGTGCTTTTACACACTCGCCCCGCTGGCTCGCGACAAACAGGTTGCCCTTAGGTTTTACTCTGCGGCTGCCCGTCTGTTATTCACCTCCGCATGCACCGGGAAAAAGCACGACTTGCGCGGGATAAAACGGGGCAAGAGCAATGGCGGCGATGGGGCCCTTTTTTGAGTGAACGCCAGTGGGGGACGGTGCGTGAGGATGACTCCGACCACGGCAACAGCTGGGACAGTTTCCCACACGACCACGCTCGTCGCCGTGCCTACCGTTGGGGCGAGGACGGCCTTCAGGGATGGACGGACCGCCAGTGCCGCCTGTGTTTTGCGCCGGCATTGTGGAATGGACAAGACACCATCCTCAAAGAGCGGCTGTTCGGCCTCAGCGGCTACGAGGGCAACCATGGGGAGGACGTCAAGGAGTGTTACTATTACCTCGATTCCACGCCGACGCATTCTTACACCAAGGCCCTTTTTAAGTACCAACAGTCCCGCTACCCCTACACCGCTCTCCGCGAGGAAAATCAGCGACTGGGAAGGCTGGGCCCCGAACTCGAACTGGCGGACATGGGGCTCTTTGACGAGGGCCGCTACTTCGATGTTCTCCAGGAGGTAGCCAAACGCTCCCCGGAGGATCTCCTTTGGCGGCTCACCATCACAAACCATGGCCCGGAGGCCGCCCCCCTCCACGTGTTGCCCTCTCTCTGGTTTCGCAACACGTGGTCCTGGCGGAACCACCCCGAACCGCCCCTCATCCAGCCGAGCATTCGCAGACGGGACGGTTTTCTGCTCGTCCAACACGAAAGCTTGGGTGAGTACGCCTTTTTTGCCGACTCCCCAGACCTTCCCGGGGAGTTTCCGTGGCTCTTCACCGAAAACGAAACCAACCTCCGCAGCTTCGGCGCAGAAAAGAATCTCTCCCCGTTCGTCAAAGATGCCTTTCACCGGTACCTCATCCACGGGGAAACGGATGCCGTAAACCCCGAGCTTCATGGCACGAAGGCGGCGGCGCATTTCGAGTTCCTCATCCCTCCAGGAGCCACGGTTTCCATTCGTTGCCGCCTCCATCTGCTCACCGAATCCAACGGACTCCAGGGTCTCGAAGGTTTTGAAGAAACATTCGCCGAGCGCATCGAAGAGTGTGACGCTTTTTACGCAGGGATCATCCCTGCCCAGATCTCGGAAGACGAAAGGCTGATCTGCCGCCAGGGCTACGCCGGTCTCCTCTGGACCAAACAGTTCTACTATTACGTCGTCGAAGACTGGCTCCGGGGGGAAAACAGCGGCCCCGCCTCTGAAGCCCGCCTCAAGGGGCGCAACGCTGATTGGCCCAATTTCTACGCCAAAGACGTCCTCTCGATGCCGGACAAGTGGGAGTACCCGTGGTTCGCAGCCTGGGACACTGCGTTCCACATGGTTCCCTTCTGCTCGATCGACCCGGACTTCGCCAAAGAGCAGCTCCTGATCCTGCTGCGCGAGTGGTACATGCACCCCAACGGCCAGCTTCCGGCCTATGAGTGGAATTTCTCGGACGTGAACCCCCCTGTCCACGCTTGGGCCGTCTGGCGGGTCTACAAAATCGCCGACGCCAAGGGGCAGCGGGATCTCTTTTTTCTCGAGCGCGCCTTCCAAAAACTCCTCCTCAACTTCACGTGGTGGGTTAACCGCAAGGACGTCGAGGGGCGGCACGTCTTTGGGGGGGGCTTTTTGGGACTCGATAACATCGGGGTCTTTGATCGCTCTCGCCCCCTTCCCGGCGGGGGCCGCCTGAATCAAGCCGATGGCACCGCGTGGATGGCCTCCTACTGCCTGACCATGCTTTCCATCTCACTGGAGCTGGCGCTGGCAAGACCCGCCTACGAGGACATCGCCTCCAAGTTTTTTGAACACTTCGTCAACATCTGCGACGCCATCAACTCACTGGGCGGCACGGGTTTGTGGGACGAAGAAGACGGGTTCTACTACGACCAGCTCATCATCAACCACCGGGAACCCATCCCCCTTCGAATCCGCTCCCTCGTGGGCCTGCTGCCCATGTGCGCCGTCAACGTGCTCAAACAGAAAACCATCGACGCGCTCCCCAATTTCCGGAAACGCATGGACTGGTTTCTGGTGCACCGGCCCGATCTGCTCAAGTACATCACCGTGCGGCGTGCGGCAGGCAAAAACCCGGGGCGCTGTCTGCTGGCCATTCCGACCGAGGCGCGCCTCCGGAAAAGCCTGGCGTACATGCTCGACCCCAAAGAATTCCTTTCGGAGTTTGGGGTCCGCTCACTAAGCAAAGCGCACGAGGCTAGACCGTTCACCTTTGAACACGGCGGACAGACCCACCAGGTGTCCTATGCTCCGGGGGAGGCCACGACCGAAATGTTCGGCGGCAATTCCAACTGGCGCGGCCCGATCTGGTTCCCGACCAACTTTCTCATCATCGAGGCCCTCGAGCGCTACGCCTATTTTTACGGCGACAGCTTCACGATTGAATACCCCACGGGCTCCGGGAAAACGGCCAACCTGCGCGAGATCGCGATCGACCTGTGTGACCGCCTGATTTCCCTCTTTCTCCCCGACAAAAATGGGCACCGCCCCTGTTTTGGAAAAGCCACTCGCTACGGCGAAGTTTCCCACTGGAAAAACCTCCTTCTCTTCCACGAATACTTCCACGCGGAAACGGGCGAAGGCATCGGCGCCTCCCATCAAACGGGCTGGACGGCTCTGGTTGTGCGACTGGTGCGGGAACGTCGGGAAAGCCTCCGCAAAGAATAGAGAGCACTCCTTCCACTTCGCCCAATCCCCAACGAACTGGCGGCTGCGTGGCCAACCGCATTGCCCCGGCAGCACCCGCTCGAGCCGTCCGCTCGTCGAAGAAGAGTGCCCAGGCTCACCAGAGATGGGCCGCAACAGCCTTTTCCTCAAAATGCCTCGCCAAGGGTGCCTTCGCCTCTGATTTGCCACGACGGAAGGCTTGCAAGATTGGACATAAGAAAGCATTCCCGAGGGGGTCGTCATCATCGCATTCCGTATGAAATCCCCCTTCCCCATTCTCTCCTCATCCATCCTGTGCCTTCTGGCCCCTCTCACGCTGAAGGCGGACCCCACGTGGCTGATTGCTCCCCAAACACTCAGCTCGCACTGCATCTTCACGCGCCAATTTGAGGTGTCTGGCCCGGTGCGTTCCGCCATTTTGAAGGTCGCCGGTGCGGGAAACGGCACGGTTCGGCTCAATGGAAAAGCCATCGGAAAACTCCCTTCCTCGCTTGATCTTACGCAGGATTTGAAGCCTGGAACCAACACCTTGGAACTGGAATTGGCCGAGAAAAAGCCGGAGAGCCGGCCCCAGACGGTCTCACGGCTGACTCTGGTTTTTGCCGATGGATCCCAGAAGATTCTGGAGGACGGGGACGGTTGGCTCGTCGCCGCCAAGGGCTCCAAGGACGCCCCCATCGCTCCCGCCACACGAAAGTACGACGCCAAGCTAGACGTCCTGAGTCTTTACCCGCCTGTGGTGACGGCCCCTGCCGACATCACCATTTCCAAAGACTTCAAGGTCGAGTTGCTCTACCGGGTGCCGAAGCTCGAGCAAGGTTCGTGGGTTTCCATGACGGTGGATCCGCAGGGACGCCTGATTTGCGGAGACCAGTACGGCGGACTTTACCGGGTCACCCCCGCACCGCTGAATGCGCCGGATACGGAGGCCGCGACGAAGGTGGAGCCCCTGAACGTGAACATCAAGGGGGCGCACGGGCTCCTCTACGCGTTTGGCAGCCTGTACGCCATGGTGAACGAGGGGGATCAGAAAGGGATCCATCGTCTCACTGACACCACGGGGAACGGCCAATTTGACAAGGACGAGTTCATCGTACCGCTCGTCGGGGGCGGCGAACATGGCCCGCACAGCCTCCAACTGTCGCCGGATGGCAAGTCGATCTACTTCAACGCGGGCAATCACACCAAACCGCCGGAAGTGATCGACCATGTGCGCGGCAAAAAAGCGTGGTCAGAAGATCACCTGCTGCCGCGCCTCTGGGATGCCAATGGACACGCCAAGGGCATTCTCGCGCCCGGCGGTTACATCGCAAAGATCGATCCGGACGGCAAGAACCTCGAGATGTTCAGCTACGGCTACCGGAACGAATACGATTTTGCGTTCAACATCCACGGCGACATTTTCACCTACGACGCCGATATGGAATGGGACATTGGGACTCCCTGGTATCGTCCCACGCGGATCAACCATGCAACCAGCGGAAGCGACGGTGGATGGCGCAGTGGCGCGGGCAAGTGGCCGACCTATTATGTCGATAGCCTGCCAGCCTCCGTAGACATCGGGCCTGGCAGCCCCACGGGGGTGACCTCGGGGCTTGGAGCGAAGTTCCCGGCGAAGTATCAGAAGGCGATTTTTGGGAACGATTGGACCTACGGAACGATGTGGGCCATTCATTTGACGCCAGACGGCGCGAGCTACAAGGCCGTCAAAGAAGACTTTTTGTCAGGCAAACCGCTCTCGCTGACGGATGTAGTGATTCGTCCGCAGGATGGTGCGATGTACTTTGCGATTGGAGGTCGGCGCAACCAGTCGGCCTTGTATCGCGTGACCTATGTGGGCTCGGAGTCCACGGCGCCAGTGAAAGCGGAGCCGCTGCCCCTCGAGGCAAAGCTGCGGCGGGAAATGGAGGCGCTGCACGTGGACGGCACCGGCACGGAGGCGATTGCGAAGGCCTGGCCGCATCTCTCGAGCAAGGACCGCTTCTTGCGTTATGCAGCCCGGGTGGCGATTGAAAAACAGCCGGCCTCTGCATGGGCCGAGCGGGCTTTGTCGGAAAAGGATCCGCAAGCGGCGATCGAGGCTCTGGTGGCCTTGGCGCGGGTGGGAGACGCAGCCCTGCAGCCTAAGCTCATCGAGTCGCTTGGCCGCCTCGATTTCCAGAAGGTAGCGCCGGAACTCCGACAGCCCCTGCTCCGCGCGTGGCAACTGACCTTCACCCGGATGGGCAAGCCGTCGGACGCCGTGTGTGCGCAGATTCGCAAAACGCTGGATCCGCTCTTCCCGCAGAAAGATGCGATGGAAAACCGCGAACTGCTCCAGTTGCTGGTCTTCCTCGATTCGCCGACCATCGTCTCCAAAGCGGTAGCCTTGATGCAAACTCTGGGCGATGACCACGAGGAGGTTGCGTCGGACGCGGTATTGCAGCGCAACGATGGCTATGCGACCGCCTTCAAATCCGCGAAGGCGAGCCGCCCCAACAAGCAGCAGATTGCCTTCGCCTACACGCTCCGCAACGCCACCGTGGGATGGACCCCATCCCTCCGGAAGGAGTTCTTCGGATGGTTCCCGAAGACTGCGCAGTGGAAGGGAGGCAACAGTTTCGCGAAGTTCCTGCAAAACATCCGCAATGAGGCGCTAGAGAAGGTCACAGACCCACAGGAACGCCTCGCTCTGGACGAATTATCGAAGAAACCCGCTGTTCAGCTAGCCAACCTCGTCATGCCCAAGGGCCCCGGGAAGGCCTACACGATCGATGACATCGTGGAACTGTCCAAGGGTGGACTGAAAGGGCGCAACTTCGAGCAGGGCAAGGCCATGTATGCCTCCACGCAGTGTGCGACTTGCCACCACTTCGCGTCCGAGGGAGGTAACATCGGACCGGATCTGACCGGGGCGGCCAACCGCTACACCATCCGCGACCTGGCCGAGAGTCTGGTCGAGCCCTCCAAGGTGATCAGCGACCAGTATTCCTTCCAGCAACTGGAGAAGAAGGATGGCTCCGTGGTGATCGGCCGTATTCTTGGAGAAGAGAATGGGAAGTACTTGGTGATGACCAACCCATTCGCACCCGACGCAACTGCCCAAGTGCCTGTTTCAGAGGTGGCAGCGAAGAAGGAATACCCGGTTTCACCGATGCCTCCCGGACTGATCAACATGCTCAACCAGGATGAGCTTCTGGATCTGATCGCCTACCTCTTCAGTGGAGGCAATCCAAACGACAAGGCGTTTGCTTCCAACAAGTAAATCCGCGGGACACCGCTGAGTGGTTACGCCAAAGGGCGGGGATGTCACTGACGTTCCCGCCCTTTTTGTTCCGGAAACCTCAAGGCCGAGAGGCCGGTAAAAGCGGATCCAAGTCGTAGAGATTGCCTCGCTCAGAAGCTCTGAGCCGCGCCCCCCCGAAGACTGCCCCCAACAGACCCGCTAGGAGTATTGAATGACCGCGGAGACCGCGGAGGGCTCAAACACGCGGATTCCAACGCTCTCCTCGTACAAGAACCGGTTTCGGAGGAGGTTGAGCTTGCGGTCATCCAGCATCACGCCGCGATTGAGGAGGGGATGATTCCCCTCCGGAAGGGGGATCATTTCATCGGTGACATCGCGCGAACGGAGCTCCTCGATTTTTTTGTAAATCGCGGCGCGTTCACTCGCGAAATAACTCACGCACACCTGAATATGGGTGGAGCCGACAGCGAGTCTCATACGGTCGACCACGAAGCGGGAGAGGTTAGTCAACTCTGCAGCAGGGACCCGGCGGGGCAAGATCGGGAGGATGACCTCTTCACCCTCGCTGAGAAAAGAAGCCTGCATCTGCTCTTTCAGCGTCTTGACGAGCTGGATCATCGCGCTTGCCGAGTCCTCGGAAGTCACCGGCTTCACTCCGGAAAGGTGTCTGTATAAAAAGTCCGCCGATTTCCGGTCGGTCTCGACAATCACATCGAGCCAGAGGTTTTTGGTGGGCAACAGCAGAGCCGACCAGGCGCCCATCGTGGGCTCGCTGGACGTAAATTTGATGCGGTCTAATTCGACCACTCCCGGGATGTGAAGCGCCTTAAACCCGTTCAACGTGTGGCTCTTGGCCTCCCGGAGAGTGGGAATGGACATGAACCTCGCCTCCATGGAGTTCTGCGAAAGTCGCTGGGAGGCCTCATCAAACTCGCCGGACTCCTCGGCGGCAGGCTCCACAGGTGCCGGAGGCTCGAATCTCGCCGGAGGCTTGGACGCAGAAGGCGAGAGCCTGACGGTTGGAGAGGGAGACACCACCGGAGGCACCAGGGGAACCGGCTTGGTGGGGTTGGCAGGAAGGGCCATGGTCTGCTGCCGATTCGACGAGGTGGTCTTCGAATGGGAGGGCAGGTGCTCAAACCGGATGAGCCGACGAGCGGCCGCCCCGATGTGCGCGGCCAGTAGAGTGCTGTCCATGGGCAGCACCAAATAGTCGTCCGCTCCAGCCGCAAATGCGGCAGCAATCGCCGACACGCTGTTATCGGTCCCCACGAGGATCACCGAGACGGGGCGGGACGTTTCTGCGGCCGTCAGCTCCTCACAAACACTGAGTCCGGAGACCCCTGAGAGGTTGATCCCCAAAATGGCGAGGACGGGAGTTTCCGAGGCGGCGATGACTTCTGTGATGTATCGGACATCCAAGCTGCATTCCAACGTGAGCCCAAGAGGCGACACGGCCTTTCGGACGGCGCTTTCGGTTTCGATTGAATTTGGACACAGCACGACCTTCATACGGCGGTAAATTAGACACTACACTGATCAGGGCTGGATTAAAGCTAGATTTTCCGCCTATCTGGCAGACTCCCAACCTCCAAGCGCGGTCAGACGGGCCAGCGCACACAGGGTATTCGCGTCCCGAATCTCGCCCGAAACCACCATGTGGCGAAGCTCTGAAATGGAAAATACGCGGACCTCCGAGATGGCCTCCGCTGCGTCGCGAGCCGGCCCTGCAGACCGCGGGACCACCCCCCGGAGCCACAACAAATAAGTGTGTTCATCGGTAAAGCCGGGACTGCTCAAAAAGTGGCGCATCGAGACCACCTCCCCCTCGGGACCCAGCTCGTAGCCCGCCTCCTCACCCAGTTCACGCAACCCCGTGGCCACTACGACTTCCATTGCCTGTTCGCCCTCGACCTTGCCGGTCTCGTCAATCTGCCCCGCCGGAAACTCCCAGAGATGCGCCCGCAGCGGCACCCGCTCCTGCCGCACCATCACAAAGCCGCCGCAAGGCGCTTGAGCCGCCACCGCCACCCCAGCCTTCCGATGGCAGACGGTCCATTCAAAGGGATCCTGCCGTGCCGGGGAGGTGACCTGTACCCGATGGACCTCCAAAAAGGGGTTCGCGAACAAGACCTCTCTCTCCCGCGTACCCCACCCCTCGCCATCCTGAACAAATCGATGAAAACGCATTCTTAAACCTCCACTGCCAGCCCCGCCTTCCACCGCGCCAACTGCCCCGCGACATTCGCCGGAGAAGGAGCGCCGATGGCCCGCCGCGCCTCCATAGAGCGGCTCACGTCAAGAATTGCGTGAACGTCCGCCCCAAACGCCCCGGACAACCCCCGGTAATCCTCCAAAGTCAGCTCCGTTAACTCGCAACCCCGCTCCCCGCACAGAGCCACCGCCCGACCGATCACCTCGTGCGCCTTGCGGAAGGGAACCCCACGGTTCACCAAATAATCTGCCAGATCGGTCGCGAGCAGGTTTGGATCCGCCACCGCCGCCGCACAGCGCTCTGGATCCACCCGGGCTTCCTCGAGCATCGGCGCAAACACCCGCAACGCGGCCTTGACCGTGTCGATCGAGTCAAAAATCGCCTCTTTGTCCTCCTGCATATCCCGGTTGTAGGTCATCGGCAGCCCCTTCATGAGGGTGAGAAGCGACATCAGGTTGCCGTAAACCCGGCCCGTCTTGCCTCGGGTCAACTCCGCCACGTCCGGATTCTTTTTCTGAGGCATCAGAGAAGAGCCCGTCGTGAACGCGTCCGAAAGCGTCAAGAAGTGGAACTCACTGGACGCCCACAAAATCACGTCCTCGCTCAGACGCGAGAGGTGCATTGCCACCACCGCGAGCGCCGCCAGAAGCTCGATGGCGAAATCACGGTCGCTCACCGCATCCATCGAGTTTTGGGTCAGGGCAGGAAAATGGAGGAGCCTCGCCACCAGTTCCCGGTCCAGAAGAATGGTTGAACCCGCAATCGCCCCCGAGCCGAGGGGCAACACGTTGATGCGTTTGCGCGCATCGGCAATCCGGTCGCGGTCGCGCTGGAACATCTCGACGTAGGCCAGCAAATGGTGGGCAAAAAAAACGGGCTGAGCTCGCTGCAAATGCGTGTACCCCGGGATGATCACCGACTGATAACGCTCTCCCAGGAAAACGAGGGCGCGCTGCATCCCAGCCAGGAGCTGATCCAGCTGGTCGCACTCCGAACGGAGATACAGACGAATATCCAGCGCCACCTGATCGTTGCGGCTGCGGGCGGTATGCAGCTTTGCGCCCGCATCCCCGATCCGCCGGGTCAGCTCCGCCTCGATGTTCATGTGAATATCCTCCAGCTCCTGCTTGAACTGGAATTGCCCCGCCTCAATTTCCGCACCGATCTCGCGCAAGCCGCGCTCAATCGCGTCCCTTTCCTCCCCGCTCAAAAGCCCGGCCGCGTGCAACGCCGCCGCGTGCGCAATGGACCCCTCGATGTCAAAAGGCCAAAGGCGCCAGTCGAAGGAAATCGACTCCGAATAGGTTTGCAGAAGCTCTGCGGTTTGCTGCTGAAAGCGTCCTTTCCACATGGTTGAGTCCTTTTAAAGAGTTGCGCGTTGTCCGTAGGGCAAAACCAGGTTGCCCGGAAGGGAAAAGCCCGCCAGCCAGCGCTTGGGGCTCATCGCCGCCCCCGCTTTTTTCCCCTCTCACTCCGCCGCTTGCGAGATGAGGAGCCTCTGCCTAGCTTGCCTCCGCCATGCCCGAAGGTCCGGACCCTCTCCCCAGCCCTCAGGGAACGGACCGCCCCGAGCGGGACCGCTCTCTCACCGCCCGGCGTCTCGCTCTCGGACTGGTTTTTGTGGCGCTGCTGCTCCTGCACCGTCCCCTCCTGCAATCCGTTTTGGGCCTCGGACTCAAAGTGGCCGCTTCCCGGGCAGGGTTTGCTCTTCAGGTCCAAGTCAGCGGCAACCTGTTCACCCATCTCCGCCTCGAAAACGTCACGCTGTTTCCCAAACAGCTCCCCCACCCGACCCTGAACCGGCTCACCCTGCGGCGGGCCGAATTTCACTACAGCCCGTGGCGCCTCGCCTGGAGCGGGCCCGGCGAGTTCATCGAACTCTACGAACTGGAGAGCGCCCAAGTCTCCCTCCGGGCGACACCCTCCCCGGCAAAGCCAAAAGAACCGACCTCCGCCTCCCGAAGCCTCCCCGAAATCCTCGAAGCGTTCCTGGCCCAGCCCGCCCTCTACTCCGACGCCGTTTTAATCACGGACGTGAATTTGGAGGTGGAGGGGGGCGAAACGCTGCGCTCTCTGCGAGGCTTCAGCGTCAGCGCACAGCCGGGAACCCCGGGGACTTTGAGTGTTTCCTCGCTTGTTTTGGGAAATGGAACCGCCCTGGGTCCATGGGGGGCGTCGACCTCCTACGAAGAGAGGGACCTGAAGCTGACGGGGCTCCAGATTCAGCCGGGACTCGAGCTAACGGAGCTGCGCTTTGACGCATCGGAGCGCTCTCGGGGGCGTGGACTTCTGGCAGTGAAACTGCGGCTTTTGGAGGGAAATCTGGTGGCACAGGTTCTTTTGCAGAAGGACTCCCAAACCGGTGAACCGAGGCTGCGCCTTGAGTTTTCCGCGAACCATTTTTCCCTCGCCGAAGCAGCCAAACTCGCCGGGTTGCCCCACTCCACCCTCCCGGAAATCGGATGGGCGGAGTCTCATCTGCAGGGGAATCCGAAGGTGCCTTCGAGCTGGAAAGGTCAGGCCGATGTGCAAATCCGGGTCCCCCTCGCGGCGCCCCTGGAGCCTCTCGTGGCGGAACTGCACGCGGGATTCTCGGCGGGCAAAATCGAAATCGACTCCCTCAACGCCTACTCGGGGACTACCACTGCTGCCATCAACGGCGCGGTGTCCCTCCCCCCCACCCTCGCGACCCTCACCCAAAGCCGGGGCACGCTTTCCCTTCAGGCCAACACGGAGGACCTCTCCGTCTGGGCGCCGCTTGTCGGCATCTCCCCCCTGAGCGGCACGTGCCAACTGCTGGGAAACCTCTCATTCGACGGTCAACTCGCCACCGCCACCCTCACACTCGATGCGGACGCGCCCGGCTCCGGCCCCATTCAATTTTCCCGTGGCCACCTCGAGACCCGAATCCAAGCCCCCTTGGCCTCGCTCTCGCAAAGGGAACTCTGGCAGGGACAGCTCGCGCTCAACCTAGCGCAACCCTCCGTTCAGACGCCTCAATGGGGAGCCTCTTTTTCGGAGATCACGGCGCGGGCAAATCTCTCGGAAGGGAGCATCCTTCTCCAGCCCTCGGCGCTCATGCAGGGTGCCAACCGCATAGAGGTCTCCGGCGAAATCGGAATCCGGGCTGGGCAAAAACCCCCGCTACGCCTCGCGCTGAAGGCGGCCTGTCCGAGGCTCGCAGAGCTGGGACTCAGCATCCGGGAACAACCGGTCTCGGGAAGCCTTTTTGCAGACGCCTCGACTCAGGGGTCCGAGGGAGAACGCCAGAGCGCCGTCCGCATCACCGCAGGTCCGCTCGCCTGGGGCGGATTTGACCTGGGAAAACTCGAGGTCGACGGCGCCATCGCCGGGGGCAGCCTTTCCCTGGAAAAGCTCGTGTTGCGCTGGAGCGATCAGGAGCGGCTCGAGGCGGGCGGCCGCGTGGGGTTGGACGGCTCGCATCCCTACTCGGGGCATGCGGAGGTTCAGCTTTCGCGTTTGGAACGGTTCACACCGCTGCTCGCCCAGATGGGGATAGACGCGACGGTCAGCGGCAAAGCAGAGGGGGAATGGAATGGGGAGGGCACCTTTTCGCCTCTTCAAGGGAAAGGCCAATGGAAGTTTTCGATCCAAGCCGGGCGTTGGAAAAACATCCAGCTGAACGAGTTTCTGACGCAGGGAAGCTACGAACCGGGACATCTCCGGGCGGCCCCCCTGCGGTTGGCGACCCCCCACACGCGCCTCTCCGCCCAGGTGGACTGGGAAGCACAAACGCTCAAGGTGAGCGCACTGGCCCTGGAACAGTGGGGCCACCCGGTGCTCTCCGGTTTTTTCCTGCTCCCCCTCGAATGGACGCCCCAAGGGGCGCGCTGGAGCCCGGAAGGCCGCATCTCAGGTCAACTCCACGCCGAGCGCCTCGACATCGCCACCCTCTTTCCCGCCCCGGGAACGCCCACTCCGCTGGCGGGCTCTCTTCAGTTTCACCTCGAACTTTCGGGAACGCCCACGCTCCCCTCGCTCGACTTTCGGCTCAGCGGCCGGGAACTCCGATCCCCAGCCCAGCCCCGCCTCGGCAACGCCGAACTCGACGTCCAGGCCCGCTATCAAAGCGGCGTCATGACCGGCGATGCCACACTCCGCTCGAAACTGGAAGCGCCCCTCCAGGCCCAGGTGCGGATCCCCGTCGCCCTGGGCGATCTGTTGCAGGGCAAAATTGCACCCGAACAGGTGTCGGGTGAGGCCCAGATCCGGATTCAGAATGGAAAGCTCAACGCCCTGCCTGCCCTGTGGCCCGCACTCAAAAAATCCGAAGGCTCCTTTTCTTTTGAAACACGGTTCAGCGGCTCCCTCGAAAAACCCCGGTGGCGCGGATCCCTCTCCCTGGACGCGCCCGTGATCCACTTTGTGAGCTATCGTTTCCCGGCGATCTCGGATTTGAAGACGGTCCTCGATTTTGAGGAGAGAGAAATCCGGCTCCGGGAACTCAAGGCCGACCTTGGGGGAGGCAACCTTCACGCCAGCGGAACCGTCCGGATGGAGCCCAATCAATCACCGCTGCTGGACTTCCAGGCGACTGCAAAGGAAGTCCTGGCCGTGCGTAGCCGCAGCCTCCTTTTGCGCCTCGACGGTGACCTGCGGGTCAAGGGCCCCTTGCAAGCCGCCACCATCAGCGGCCAGGTGTTCGCCACCAAGAGCCGGGTCACCCAAAACATCGACCTGCTGCCAGTCCAACTACTCAAAAAATCGGCTCTGCCGATCCCGCAATCGCCTCCGGGAAAACCCTGGTTCACTTTTCAAAAAGCCCCGCTCTCGGACTGGAAATGGGACGTCTCTCTGCGCGCCAAACCAGGAGAGACCGTGCAAATCCGCGGCAACCGGATGAAGGGCACCGCCGAAGCCTATCTCACCATGCGCGGAACTGGAGCCGCCCCGACCCTCGACGGCTCCTACCGGACCTCGGACCTTCGCATTTTTATGCCCTTCGCGCGGATCGATGTTTCCCGCGGGAACCTGTGGTATTTTCCCAACCAACCCTTCCGTCCCCAGCTCGATTTCAGCGCCGAAACCGACGTCCGGAATCACCGGGTGCGTATCTATCTGTGGGGCACTCCGGAGGTGCCACGCATCACCCTCAACAGCGACCCGCCGCTCAACGAACCAGACCTGCTCTCGCTGCTGTCGACCGGGGTCCTTCCGGGAGACACCTCGGAGACTTCCCAGGCGATGGCGGGACGGGCGGCGGCGCTGCTTTTTCAGGAACTCCAGGGAAAAGTGCTCGATCCGGGCGGAGCCCGCGAAAGCTTCGGTCGCCTGGATCGATTCAGTCTGAATATCGGGGCACTCAACAACCGCACGGGCCACCAGGAAACCCGACTGACCTACCAGATCAACGACCGCTTTTTTGCCATCGGCGAACTGGGCGCCAACGGTGACTTCGGAGGACAGATCAAGTATCTGATCCGTTTCCGCTGAGCCTCATGCCTCGTCTCGCCCCCAGTTTCCTCCGCAACATCCGCTGGTTTCTGCTGGTGTGCGCGGCGCTGCCCGGGAGCCTGGCCGTGGCTTCGTGGTGGAATCCTTGGGAAAAAAAGCCGGCCTCTCCCCCAAAAGCCGCGCTGCTCGGGGAGGGGGTGCGGATCCGCTTTAGCGGGGCCAAGAGTTTCTCGGAAAAAAGAATGCGCCAGGCCATCGAGGAGCCCCTGCGGCAAATCCGCACCGAAGGACTCACCCGCGCAAACGCCGACGACGCCGCCTATTATCTCTCCGCCTTCTTCCAGGACCAGGGGTTCGCCTCCGCCGAAGTGCAATGGGAGATCCGGCCTCAGGAACTCAGGCTCAACATCCGGGAAGGGACCGCCTGCCGCCTGCGCTCGGTCCAAGTGAGCGGCAACCGCGCGCTCTCCACACCCGAAGTGCTCGCGATTCTCAAAAGTCCCACCACCGACCGCTTCCAGGGTGAGCCGCCAAACTTCCCGTTCGTGATGGACGACCTTCAACGAGGATGCGGCCGGGTCGTTGATTGGTACCAGGCCGAAGGGTTTTTGAATGCAGACGTCGAGGGCCCGGAGGTGCGTTTCTCGAAAGACTCCACCGAAGCGGAGGTTTCGATCGAGATCCGGGAAGGGCAGCGTTATTTCTTTGGCCAACCTCAATTCGAGGGGGATCTCGCCTATCCAAGAGCCACCGTGCAGGAGGCTCTCGCGAGCCAACTCCGGGCACCCTACACCGCGGCCAATCTGGCGGGGATTGAAAGCGCACTCCGGGAGTTTTACACCCGCCGAGCACACTTCGAAGCCTCCGTGGAAGCCCTCGCCGATCCAGCCGAGGCCGACGCCCAGGGAAAAGTCCCCCTGCTGATCCGGGTCAAAGCCGGGCCGACGTACCAATTCCAAGGGATGCAGGTTCAGGGGCTCACCCGACTGCGCACCGAATGGATGCGGGCCCGACTGCTCAGCCTCGAGAACCAACCCTACTCCCCGGAAAGCCTGGAGGCCAAAACCCGGCGACTCATGGCCTCGGGTCTGTTTGAGTCGCTCGAAATCCGTCCGGAACCCCAGCCCAACCGGACGCTGCGTCTCCAAGTCAACGCCCGCGAGGCCAAGGCCCGCGAACTCGGCTTCAGCACCGGGTACGGCAGCTACGAAGGCTTCATGCTGGGAACCCGAGCGTGGGATCGCAACCTCTTCGGCCGGGGGGTTCAGGGCGGCGTGGACCTGAGTTTTTCGCAGCGCTCGATCAGTGTGGAGGGGATTTTTAGCAACCCCTGGCTCTTCGAAACCCAGACCCAATTCGTCACCCGCGTCTTTATCCGCAACCGCATTGAGCTCGGCTACGACAAGCGGGAGGCAGGCATCCGAGGGGAACTTTCGCGAAGGATTGAAACCTCCCGCCGCCTTTTCGACTGGCTCCACCTCTCCCCCTTCACCCAAAACCCCCTTCAGGTGGGCGTGTACGGTCAAACCCGGACAGTGGAAATCACCGCCTCGGACATTGCCCCCAAGTATTTGGGCAAAACCGCCTACCAGATCGCCACGGTGGGTGTCTCGGCCACTCTTGACGAGAGGGACAACGCGCTCAACCCCACCCGGGGCTGGCTTCTGGCCGGACTGCTCGACACCAATACCCTCGAAAACGGGAACTCCTTCCTGCGCACCTCCGGCCGCGTCGGCTGGCATTATCCCCTCCCCGGCGGCATCGGCTTCGCCGTTAGCGGACGCTTCGGGCTCCTCTCCCAGCAAAGTTCTCCCCCGATCGACGAGCGCTTTTTCCTCGGAGGCCCCACCACCGTGCGCAGCTTCCGCGAACGCAAACTCGGAATCCGGGATTCCCAAGGGTTCCCCATCGGTGGCTCGGCCTACACGCTGGCCAACGTCGAGACCGACTTTCCGCTTTGGCAAAGCCTGCGCGGCGCCCTCTTTTTTGACGCCGGCAGCCTCGCCGAAGACGGCGAGCGCGCGCCCGTTTCTCATTTCCGGAAAGCCGTGGGCGTCGGCCTCCGCTACGCGCTCCCCGTGGGCCCCCTGCGCCTCGACTTGGGTTTTAATCCCGACCGCAAACCGAATGAAAGCTGGGGTGCCGCCCACGTTTCCTTCGGTTTTGCCTTCTGAGCGGCCCCGCCTCAGTTCTTCAGGGGTCAAAACAGAAATTTCCGCGGAGGGCTACCCGCAACTGCACGATATTCGCTCCTGCGGGTGCGCGCGTTTATCTCCGCACTTTCTGCGAAGGGCTGGCCCCCGCCTTCAATTCCTCGAAATGCACATTACCATCCCCCACGAACGAATCTACTTGGACAACCTCCTAAGAATCGCCAATGCCGGCTGCTTGAGTTCGTGCCCTTCTTCATTTGAGGGAGGAGGGGTGGCTTATCTGGCGCGATTCATGGTGGAGAAAGAGATCTCCGAGGGGACGCTGGTGGAACACGCGCAAAAAAAGCCACTGCTGACCGAGTTGCTCCTCGCATCCAAAAAACGAGCGTTACGCTCCCGGAACGCCAAAGAGTTTTTGAAGCTCCTGTGTCCCCCAACTGATTTTCCAAAAACTCCTTGAGCTGGCGCAGAGGGCTCTCCGGGGCTAGCGCTTTGAATCCGGATTGGAGCAACCTCGGGCTGCGGGGAACTCCGAGGGTCCGCCGGAGGCTCAGGCGATGATCTCGTGTGCCACCTCGCCATGCACATCGGTCAGGCGAAAATCCCGACCAGAATAGCGGTAGGTGAGCTGCTCGTGGTTGATCCCCATGAGGTGTAGGATGGTGGCGTGTAAATCGTGGACATGCATGCGCTTGTCCACAGCGGCAAACCCGAGCTCATCCGTCGCCCCGTACACAAAACCGCCCTTCACTCCGCCCCCAGCCATCCACACGGTGAATCCGAGATGGTTGTGGTCGCGCCCCACCGAACCTTCCGAGGCTGGCGTTCTTCCAAACTCGCCCCCCCACAGAACCAGCGTGTCCTCGAGCAACCCCCTCTGCCGAAGATCGCGCAGGAGCATGGCAATCGGCTGGTCCGAGTCCTGTGCCAGGCGCCGGTGAATCAGGATATCGTTGTGGTTGTCCCAAGGTTGGCCCGCTCCCGAAAATACCTGAACCACACGCACCCCGCGCTCCACCAGGCGCCGGGCCGTGAGGCACGCCTGAGCAAACGGCGATTTGCCATAAGCCGCGCGGAGCGGCTCCGGTTCGCTGGAAAGATCGAAGGCATCCTGCGCTTCAAATTGCATCCGGAAAGCCATCTCCAAAGACTGGATTCGGGTCTCAAAGGGATCGTCGCCCCGGTGTGCATCGGCGTGCCGCCGGTTGAGAGCACCGAGCAGGTCCACCATTTCGCGCTGTGCACGCGGACCGAGCCGTTGATTGGAAATGTTTTCAATGATGCGCTTGGGCTCGAGGGAGCTGTTGTTCACCTGCACTCCCTGAAAGGAACCCGGTAAAAAGCTACTCGACCAAAGCTGCGGCCCCACCACCGGGCTACCCGGACAAAGCACCACGAAACCGGGCAGATTCGCGTTCTCTGTCCCCAACCCGTACGTCAGCCAGGAACCGAAGCTGGGACGGGTCGGCTGCGCCTCACCGCTGGTCATCAGCAATAGGGCAGGCTCGTGGTTGGGAATGTTGGTGTGCATCGAACGAATCACGCAGATGTCGTCAATGCAGCTTCCCACCTGCGGGAAAATTTCGCTGACCGGGATTCCCGATTGCCCCATGGGCCGGAATGCAAAGGGGGAACCCAGCAGGTTGCCGGTCTTGACCGAATTTCTCACCGGACCACGAGGTGGTTTGGTTCCATGATGTTTTGTCAGCTCTGGCTTGGGATCGAAGGTGTCGACCTGCGAGGGACCACCGTTCATGAAAAGGTGGATCACCCGCTTTGCACGGGGCCGGAAATGAGCCGCCTTGGGGGCAAGCGGCGAGGCGGGCGCGGCTACCGCCTGCTCGCCCAGCAACGCGCCGAGTCCGAGTAGTCCGGTGCCTGCCCCAAAACGGGACAGAAGTGCGCGACGGGACAGGGAGGCATTCAAGAGAGAGTTCGGGAGGTTCATGGGGGGGGGGAATCGACGAGGTAGGTTAATCGACGAAAATGAACTCGTTGGAGATCAGGAGAGTCTGACAAAAACGTTGCAGCCGTTCCTGGGTGGCAGCACGGCTGTCTCCTTCGGGATCTTTTTGTGAGAGAAACTGTTGCGTGATTTCCAATTCCTCACTTTCCGGTTCGCGTCCGAGCGCGAAACGGTAGGCCATCCGAATCTGCCCGGCGGCGTCTTTGGCCGCAGTGCAAACGCGCTGCGAAAGTTGAGTCGCTTGGGCCAGCACAAACGGGCTGTTGAGCATGAACAACTGCTGCTGCGGAATGGTCGTCTCCAGACGCCGCTCGCTGGTGATGTTCGGATCCGGAAAGTCAAACAGGCGCAGCAGCGTGGCGAGCTCGCGCCGGCTGACTCTGGCGTACACCGTCCGCTTTGTTGCTCCGGCTTCACTCAACGCAAAGGTCATTCCGTCCCTTCCTTTTTCAAGCGATCCACAAGCGGCCATCACACTGTCCCTCCAAATCTCGATGCTCATCCTGCGGCTTTGGAAGCGCGACAACAGGGCGTTGTTGGCGTCCTTCTCCCGCGATGCGGGAGTCGGCTGGGAGGATTGCTGAAAGGTGCGCGAGGTGACCAGCAGACGGAGCACCGATTTTGTGGACCAGCCGTTTTCCATGAATTCGGCAGCCAGCCAGTCGAGCAATTCGGGATGTGATGGCCTCTCCCCCAGGGTTCCGAAGTTACTTGGCGTGTTGACAATCCCACACCCAAACGTCCAGAGCCACAGCCGATTCACAAACACGCGCGCCGTCAGTGGATTGGAAGGATCGGCGATCGCCTCGGCGAGCTCCCAACGTCCACTTCCGCGCGCGAAAGGTGCACGTTCATCACCCGCGAGAATCCGAAGGAAACGACGCGGAGCGAGCGCACCATGGTTTGTAGGATTGCCTCGGATGAAAGTCTTGAGGTCGTCCGGTTTCCCCTCGGCGATTGCGTGAACCAGGGGGATCTCCGGCCCGAGCGCTTTTCGCTGCTCAGCCACAACAGCCTCCAGCGCCTTCAACTCGTCTTTTTGCTCCGTGGAAAGCGATTCGCGCCACGTTTCGCGGAAGGGCGCAACGCCTTTTTCACCAAACAAAGCGTCCACCACTTCCCGATCCGGCTTTTTATTCAGAAACGCTTTGAGCTCCTTTTCAACGGCATCAATCAACGTGTCGCGGAGAAGCTCGGTGCCACGAGCTTTGTCCGATTCCGAGGCGGCAGCGCCGAGCGAACGCCATGCGGTGACGATCCCGCTGTACTTGGGGTTATCATTGATTTTGCCCACGAAGGCTTTGAGGGCCTCCAGCTCCTTGGGAAGCTTTTGGGACGGATCACGCCGGTTGATTTCGAGAAATTCATCCAGCTTGGCAAATGCAGCCGCAGTGTCGGCGCAGTGGGCGAGCAGAGCCGGGTGGCGGAGGGTGCGCACCGACCGTTTGAACTCGAACTCGGCAGCATCGAGCTGCTTATAGGCAACCTGGTATCGCACCCACTCCCGTTTAGACACCTCGGGAGTGTCGACGAGGCGCGAGGAATGAAACACGCCAGCCAGAGAATAATAGTCCTGCGTCGGAATCGGGTCGTATTTGTGGTCGTGGCAGCGTGCGCATGACACGGTGAGCCCCAACAAGCCCCGGGACATCACGTCCACCCGGTCGTCCAGTTCATCGGCAATCGCACGGGGAGCATCGTCGAGCTTGTAGTACTGCGGTCCGAGACCGAAGAACCCGAGCGCGGCCAGATTCTCGATCCGCTCATTTTCAGGCAAAAAATCGGCCGCAATTTGATGACGAATGAAGGTGTTGTAGGGCAGGTCTCTGGCAAAGGCGTTGATGACCCAGTCGCGATATTTCCATGCCATCCGGTTCACCTTTCCGCCCCCATGCGCCTGATCTTCCGCATACCGGGCCACATCCAGCCAGTGACGCGCCCATTTTTCCCCAAATTCACGCGAAGCAAGATAGCGGTCCACAATCTCCAAATACCTCGCCTCGGAGGGATCTTTTTCAAAGGACTCCACGTCCTCGATGGCAGGCGGCAAACCCCTGAGCGTCAGGCTCAGCCGCCGAATCCGCGTGCGGGCGGGAGCCTCGGGCGAGGGCCGGAGCCCCTCCTGGGAAAGGCGTGCTCGAATGAAACGGTCCACCGGGTTGAGGTTGGTTTCACTCCCGGGAATGAGCGGACGTTTAACGGGCAAAAAGGCCCAGTGACGCCGGGCCTTCTCCCAGTCGATGCCGGGAGCGGGTTTACCCTCTGAGGAACGCGGATCGGGTGCGCCGGAGTATATCCACGCGGCAAAGTCATTCGCGATGCTCTCAGGCAGACGCTCGGATTTGGGCGGCATCTGCAGGTCGTCCTGGTGGCGGAGCGCCTTCAGGATCAGGCTCTTTTCCGGAGCCTGTAGATTGAGAGCGGGTCCCGAATCGCCGCCTTTGAGAAGCCCATCTTTGGTGTCGAGCGCGAGGCCCCCTTTCACCTTTTGCTCCGTGGAATGGCATTCGTAACAACGCTCCACGAGAACGGGACGGATCTTGTTTTCAAAGTGCGCAAACTCGTCGCCACCAAAAGAAGCGTGTCCGGGAAAAGCCAGAGCGGACAAAAAGCAGAGCTTTGCCGCGGCCAGGAATGCAACGGGCACGGAACCGAGCCGATGGAGAAAGGTGACGGTGCGCTGCGTCTGCCAAGCGGGCGTGGGGGGGATGACGTCTTTTGCGCCCCCTCCACTGGATTTCAAAGAATCAGTCATGGGCAAGTCTTCTGGTTCTGTGAAGACGATCCGGGAATCTGCCTTTCCAAAGGGGTGTCCCGGCGAAAGCTTCCGAACGCCCATTCGCCCCAGACGAATGGACGGGCCAAGCGGGGGGCGAAGAAAGTGATACACCTCGCCTGCTAGACTTCGGGAGGCGAACACCGTCCTGATTGTGAGGGATTTCAAGAGCATCAGGCCCGTCCGCACCCGCGCCCATTCGGCTCCTCATCCCGCGGAACGCCCTACGCAGCGCAACTTTGGAGCCACTGCGGAGTTCAGTAGAGGATTCTCCCCCATCCACAACGTATGAAAAAACGAAGCGTTCTCGCAGTCTGCCTCGCCGTGTGCGGAGTGCTCGCCTCACCAATGCAGGCCGCACCCAATATCGTCGTCATTTTAGTCGATGACATGGGCTACTCGGACCTGGGCTGCTACGGCTCGGAAATCCCCACACCGAACCTGGACAAGCTGGCCGCCGGAGGGCTGCGCTTCACCCAGTTCTACAACACGGGCCGCTGTTGCCCGACGCGCGCGGCCCTCTTGACTGGCCTCTATTCCCACCAGGCCGGGGTCGGCCACATGATGGAGGACAAGGGTCTGCCGGGATATCGCGGACGCCTCAATGATTCCGCCGCAACCATCGCAGAGGTGCTCAGGAGCGCCGGTTATTTCACCGCGATGACTGGCAAATGGCACGTCGGCCAGCATGCGGGCGTGGCTCCTTGGACCCGCGGATTTGACCGAAGCCTCAACGCGGCGGCCGGAGGCTTCTACTTCGCCTCACACCCCAGAACGGAACTCTCTCTCAACGGACAACCCCTGCCCAAAGATGACCCCCAACTTCCCGCCCAGTGGTACAGCACCGATCTCTGGACCGACTACGGACTCCGCTTCATCGATGAGGCGCTCTCGGCGGGAAAACCCTTCTACCTCCACCTCTGCCACAATGCGCCCCACTTCTCCCTCCAGGCCCCCAGCGAGGACATCGCCCGATTCCGTGGCAAATACCGCGCCGGATTTGATGCGGTCCGCAACGAGCGTTTCCGCCGTCAGAAGGAGCTAGGAATTGTCCCAAACAACTGTGAACTCGCACCTCGTCCTTCGGAGGTGAAAGCATGGGAGGCTCTCTCCGAGGAAGAAAAGGATCGCTTCGACCACCTCATGGCCGTGTACGCGGCGGTGGTGTACCGGATGGATAAGGCCGTGGGAGATCTCGTGGAGGGCCTGAGGAAGCGCGGGGTACTCGAAGATACGCTCCTGCTTTTCATGAGCGATAACGGGGGAAACGCGGAGGCCGGTCCGGAGGGACGCGCGGTAGGGAATCCGAGCGAGGGGCAAAGCGACTGGTACTGCGGAATGAGCTGGGCGTCCGTGCAAAATACCCCCTACCGCTACTTCAAACACTACAATCACGAGGGAGGCATCGCGACGCCGATGATCGCCCACTGGCCGCGCGGGATTGCGGCCCGGAACGAATTGCGCAGCCAGCCTGCGCATGTCGTGGACATCCTCGCAACCTGCGCGGAGGTGTCCGGCGCCGCCTATCCCAAGACCATCCGGGGAGAAGCCATTCCCCCCACCGAAGGCAAAAGCCTGGTGGGCGCCTTCTCCAACCAGCCCATCGAAAGGGAAGCGCTTTTCTGGGAACACGAAGGCCATGCAGCGGTCCGCTCCGCAAACTGGAAGCTCGCCCGCCACGGACGCAGGGGAAAATGGGAACTCTACGATCTTTCCAAGGATCGGAGCGAACTCCACGACCTGGCGGCAGAAAATCCGGCAGAAGTGAGCCGTCTGGCTTCCCTCTGGCAGGACTGGGCGGTACGCACCCACGTCCTACCGGCTCCAGAGCCCGCAACACGGCCTGCGAAACGATAAACGCCCATCCCGAAGACGCGCTCCCCGTGCCATAACCCCTTTGGGGTGGTCCTTCGGGGGGCGCGTGCTTCCGGCGTTTACTTGGGGCTCATCGCACCGGCAAATGGCCTCCACGCCTGCGTTTCATCGTTTTGTGGATTTCCTGTTGTGGGACGCCACTGGGTCACCAAGAGCGGACCGAAGCCCGATTGCACCCCAGAGTCCCCGTCACTGGAAGCATCGAAGCGAAGCCGCCGGGTGCAATAAACCTTGTGTTGTGAAATCGGAACTCACGCCCGAATACATCGCTGCACTTCGTCGCACGAGCGGAGCCCAAAAACTCCGCACCGCATTTCAACTCTATTGGGGAGCACGCAGAATCAAGGCGGCGGGACTTCGCAAACAAAATCCCGAGTGGAGCGAAGAGCAAATTCAGCAGCGTGTGAAAGAGATCTTCATGAATGGATGTAGTTGAGCCCTACCTCCTTTTTACCCGAAAGCTGCAGGAGCTCGGGCTGCGTTCCATGGTGAGTGGGAGTGTGGCCGCTATTTTTTACGGAGAACCCCGACTTACCAATGATGTGGACATCATCGTAGTTCTCCACCGCGAGGATGTGGAAAGACTCCAAGCAAACTTCCCCGACAGCGAGTTTTACTGCCCCCGAAAGAGGTCATTCTCTCGGAATTGGCGAGGCCCCAGCGCGGTCACATCAACATCATCCACCATCAGACTGGCTTCAAAGCAGACGTCTATCTGACCAGTCGGGATCCCCTCCACGCATGGGGGTTGTCTCGCTCTGTCGAGATCGACCTCGGTGGCGAGATCGTTTGTTTTGCGCCAGCCGAATACGTGATTGTTCGGAAACTCGAGTTTTTCCGGGAAGGGGGATCCGTGAAGCACCTGCGCGACATCCATCGCATGATCACCAGTCTCGGAAACGACTGGTCCCAATCCGACCTCAAAAAAATGATCAGCGCCCTCCATCTCGAAAAAGAGTGGGCTCTCGCTGAGCAGTTTACAGGCTGAGAATTCTTGTTAGAAAATCACCTTTCTTGTCGCCTCCACGCAATCACGCTTCATCTCCGGTTGAAAACCCGGAAGCCGGAGTGAGACGCACTTCGAACCCGTCCGCGCTCCCCTAAGGACGCAACTCGACACTGGTCCAGGTCGCCGCCTGCCCGGGCTTTTCCGAGGTCCAAAACACCCGAAACCCCTCACCATTCGAGACCACCCGCGGAAACCCGGCCGGTACTCCCTCCGGCGAAAGCTGCATCGGCTCCCCCCACGTTTCCCCCGCGTCTTTCGAGATCGCCCCCCACACCACCGGAGAACTCGCCGTCATCGTGTCCCACACCGCAACCACGCGCCCCCGGGCGTCTGCCGCCAAATGCGGATGCCACGACATGGGCACGTTCATTTTGTGCGGAGCCGACCAACTCTGCCCCGCATCGTCGGAACGAAGGTGATACAGCCCAGACTGACCGCTCGCCCCGGTCCACACTGCCGCATGCAGGCGCTGTCCCTTCGGGCCGGCACACGTGGCCAGCGCTCCTCCGACATGCGGGCAAAGATTCAGATCCCAGCCAAAGGCTCCCACGGCCACCGGCGAACTCCAACGCGTTCCCGCATCCCCCGACGTCACCACGTACATGTCCCGTGGTGAGCGCGCGCGGTAGAGGACAGCAATCCCGCCTTTTTCCAAGGGCGCCAACGCGTTCCAACAGCACTCGCAAGTCTTGGGTGCCGCCGTGGAGTTGCTCGCCCAATGCCGGCCCCCATCCTCAGAACGGCTGTAACGCAACCCGCGCTCACCGTCCCGGCTATCCAACCACGCGATGTGAAAACCACCGGCCGCATCCGCTCCCAACGCCAAAAAATTGTGACCGTCCGTCCGCCCGTCGTCGGCAGGGTTCGGCCCCGGATTCCACGTCTTGCCTCCGTCCTCGGAAAAAACCGTCACAATGGGGCCACTTCCCCACTTGTCGGTTCCCGCCGCCGTCCAGGCCGCCACCAAATGGTCGCCATGCACGGCAATCCGGGCATCCACCCCACGATGCAATCCCTGTGGACTGGCCACCCCCACATTCACCTGCACCGGAGCCGACCACGAAACTCCGCCATCCCGCGAAACCTGGTGCGTCAGAATGGGCACCGCCTTTTCCTCGGGCAGCTCCCCCAACAGGAGATGGAGGCTCGATCCGTCCGCGCACACTTCCAGCGAACGGACCCCGGGCGGATACACTTTCGCCGGACGAACCCGCTCTTCCGCAGCCCGCAGAAAAAGGGCTCCACACCAAACAGTTCCAATTCCAATCCAAGCAGCGAGACGGGAGTATTTCATGGCAAAACGCTCTGGTAATTTCAGGTTCAGACTCTACGCACTCCCCACCGGGGCCGCGCCCTGCACCGCCTCCGAGCGCTTGCGGAAACGCGCAGCAAAGGCGCCGTCCATGCCGTCCCGGAATGGCAGGCTGCGGCGCACCTCCTCCAGTTCCAACTCGGGAAAGGCCGCCTGCACACGGGCCACAACAGCATCATTTTCCTCCGACTCGAGGGAGCAGGTGCTGTACACCAGCACCCCCCCAGGCTTCAGCAAGGGGACCGCCCGGTTCACCATCGCGAATTGCTGGACCGGCATTCGGATAAAATCTTCCTCCGTCAAACGCCAACGGACATCCACCCGGCGCCGGAGCACCCCCGTGTTGGAGCATGGAACATCCAGCAAAATCCGGTCAAAAGGGGCCTCCAAAAGAGGGCTTCCTTCCTCGGGCACGAGCAGGAAATCGAGCGTATGCACGCGAACCACCGAGGCCCCGAGACGCGAAACGTTTTGCCGCAGTCGCAGGGTTCGGGATTCAAAAATCTCGCACGCCACGATCCGGCCACGATTGGCCATCTTTTGCGCCATGTACGTGGTTTTCCCACCCGGAGCAGCACAAGCGTCCAACACCCGCTCTCCCGGCTGGGGATCGAGCAAATCGGGCGCCATCAAGGTGCTCGGATCCTGCGCATAACCAAGCCCTGCGCGGATCCATTCGGAGGGAATTCGGCGGAGTTTGAGCATCAGGGGAAACCCCTCCAAAGGCTGCGCTTCGGAGCCACTTTCCAAAAGCGCATCGCGGGTGGTTTTGAGTGTATTGGCACGAAAAAACGTCTGCGCCGGCTGATTGCTCCAGGCGCACAACTGGGCGGTCGCTTCCGCGCCGTACTGGCTCGTCCACCGCTCCAGCAAAAAGTCAGGCTGGCTTTCGCGAACCGCCTGCGGCGCGGCCGCCATCGCCGCCCGAAGCGCCTCCTGCTCGCGCACCGCCCGGCGCAAGACCGCATTCACCAGGCCCCGGGAGCGCCCCGACAGCGATACCGTTTCAAACACCGCCGCGTGCGGGGGAATCCGCGTGTGAAAGATCTGATACAACCCCATGCGCAGCAGCACCCGCGTCTGCACATCCAACTCCCCCTCGCGCAGCATCCCCAACCAGTGGTCGAGCTGACGCAAATGGCGGAGCACCCCGTAAAACAACTCCGTCAACAGCGCCCGGTCCGCCCCGGGATCCATCCCGGCGAGCTGTTCGTGAAGGATTTCGTCGGAATAGGTGCGGCCCTTCTCCCACTCGAGAAGGGCACGCAAACAAAGCGCTCGTGCGTTGGCGGACATAAAGGAAGGTGCGTCAAAAGTCGCACCATGAACCATCCCGGCGCCCTTCACCAGTCGCCGTTCTTACCGCGCTGCCCGGCACCCACCGTCCCCACACCGCCAGGCACCCATCCCGCCGCACCGCTAAAGAATCCCGCGCGCCGCCAAATTGTTCAGACGACGGGCCACATCCACCACGCCGTCCACGGTCACTTCCAGGTAACTCCGTCCATCACGTGTGTCCACGCCATGTCCCGGATCCATCTTCCGGAGCGCCTCCAGCGCCGGATCCTCGTGATGAAACACCTCCACAAAAACATCCCGCAACGCCCCCGTCTTCGCCGCCGCCGTCAATAGCGCGCCAATCCAACCGTCGTCGGTCGACAGACAGCCGCGCGTCGTTTTTGCCGACGCGTGGAAAATCCCCAGTTCCCCCGCCGCGCCAAGCTCCGCAATCAGGCGCGCATTTTCGTCGATCGAAACCCCGGAATCCCCACAGTGCGCCGCATCCACGAGGAGCTTGAAGAACTTCTTCCCAAGCGCTGCGTTCGCCGCCTTCACAAACGCCCAGCCCCGCTCAACGCTCGTGAACGTCTTGAATTCTCCGGGCCGCAAAAATTCGATGTGCCAATTCTCCACGCAGGACCCTTCGAGGCCGGCCTCGCGGTACACCCGCAAGTGCACCTTCACATTCTGCGCCACCGCCGCCTCAAACTCCGCCCCGTCCCGACGCGTTTCCCCGGCCCGCATCCACTCCTCAATCGAAGTCGAGGACACATGCCGAATCCCGTGCGCCACCGCCGCCTTCAAACTCGTCACCAACTGCCCCACCACCGCGTCCTCGTCCGCCGGGTTCATCGGGCTTGCTCCGCCCACCATCACAATGAAGTGCACTTCCAATCCGAGCGCTCTCAAACCTTCCACCATCTCAGCCACTTCCGCCGGATCCGCTGACGCAAAAAACGGCACCTGCACGGCACTCACCTTCACAGGAGAGGCCTCGCACACCTCGCGCATTCCCGCCACGGTGAGCAACACTCCGGCCGCATCGCGAGGAAGCTTTCCATGGGCATCCGGGACAAGGCCGCCCACAAATTTGAGGTGAGTCGGCACCACGCCGAGGTGAATTCCGGGGATGAGGGATATTTTTGCTGACATGCCCCGAGTAGAATCACTTCCCGCGAGTCCCGGAAATTGAAAATGTGCACCCCGGGGAACCCCGGGGCCAAAAGGGTCGGCCCAACGCGGAGAAACAAGGTTCCTAGAGAAACCCGTGCGGCTTTTTTACATCAATAGGCCGCCCCCTTCCAATCCGCCATCCCCCCCTCCATGGCACCCTTTCCCCATGATGCCCCGCCGCTCCTGGATCTCCCCCCTCAGCGCCCTCGCCGCTCTCCTCCCCCTTCTCCCGACCCTCCCCCTTCCAGCCCGCGCCCTCGAGCCAGTCCAGTTCAACCGCGACATCCGCCCCATTCTCTCCGAGCACTGCTTCGCCTGCCACGGCTTCGACCCCAAACAACGCGACTCCGGACTGCGGCTCGACCGCAGAGAGGACGCGCTTCAACCCGCCAAAAGCGGGAGCGTCGCCATCGTCCCGGGAAATCCGGAAGCGAGCGAACTGGTCCAACGCATTCTCGCCACCGACACCACCGAACTCATGCCGCCTCCCAAGGCGCACAAACCGCTGAAACCCTCCCAGAAAGAACTTCTCAAACGCTGGATCGCGGAGGGCGCACCTTACGAGGCGCACTGGGCCTACACCCCCCTCCAAAAACCCAAGGGATTCGAGGAAGTCGAATCCGCCATCGATCCCCTCATTGGGCGAGCCCTGGCCAGCCGGGGAATCACCCCCTCCCCACGGGCCGATCCCGCCACCCTCCTGCGCCGCCTTTGCCTTGATCTCACCGGTCTTCCCCCTACCCCCGAGGAAGTTCGCGCCTTCACGCAAGCCTCCGAGCAAGACCAGGCCGCTGCTTTTGAAAAAGCCCTCCACGACCAGGTCGCCTCCAAACACTTTGGAGAACGCTGGGCCATCTGGTGGCTCGATGCCGTCCGCTTCGCCGACACCGTCGGGTATCACGGCGACCAAACCCAGCGCGTCTTCCCCTACCGCGACTACGTCATTGAAGCCTTTCAGTCCAATAAACGCTTCGACGTGTTCACCCTCGAACAAATCGCGGGCGACCTCCTTCCCGAGGCCACGCCCGAGCAACGCGTCGCCTCTGGATTCAACCGCTTGAGCATGATGACCCGCGAGGGCGGCATTCAGCCCAAGGAATACCTCGCCAAATACATGGCCGATCGCGTCCGCGCCGTCGGAAGCACCTGGCTGGGGTCCACCATCGGTTGCTCCCAGTGCCACGACCACAAGTTTGACCCCATCACCCAGAGGGACTTTTACACCCTCGGCGCCTTCTTCGCGGACATCAAACAATACGCCCTTTACCACGGCGTCTTCCTCCCCAACCCCGAACTCAAGGGCTGGACCGATCACCACCCTTTCCCGCCCGAAGTCGAAGTTCCCAACCGGTACCGCGAAGAGCGCCGCCAGCGGTTCGCCGCGCAAATGCAACAGATCGCCCGCGAGGCATGGGATCTCACACCACCGCAAGTCCGGGAAAGCTGGCTCGCCTCCGTCCAAACCTTTCTCGAAAGCCACCCCAACGGATGGCACACCCCCGCCCCGGAAGCGGAAACCTTCCAAAAAGGGAAACCAGTACCAGACTCCGCCCGCGTCGAATCCGACCAGAGCATCGTCTTCGGAAAAAATGCCGGCCCGCAGATTCGCGTTCGCATCCGGCCGGGGGCGCTCACCCTGGCCGCGATTTGCACCGAACTCCTTCCCCGCCCCGAATTCGGCGGCAACCTGTTCCGCTCCGGCGACACCGGCTCCCTGCGCATCCTCCCCCGCCTCCACCTTCATCAGGCGGGCAACTCCAAACCGATCCCGCTGACTTTCCGGCACGCCGACGCGGCCCGGAAAGATCCCGCCTACTTTCAGGGCGAGACGCTTGTCGGCACCCTCCAAGGGTGGCGCCCTTCGTCCCAATGCCCCCAAGAGCGCCAGCAGGCCGTCTGGCTGCTCGCCCAACCCATCCTTCTCTCGGAGGAAGACACCCTCGAGCTGGTGTTCTCCGAGGCCAAACTGGCTCCGGCCTCCATGCGCATCCGCATCTCGCCCCTGAGCGCACTGCACGATGCCGCCTCCCCCTTCCCTCTCGAAAGCCTCAATCATCCCGCGCTCTGGCTGACCTCGACCCCCACAGCCCCGGCAGCCAAGAGCGCCTTTGTGGAAGCGGAAAAACGCTTCCTCGATTGCCACGACGGACGCGCCCATTCCCTCGTCAGCCAGTCCGTCCCCCCCTACGAGGTCCGCATTTTGCCCAGGGGCAACTGGCAGGATGAGTCGGGCGAAGTCGTCCGCCCACAGACGCTCAGTTTTCTGCCGGCCCTCCCCGCCTCTTCGGACGCCCCGCTCAACCGGCTGGATCTGGCCCGGTGGCTGACTTCCCGCGAAAATCCGCTCACCCCGCGAGCCGTGATGAACCGGCTCTGGAAACAGTTTTTCGGCACGGGTCTGAGCGCCGTCCTGGACGACCTCGGAGCCCAGGGGGAACCGCCCAGCCATCCGGAACTGCTCGACTGGCTGGCCGCCGAGTTCCGCGACAGCGGTTGGGATTTCCAGCACATGATCCGGCTGATCGTCCGCTCCCAAGCCTACCAGCGCAGTTCCCGACGCCGCACTGAATTAGGCGATGTCGATCCCGCCAACCGCCTCCTCGCGAGCCAAAATCCACGGCGCCTCGAAGCCGAACTGGTCCGGGATAACGCACTCGCTGTCGCCGGCCTCCTTAACCGGGACATCGGGGGCCCGAGTTCACACGTCTATTTTCCTGACAACCTTTACCGCGACATGGAGTTCCCAAGGCGCAGCTATGCTCCGGAAAAGGATGAACGCCAGTGGCGCAGAGGCCTCTACATGCATTGGCAACGCACCTTTCTGCATCCCATGCTCGCGAATTTTGACGCCCCCAACCGGGACGAAAGCGCTTGTATGCGCACCCAGGCCAACACCCCCCAACAGGCGCTGACCCTCCTCAACGACCCCACCTTCGTCGAGGCCGCACGCGCCCTGGCCCAACAGGTCCTCCAAAGCTCCGCCGCATCGGACTCCTCCCGTCTCGCCCACGCCTTCGAGCGCACCCTCGCCCGACTCCCCTCCCCGGAGGAACAATCCGGCCTCCTGCTTCTGCTCCAAGGCCACCGGCAGCATTTTTCCCAAAGTCCCGAGGACACCACGCGTTTCCTCCAAATCGGCATCCTCCCGAACCCGCCGCAACTCGCCGCTCCCGAACTGGCTGCGTGGACCAGCGTCTGCCGCACGCTCCTCAACCTCCACGAAACCATCACCCGCTACTGAACCATGCTCCCCTCCTCCTGCCCCCCACACACGCCCCTTTCGCGCCGGGCATTCCTGCACGAATCCGCCTTCGGCCTCGGCGGCATCGCGCTCGCCTCGCTCCTCTCGCCCGCCCACGCCGCCTCTTCCAACCGCGCAAAAGGCGTGATCTCCACGCCGCATACGCCGGTCCGCGCCAAACGGATCATTTTTTTGTGCATGGCGGGAGGCCCCTCCCATCTCGAAACCTTCGACTGGAAACCGGAACTCCAGCGGATTCACGAACAAGCCTTCCCGGAATCCTTCACAAAGGGCCAGCAACTCGCCCAACTTCAGGGCATTCCACTCAAGGCCAGGGGCCCCTTTTGTACCTTCCAAAAATACGGCCAGAGCGGACAGGAAATCAGCACCCTCTTCCCAGGCATCGCCTCCATGGCGGATGACATCGCCATCATCCGCTCGATGCAGACGGAGCAGATCAACCACGACACCGCCCACGCCTTTCTCAACACCGGAAGCATCATCAAGGGCCGCCCCAGCCTGGGCAGCTGGCTTCTCTACGGCCTCGGAGCGGAAACCGAGGAGCTCCCCGGCTTCGTCGTCCTCACTTCCACCGGCAAAACCGGAGTGCAACCCATCTCCGCCCGCCAATGGAGCAGCGGCGTCTTACCCGGTCAGTTTCAGGGCATTCAATTTCAGGGAAAAGGGCAGCCCGTTCATTACCTTGGAAACCCCGAGGGCATCCGCGCGCCCATGCAGCGGGAGATCATTCAGGAGGTCCAACGCCTCAACGAACTCACGGCCCGCCGCATGGAGGATCCCGAGGCCAGCGTCCGCATCGCCCAGTACGAGATGGCCTTCCGGATGCAAAGCTCCGTCCCGGACCTCGCCGATCTCCGCTCCGAACCCCCGGAAGTCCTCGAAGCGTACGGAATCAAGGAGGCTGGAGACGGCAGTTTCGCGAGCAACTGCCTGCTCGCCCGACGCCTTGCCGAGCGCGGAGTCCGCATGGTGCAGCTCTATCATCGCGGCTGGGATCACCACAACGGACTCGAGGACGGCATCCGAACCGCGGCGGAAGAGACCGACCGGGCCACCGCGGCGCTCTTGCGCGACCTCAAGCAACGCGGCCTCCTCGACGACACGCTTGTGGTGTGGGGCGGCGAATTCGGAAGAACCCCGATGGGACAGGGCACCGGAAGAGACCATCACATTCTGGCCTTCAGTCTGTTTTTGGCCGGAGGTGGCATCCGGGGAGGCCTGACCTATGGGGCCACGGACGAACTCGGCTACCGAGCGGTGGACAAGGTCGTGCACGTGCACGATTTGCAGGCGACACTCCTGCACCTGATGGGGATTGATCACCTGCGACTGAGCACAAAGTTTCAGGGCCTGGATGTGCGCCTCACCGGAGTGAGTCACGCCAAGGTGCTCACGGAGCTGTTTGTCTGATTCTTCCGGCAGCCGCAGGAATGCCCTCCGCATGCCGCGCCCAACGCCGCGAGGCAAGCGTGAGCGGCTCCAGGACCGGACGCTGGCCAGCATCCCTTCGGGATGCGTCGTTTTGCGCACGTCATACCGGGGGTCGCGCAACGCGCGACCGCCCGGCTAATGGCCGTGAACCCTTCGGGTTCATCGAACCGCGCGCCAGTTACGCCAGTTACGCCAGTTACGCCAGTTACGCCAGTTACGCCAGTTACGCCAGTTACGCCGGATGCATCGGGTGAATTCGAACCCGAAGGGTTCGAGGCGATTAGCCGGTGCGTCGCGCCTTGCGCGACCACCGGTATCGCGCCCCCCCACACGCACAACCCCGGAGGGGTTGCAGCGCCGCAATCCTCATTCCAACACCGCCACCATCCCTTCAGGATGGTCCCGTCTTTCGCCGGTGATCCGGGGGTCGCGCAACGCGCGACCGCCCGGCTAATGGCCGCCAACCCTCCGGGTTGGTTGCAGGCGACGCCCGTGGATTTCACACCCACTCACCGAAGCACCCACCCACCGTCGTCCACCGTCGTCCACCGTCGTCCACCGTCGTCCACCGTCGTCCATCGTCGTCCATCGTCGTCCACCGTCGTCCACCGTCGTCCACCGTCGTCCACCGTCGTCCACCGTCGTCCACCGTCGTCCATCGTCGTCCACCGTCGTCCATCGTCGTCCATCGTCGTCCATCGTCGTCCATCGTCGTCCATCGTCGTCCATCGTCGTCCATCGTCGTCCACCGTCGTCCATCGTCGTCCATCAGGACCACGCACGGACGTGCAACGGGCGGGCCGTAATGGATCATGGACAAGCATATTCCTCTTCGAACCCGAAGGGTTCGAGGCGATTAGCCGGTGCGTCGCGCCTTGCGCGATCACCGGTATCGCGCCCCCCACACGCACAACCCCGGAGGGGTTGCAGCGCCGCAACCCTCATTCCCAACACCGCCGCCATCCCTTCAGGATGGGCTCACCTTTCGTGCATGATCCGGGGGGCGCGCAACGCGCGACCGCCCGGCTGATGCAGCCACCCCTCCGGCTTGGTTGCAGAGTTGCCGTCCCTTGAAACGAATGGTGTTTCAGGCCTGAATTTCCAAAGAACGACCTCGTTAGAAATATACAAATTTCCACTCCTTCCATCCATTGTTCCGCGCCGCTGTTCGGGGATAATGGAGCGTTGATTCTCCCCCCCCATGAAACGCTCCGCGCTGCTACTCTCCCTCGCGCTCGCCCTTGCCTCCCCGCTTTGCCCCGCCTCCTTTGTCCCCGACTTCGTGGTGAAACCCAACGACGTCACCGTCCTCATGGCCGACGATGGGAAAAACCCCAATAACCTCCGCGCCTGGATCAATGACCACCGCCGCCTCCAGGTTAAACAATGGCCCGTCGGCGGACAGACCACCTGGGAAGTCGACGTCGCCGAAGCAGGCCAGTATGCCGTCAACGTCCTCTTCAGCCACGACGTCCAGAAGCCGCTCCAAGTCGCCGTCTCCTCCGAAGAATCCCGCTGCCAGAGCCCCTCGCTTTTTATCCCAGCACACCCGTGGCGTCGCCTTCCACTCGAGGGAACCCTCTCCCTTTCCAAGGGAAAACACACCCTCACTCTGAGCATTACCGATCCCGATAAAACCTCCGAGGGCACCGTCGAGGTCCTCTCGATCGAAGTCGTCCGCACCGAAATCCAGCGCCGCCAATACGAGGCCGCCCAACAAATGCGCGCCCGAACCGACACCCGATGGTTCCGTGAGGCCGGCTACGGTCTGATGATCCACTGGACCTCCGAGGTGGTCCCGCGCCACGGCACACCCAAACCTTACGCCCAAGCTGTGCGCGACTTTGACGTGCCGACCTTTGTCCAGCAGGTGGTCAGGACCGGCGCGAAATTGGTCACCATCACAACCTCCCATGCCCGGATGTTTTTCCCGGCCCCCCTGCGCTCCCTCGACCGGATTCTCCCGGGCCGCACGAGCGAACGCGATCTCATCGGCGAACTGGCCGATGCCCTCAGCCCCCATGGAGTCCGCCTTTTCCTCTACTATCACCTCGGATCCAACTCGGACCCGAAATGGCAGGAGGCCTCCGGCTTTTTCAAAACGGACACCACGGAATTCTGGAACCATTGGACCGCGATCATCGGCGAAGCCGGGGAGCGTTACGGGGAGAAAGTCGCTGGGTGGTGGTTTGATGATGGCACCGCGAACTACTACTACCGGAGCGCCCCGTGGGAACGCCTCGCCTCCGCTGCGAAAGCCGGCAACCCGAAGCGAATGATCTGCTTCAACCCGTGGGTTCTCCCTGCAGCCACCGAATTCGAAGACTACCTGGCCGGAGAGGGAAATGCGGACCCGACCATTCGCGGAACCCTGAAGCCCGGGGATGCCGGACGCATCTCCTCCGGAGCGTATGCCGGACGCCAGGCGAGCTCTGCGCTCATCATGGAAAAGGATTGGCATCACACCAAACGCGACACGGAAATCGCTCCGCCCAGGATGCAACCCGAACAGCTCCAAACCCTCCTCAACCGCTTCCGGTCACTTCAAAACGTGCTGATGTTCAACTGCGAAGTCTACCAGGACGGCACGCTTTCCCCCGCCACGGTGGACCTGCTGCACGGCCTGACGCTTCCGCCACTGGAGGCCGCGCAGTAGCCCCACTTCCTCCCTTCCGCGTCTCTCTCTGCTTCCCGTTCGGTACGGGGAAGCGAGGGTTCGTGGGAGGCGATGTGCTTTGATGATCGGGGACGAATCGATGCGTCCAACCAGAGCCAGTTGCTGTTGCGGGTGACTCCGTCCGCGCCGGGCGAGGCCAAAGGGAGCCACTCCACACTTTCCGCTGACCGGCGAAGTCGGGATTGCATCCCCCGTCACCGGTCCGCGTGGGTGCGATAGTTCGGCCTTGGACCTGCAGGATTCCCATCGAGCTTAGTCACAAGCCAACGAAGTCCATCGAGGTTGTCCAGGAGGCGCGCTTCGGAATCTTCCTCGGAATTATGGAGAACCCCGATGGGCCCGCGATAGGCACTTCCACGAAGGAGATGAAGCACGCGGTGGTCTTCGGTGCCCCCACCGAGCGGGAGAATCTTGCGGCCATTGGCATCTCCCTCGAGATCCATGCCGTTCAGATTCACGCAGAGTAGATGCGGCAGGGTCCGGGCCAGCACCCGCTCCAGCCCGCGAAGGTGGGCATGGCCGTGGTGCATGTTGTAAACGATCCCGACATTGGCGACTCCCTGCTCCCGCAATTTTTCCACGACAGCGAGGGCGTTCTCGGGCTCACCAACCCAGTCCCCTTCATTGGAAAGCCCCACAGTGCAACCAATCTTTGCGGCAGCACGAGCGATCGGAGTCAATCGTTCCATCTCCCCTTGGAGACGGGCATTTTGATCCGCAGGATCTTTAACCTGAATGGGCCTGCCGCTACCGCCCACCCAGAGTTGGGGTTTCAATCCGTGGCGTTTGAGGAGTTCCAAGGTGGCCTTGGCTTCCCCATTGAGGGTGCTCGGAAAGTGCCATCCCAACAGCTCGATATGATGGCGC
>JBANFR010000009.1:0-49622 GCA_037975925.1 Verrucomicrobiota bacterium
CGATGCTCTTTCGCTGCGCACTCTCCGCGCCCAGGGAATGACCCCGGACGAGGTCCTTGAGCAAATCCGCTCCTATATGGGCTGATGCAGCCTAAGGGGTGAGACACTCTGGGTTCGACCCGACTCCGCCTCCAGCCACATTCCTTTCCAAATGGGCTGAGGCAAGGTCCTCCAATTCCTGCAAAGAACCCACGCTGGCAAAACGCAGGCGCAGAAACTTGGCCTCCGGCATCCCACGCGAATACGCCATGAGCCTCGATCGCATAAATTGCATCGTGATCCCCTCGCAGCCCGAACGCGCCGACGCCTCCCGGCAATGCCGAACGATATGCTTCCACTGCTCCTCGAGCGACCTTGGCGGCATTTCTTCTCCCGTTTTGAGGTAATGCTGAATTTCCGCAAAAACCCACGGATTACTCATCGCAGCCCGCCCGAGCATCACCCCGGCCACCCCCGTTTGACGCCGGCGCAACGCCACGTCTTGCGCATTCGCCAAATCACCGTTGCCGACCACCGGGACCCGCACCGCACGCACGACCTCCCCAATCACCTCCCAGTTCGCCTCCCCCCCATAACCCTGCTCCTTTGTTCTCCCATGCACTGCAATCGCCTGCACCCCGCATCCCTCCAAAAGACGCGCTGCCGTGACCGCATTGATCGAGCGCTCATCCCATCCAATCCGGATCTTGGCCGTGACCGGATGCGGGGCGACCGCCTTGACCACGGCACCCGCGACCTTCTCGAGCAGGGGGCAGTCCTTAAGAAGCGCAGACCCCCCATTTTTGGAAACCACCTTGTTCACCGGACACCCAAAATTGAGGTCGATAAAATCCGGCCGCTTCCACTCCAACACCATCTGCGCGGCACGCGCCAAATGGTCAGGATTGGCCCCAAACAACTGAATCCCGAGAGGCCTTTCTGCCTCCTCAAACTCCAAATACTCCAAAGTCCGGGCATTTCGGCGAAAAATCCCCTCGGCGGCTACAAACTCAGTCACCACCACGTCCGCTCCAAATTCTTTGCAGTAAGAGCGGAACAGGGAATCCGTCACCCCGGCCATGGGAGCAAGGTAGAGTGGGAATTGATTTTGAAACCACGGAAGCACCCGTGTCTTCTACCCTCCCCTCTCCCATTGCG
Organism: Verrucomicrobiota bacterium; assembly: GCA_037975925.1. Lineage (GTDB taxonomy): Bacteria > Verrucomicrobiota > Verrucomicrobiia > Chthoniobacterales > Chthoniobacteraceae > Chth-196. The sequence continues at coordinate 1,138 of JBANFR010000009.1, forward strand.
CAAATCCCGCTCAAGCTGCCACGACGCCCGCATTGATCCGCGGGGCAGCCTGCTTTGCCCCATCTGCTCGCCACCCCTCTCCACCCCCGGTTCCAACGCTCCGACGAACATCCTCATGACGCCCTTGGCTTCCCAACTCCTCTCACGCATCTCCATTCAGGGTCCCCTCTCGTTCTCGGAATTCATGGCGACTGCCTTGTACGAGCCCAATCACGGCTTCTACAGCTCAGGCCGAGCTCGCATTGGCAAGGCCGGCGACTTCTACACGGCTGTGAGCGTAGGCCCCCTCTTTGGAAAGCTACTTGCCCGTCAATTCGCCCAAATGTGGGAGTACCTCGGCCGCCCAGATCCCTGGTGCCTCGTCGAGCAGGGAGCGAATGATGGCCAACTCGCTTTGGACATCATGGAGGCCCTTCAAGAGCAAAGCCCAGACTGTTTCAACGCCACCCAGCTCTGGATCGTGGAGCCAGTGCTTCTACTCCAAGAATCCCAATCTGAAAAGCTCTCCGCCTTTCAGAGGCGAACTGCCTGGTTCCGTGACCCGGAGGATTTACCCTCCTTTGTCGGAGTTCATTATTCCAACGAACTCCTCGACGCCTTCCCCTTCGATCGCGTCCGGTGCCAGAACGGAGCCTGGCTGGAACTCCGAGTGGATGGCACGGAGGAGGGCTTTTTCTGGAAGGAAACGCCCATCCGCCGCGCAGATCTCCAGGCGGCCTGCGATCGATTGCCCACTCTTGAAAACGGATTTACCACTGAACTCGGGTTTGCCCACCGTCGGTGGCTGCAGGCGATCGCCCAACGCTTGACCCGAGGTTGGTTGATCGCGCTCGACTATGGAATGTCCGAGATGGAACTGCTGAGCCCCCACCGCCGCGAGGGCACCCTCGCGGCTTACCAATCCCATCAGCGATGCCCCACCCCCCTCCATGCACCAGGGGAGCTGGATCTCACCGCTCACGTGAACTTCAGTGCCATCGCCCGCGACGCTCTCGAGAGGGGCTGGAGCCTGTGCGGTTACACCGACCAGCATCGTTTTTTTTCCAGCCTCGCCCCGCTCCACTTCACCGACGCCACCGAGGCCCTCTCCCCGGCACAACAAAAGGAACGGCTCGCATTTCGGACCCTGATCCACCCGCAGTTGATGGGGACTCAATTCAAGGTCTTCTGTCTGCACAAGGAAGGACAAGGCTCGCATCCGTCGCCCCCAGTTTTAGCCGGATTCCGCTTTGCAGGGAATTCCATGGCGCACCTCGGACTGGTCGAGAATTAGCCGCTCTTTACCCTCTTTAGCCCGCAGGCCCTCAGAAATCGCATCCACGCCCACCAGCGGTCTTCTCCTCGCAGGGAAAATCCCGCAACGCCTTCCGAAACACTCTTCGGCATTGCTCCCCACACATTTCCCTCAGTACACCTTTCTTCCATGTTCTCTCGCTCCGAAAATAGTCCCATTTCCGTCGTGACCGGTGGCTCCGGATTTTTAGGTTCCCACCTCACCGACCGTCTCCTCGCTGAGGGACACCGAGTGATCGGAATCGACAATTTCATCACGGGCAACCCCGACAACGTCAGCCACCTGGCCGATAACCCGAATTATCGGTTCTCCAAACAGGACGTCTCGAACTTTATCTTCGTACCCGACGACGTGGATTATGTATTCCATTTCGCCTCCCCGGCCAGCCCCATCGACTATCTGGAACACCCGATTCCGACCCTGAAGGTCGGGGCGATGGGCACCCACAACGCGCTAGGTTTGGCGAAAGCAAAGAAGGCGACATTCCTGCTCGCCTCCACAAGCGAGTGCTACGGCGACCCGCTTGTTCATCCCCAAAGGGAAGACTATTGGGGCAACGTCAACCCGATCGGACCAAGGGGAGTCTACGACGAGGCGAAACGCTTCGCAGAGGCCATCACCATGGCCTACCACCGCTACCACGGGGTGGATACGAAGATCGTGCGTATCTTCAACACCTACGGCCCTCGGATGCGATTGAGGGATGGCCGGGTCGTCCCCGCATTCATCGGCCAAGCCCTGACGAACGAAGCACTCACTGTGTTCGGAGACGGCTCTCAGACCCGATCCTTCTGCTACGTCAGCGACCTGATCGACGGAATTTTCAAGCTGGCGATGAGCAATTTCCACGAACCGGTAAACATCGGAAACCCCCGGGAAATGACGATCCGTGAGTTCGGAGAGGAAATCATCAAGATCACCGGCGCGAAATCCGCTCTCGAGTACAGGCCCCTTCCCGTCGACGACCCGAAGGTCCGCCAACCGGACATCACGAGGGCGAAGACCGTTCTCAATTGGGAACCGAAAGTGCCCTTTGAGGAGGGAATCCGGCACACCATCGACTTCTTCAGATCCCGCTTGAATTCCTGACCATTTACTGACTATTCCTGAGCCAACGGTTTTATTAGTCATAAAACCGCCCCCCCTTCAAATGAACGCAATTCGACTTATCGCAGTGTGCTGCTTTGGCATGACTGCCGTGGTCCCCGGGTATGCGGCGGGTCGACCCAAAATCGAGAATGTCACTCCCAAAGTGACGCTCATCGGAGCTCCGGAAATCATGGCCACGGTGGCTGGCATGAATCCGAAACGCCCGAGACCACCGGCCCCCGGAGAAAACAAGTACTGGTTGGAATTTGAGGTGGACTTTGATTCGGTCGAAGAATTCCCGGAGCTGACCTTTAAGTACGGGTTGGTCGTGTCCGTCCCTAATAGGTCACCCAAACTAATCGAGGGAGAGGTCACTCATGTCGACATCGGCAGAGGGAAGGACCGTCACTCCGTGATGTATATCGCCCCCAAAACCCTCAATAAAATTTCCGAGGGAAAAACGCTGCAGACGAACAACATCGTCGCTTACTGGGTGGAGATTTTTGCGCAGGGCGAGTCCGTGGGAGGCAACGCGAAGCCCTCCGTGGAGGCGTACAAACAAGCTCAGAAAAATAAAGATTCTCTGGAGAAGGTCAGCGATGCGCTGTTGAACAAGCTGCAAACTCCCTTCGCACCCTTGTTCGGAGATTATTTTGAGGGAATCAAATCTTCCCGCTAAACTGCATGGCCGCCCATCGGATCCTGACCCTCAACATCGGCTCCCAGCAGGTCTCCCTCGCGGAATTCCGGACGGGATCCAAAGGAACCCTCGCACTGACCGCGCTCGAAACGCGTGAGCTCGTCGCCGACCCTGCAGCGGACGCCTCCCGCTTGGCCCAAGCGACGCTGGCCTTCGGGGAGTTGGCAGAGGCGCTCAGGATAAAGGGCGAACCCGTTCACTGTACTCTCCCGGCCCACGCAGTCTTCAGTCGCTTGGTAAAGCTACCCCTTGTGGAGCCCGCCAAACTGGCTCAAACGGTGGGATTCGAGGCCCAGCAGAACATTCCCTACCCTCTCTCCGAGGTGGTCTGGGACTACAAGTGTCTATCCGAGCCGTCCGCAGCAGAGCCCGAAGTGCTGATTGTAGCCGCCAAAACGGATCTCCTGGAGGATTGGACGGGTGCCACTGAGAAGGCTGGGATGACCCCTGCCTCTTTCGAACTGGCACCACTCAGCCTTTACAATGCCTTCCGTTACAACTACGGAGAGCCTGTGGGCTGCTCTCTGCTCGTCGACTTGGGCTCGAGGACAACCAACCTGGTGTTTATAGAGCCCGGAAAATTCTTCCTCCGCGTAATTTCCTCCGGCGGAACCGCGCTCACCACCTTGGTTTCCAAGGAGTTCTCGGAGCCTTTTTCTGCCGCTGAACAGCGCAAGCGAGAAAAGGGTTTCGTTGGAAACGCACTGAACCAAATCGAATCGGCGGACGGTGAGATCGCCAAACTGTCCAAGGTGCTCCGCAATGGCCTCACTCGTCTCCATGCGGAAATTGCCCGTTCTGTCTCCTTTTATCGCTCTCAGCAGGGTGGATCGGTCCCAACCCAAGTGTATTTGTGCGGAGGCGGGGCTTCATTGGGAATGGTCGAAGAATTTTTGGCCGAGAAACTGAGCATCCCTGTTGAGCTCTTCAATCCCCTCCGTTGTATTCAATCCAACAAGGATTTCCCCGCGCCGACTCTCGCTAAAATCGCTCCCACTCTGGGCGAACACGTTGGGCTCGCTCTTCGGTCCGCCTGGGCATGCCCATTCGCATCAAACCTTCTGCCTATTTCCATTCAGCAGAAAAGCGTACGATCCCAACGTGTTGCTGCCGTGGCATTTACCACCCTTTGTCTCAGCGCACCTCTTCTGGCATGGGGACATCACTTCAACCACGCCGCGGCCCTTGCCTCCGCTGAAGTCCGCCGGCAGAGCCCCCAAGTGGATAAACTCTCCCGAATTCAAAAGGAGCTAGCCTCCACAAGACGTGAAATCGATTCTCTCATTGAGAGGGCCGCGCCTCTCCAAGGTGCCGTGCGCGACCGCCAGTACTGGACGATGCTGATCGATCATCTGCACTCCAAACTTCCGGAAGAGAAGGTTTGGATTACGAGTTTCGAGATTTCCTCTGCGGAGACTGCGGCGAAGCCCGGACTTGCGGTGAAGCCGAGAGAATCGAAAGCCGCGGCTACCTCTCCGGCTTCCAAAGTAAAAGCGGAGCCAACGACAAAACCTGATCCCCGTCAGAGACTTCTGCTCAAGGGGCTTTACTTAGAAAATCCGAGGGGAATCGCTCTCGTTGAGCAATTCGGGAAGGCCCTCCAAAACTCTGATTATTTTGACGTCGCACCTGAGCAGGAGTGGGTTCGCACGAATGTCCTCAACCCAACCGAATGGGCCCAAGAGTTTGCAATACCGCTCTACCTTAAAAATCCCCCTGCGGCATCCTCCAACCCATCGGCTCATACGCCATGAAAGCTTTCCTTTTGGAACATCGGAATGTCCTGATCACGGCCATAGCAGGCGCGGCAATCGTTGCGGGCTCCGGATTGTTCACCTACGAGGCGTACCAAAAAAACTCCCGCACTTTCTCCGATCTGAAGGAGGTGAGCGAACGCCTTGGGAATATTCACAAGTCCGTTCCGACCCCGACCCCCGAAAATCTGGCGGAATTGCAGCGTCAGAAACAAGAAGCATTCGAAGCGTTAGAAAAGCTTACGGGCGATGTTCGCGCTCTCGATCTTCCGCTGGCACCGCTTACCCCACCCGAGTTCCAGAAGGCGCTTAACGAGAAAGCTCAGTCGCTCAAAAAGCTGGCTGACGAAAATTCGGTCCAGATTCCCCAGAACTTTTATTTAGATTTCGACCGCTATAGTAAGTCCGTCCCTAAAGCGGAGATCACCCCGCAGTTGGGCCGCCAGCTTCGGGTCGCGGCCGTCCTCGTGGAGTCGCTCCTACAGACTGTTCCCGCGGAGTTAAAGTCTTTCAAACGCACCGAATTGGACGCGGAGCGCGCTCCCTCACCCGGAGGCAAGGACCCCATCCCCGCGAAAGAAGCGTCCAAGGACAAGGGAAAGCCCGCCGAAAAATCGAAGGCACAGCCCGACGGACCAAAATCCCCCCTCGCCGGCCAGTCCTTCGAGATTCAATTTGTGACTCGTCCTTCGAATTTGAGAGAGTTTTTGAACTCGTTGGCGTCCATCAAATCGTCTTTTCTTGTCACGCGCAGCCTCAAAATTGAGAACGAAAAGCAGAAGGGCCCCTCGAAACGTCCACCGGAATCAGAACTCTTGGGGGGAAATCCGGCCAATGGAGTCCTTGTCGGCGGCGCATCTGCCTCTGGAATTGCGCAAAGCCCCAATTCTCTTGGGAATACCTCTCAGTCCGAGGGCACGGTGAGCAATCGCAGCGGGGAGGTCGGACAGTTCATTCTGGGAGATGAAAAAATCGAAGTAACGATGCGTGTTGAATTTGTCTACTTCGCGGAAACTGCTTCGCCTTCCTTATGAGTGCATCCCACGCCAAGGGCTACTGGATTACCCTCTGCTGTCTTTCCGTTGCGTCCGCGGGAGCCGCGTTTTTTCTCTTCCAGACGCAACAGCAATTGCCCGATCTCCTCCGACAATACGAGTCAAGACCAGCGCGACCAAAGCCGGTGCCCTCCCTCGAACTCTCCAGCGTACGCGAAGCCTCTAGTCTCATCGAGGCTCCTGCCCTCTGGAAAACTGTGTACCCTACGGTCTTGTTTGCCTCCGAGCACTACCTCCTCGAGGAGGGCCAACCCAAGCGTCCAAAGGACGGCAGTATCCACTACCACAGCAAAACTCGTCAGCCGATTCCCAACTCATGGTTTTTGGCTCACAAGCTTGCTCTCTTCTCCTCGCGCGTTCCCCTCGAAGACACGGATGGAGACGGGTTTACCAACGAAGAAGAGTGGCTTGCCGGAACTGATCCCACCGACCCCAAGGTTCACCCTCCCTTGCTGAGTAAACTCCAGTATCTCCGCCAAGATGTAGTCAATAACCGCATCCGCTTTCTTCAACATCTCGGCGGTAGCGTGAAACCAGCCAACGTTCGAGTCACACTCCGTCTGGAGGATGTCCCCGGAGCTCCCCAGTACGACCTCAAGCTTGGAGACAACATTCCTGGAACGGGTTTGGTCGTCACTGGTTTTGAACCAAGACGCAAACCGGACCCCTCCGGCACCTTCACTTCAGATGCCTCCCTCGTGTTCATTACCGAGAAAGCCTCAGGGCGAGTCGAAAAGGCTGAAGTCCGCGAAGTCGCCAATTTCACCGACCGGACGCTTCATTTCCGGTTGTTTTATCCGCTCGCTGACCGTGAGTTTTCCGTAAAACCGGGGGGCAAAATCCCACTCTCGGAAACAGAAATCTATGATTTATTGGATGCAAGTGCAGCATCCGCCCACCTGCGCTCTCCATCGGGCGTAGAGACCGATATCACCAGTTCATCTCAATAACCCCCGAAAAAACGATTTTGCGCGACCGTAAAATGAAACCCTCTCATCCAGAACTCTCCGTCCGATCCTACCCTGGAGTTTGCGTCGTATTAACATTGGGGCTGATGGCACCCTTACTGCACGGGGCCTCCGCGAAGGATGGCGGAAAAGATTCCGCAGGGGCACAAAATCCTCCGAAATCGGCCTCAATGCCTGCCCAAGTCCCATCGCCAAACGTTGCGAATGCGGCTCAAAAAGAGATCGAAAGGCTCCAAAATCTCCTCACAGCCGCTCAAGCCGAAATCGGTAAGGCCAGGCACTCGATGAAGGTAAAGGACTACGAGTCGTCACTGATCGCTTACCGGAAGGCGCTCGAAAAGTTGCCCGAGTCTCCAAACACCGCGGAAATCCGCAAGGAAGCCAGCGAGGGTTTTCGCGACTCCGCCATCGAGCTTGCCAAGGTCCGGATCTCCGAGGGGCGCTACCAGCAATCAGAGCAGATTTTAGACGAACTCCTTACTCGCGACCCCCAGTGCAAAGCCGCTCTTCGAATTAAGTCCCAACTCTCCACTCAAGGATTCTACAACAAGACAATAACCCCGCTCTTCCGCGCGGACATCGAACAGGTCAAGCAGTGGATTTTGGAGGGCCAGGGCTTCTACGACACGGGTCGTTACGATCTGGCTATCAAGCGGGCAGATCAGGTCCTCTCGAAGGATCCCTATAACACTGCCGCGAGAAAACTTCAGGAGATGGCCAACAATGCAAAATCTGACTACGGACGCGAGGCCTACAATGAGGCAAGATCCCGGGCGCTCGCGAAGGTTGACCAGACCTGGGCAAGTCCAGTGAGGCGCTTCGGTGCGGCAGCAAGCTCCGGGCCAGTCACCACCAAGATAGAAAGCAGTCAACTCGAGAAGCTTCGCCGCAAGCTCAATGACATCGTCATCCCTGAGATCCGGTGGACCGATAAACCTCTGAACATCGTCGCCGAGGTACTCTCCGATGAGTCCAAGAAGGCAGACAAGAGCACCGACGGCACCAAGGGCGTTGTGATCTTGGTTCAATTGCCTGGCGTTTCGGGTGGAAGCCCAGCTCCAAAATCAGGGAAAGGCTCCACGAGCCTCATCGATCTTGCTCCACCATCCGACGCATCGGGCGGTGGCTCCATGCCTACGGTGACCACCCCTTTGTTCGAAAACTTCAAACTCATCGACATTCTGAATGCGGTCACCGCTCAGTCTGGCACAAAGTGGACCATCACTGACTCCCTCGTGACGATTGTTTCAGCCAACACGAACACTGAAAAATTGGTGCCCAAAAGCTGGCCAGTCTCGCCTTCGTTTTTTAACAGCCCGGGTAGGGTTGATGCGGAGCTCAGCTCCGGGGGACTTGGCGGCATCTTGAACAAAAGCAGCGGGAGTTCCGGCTCGACCTCCGGCGCGGCTTCGAGAACCGGACGCTCCCGGATAGAAGCCAAGGAAGTTCTCGTTTCCCAGGGTGTAAAATTCGAGGCCCCCGGTTCCACCGCGACCTACAATCCCAGAGCACAGACGCTTACCGTCTTGAACACACAGGATCAGTTGGAGGTCGTAGATGCGTTAGTGCGTGACGCGGACCAACTCTCGCCAGCACAGGTCGAAATCCAGGCAAAATTTGTCGAGTTCTCTCAGAGTAACCTGAAGGAACTGTCCTTCGACTGGCTGCTCGGACAATCCAACGTCCCCGGCTCGGGCCGCGTTTTCACCGGTGGCGGTAGCACCGGCACAGGTTCGATCAACAACTCCAATTATCCTTTCATCATTCCTGACAATTCGGGCCGTGCCAACGCGGGGCGCCCCGTAGGAGTGAACCCCTTGACGTCTGGCAACAGGAGCGGGAGCTTGGCGCTCAGTTCAAACGCGATTGACTCCCTGCTGGCCGGCGTCACTGGAAGCGCTGGCGTTGCACCAGCGGCCTTTTCGGTGGCGGGTGCCTTTACAGACCCGCAATTCCAACTCGTGGTGCGCGCTCTCAATCAGGCGAAGGGTGTCGATCTCCTCTCTAGCCCCAGTGTGACGGTGCGCAGCGGATCGGAAGCGCTCATCGAAATCATCCGCGAATTCAAGTACCCCACGGAGTTTACTCCGCCCCAAATTCCGCAGCAGGTCGGCGCAGCCGGTGGCGCCGCAGGGGGAGCTCAGGCCGCAGCCGCTCCTCAGAGTATTCCCGTCACCCCCACCACACCTTCGGCTTTCGAAATGAAGCCTACGGGGGTACGGCTGCCAGTCACCCCCACGATTCAGGGTGACAACTTTACCGTGGACTTGGATATGAAGCCCGAAGTGACCGAGTTCGAAGGCTTCATCAACTACGGAAGCCCGATCAACCAGGTCGCATCATCCAGCGCCTTGAGCACCGGTGCCGTTTCCGTCGCGACGACCCCGACGAAGGTGGTATTGACAGACAACGTCATCAACCAACCAATCTTTTCGGTACGCCGCATCCAAACCCAAGTTTCCATTGAGGATGGACAGACCATCGCCCTTGGCGGATTGATCCGCGAGGACGTTCAGAAGGTGAACGACAAAGTGCCGGTACTGGGGGACATCCCTCTGGTAGGGCGGCTGTTCCGTTCAAATGTCGATCAGCACATCAAGAAAAACCTCACCATCTTTGTGTCGGTGCGTCTGATCGACGCCGCAGGACAACCAGTCAACAGCAAGGAAGCTTTGGAGGACCCCGCAACCTCCTCTCCAGTTCCCAACCTGACCGAGGCCAGTTTGCCGTTGCTCGGTCGCTGATGCCCATCATTGGAATCACCGGCGGGGTCGCGACCGGAAAGTCATGCGTTAGCGACCTCATTAGCTCGCACTTTTCGGATGCAGTTTTGTTTTCGGCAGATGCGGAGTGCGCTCGCTTGGTGAGGGAAAACTCAGAGGTGCGGGATGAATTGCAACGAACCCTCGGCGAAGAAGCCTTTTCCTCAGGAGGCCATCTCAATCGCCAGTACGTCCGGAGCTGCATTTTTGGTTCAATCGATCTGAAACGTCGGGTGGAAGCGATCTTTCACCCGCGCGTACGTCAGGCTTGGAGATCGTTGGCTGAAAGGAGCCGGGAGAAATCCGAATGGATGTTTGCGGAAATTCCTCTTCTGTACGAAACTGGGGGTTGGAATCTCCTCGACCGCGTGGTCGTTGTCGCCTGCTCGCCGCAGGAGCAGATCCGTCGCATGGTCGCATCCCGCGGCCTCTCCGAGGGGCTTTCCGAACAAATCAGGGTTGCCCAAATGAGCCTCACTGAGAAATGTTCCCAATCCGACCATATTATCTGGAATGACTTTTCCTTCTCCTGCCTCTCCCGACAAGTCCGACTCCTCTGCGTCTGGCTCCGTCACCGCTACTCCTGACTCCTCCCCTGAGGCGATGCCGGAGGTGCCCTCCCAATTGGATCTGGAAGCCCTCCATGATCTCACTCTGTTGGAGCTCACTGAAAGAGCCGTCGCGTTGGGGCTCCGAGTCAATCCGGACAAGTCAAGGCACCACTTGGTCTTTGATTTGTGCCGTGCCTACTTGGAGCGTGGAACGGAACTCCTGGCGCACGGGATTCTGGACGTGAACGCACAGGGGGGGGGCTTCATCCGTTGGCCAAGGTACAACTTCCGCCCACTTCCCCAGGATATTCAAATTCCCCACCACTTTGAGCGCCAATTTCAACTCAAAGCAGGACTTCAAATGTCGGCCCGCGTGCGCCTGCCCAGAGATCGAGAGCGTTTCTTGATGGCAGAGCAGATTTTGGAGATTGAAGGTATTCCCTTTTCTCAGTGGCAGGATCCGGTGGATTTCGAGCGCCTGACGGCGATGCATCCCACCGAGCGAATCGTGTTAGAGAATCCGAAGACGCGTTCGGTTTCGGCCCGAGCCGTGGACCTGATTGCCCCCCTTGGCCGCGGTCAGCGGGGCCTCATTGTGGCCCCTCCCCGAACAGGCAAGACCATTCTCCTCAAGGACATCGCCCAGGCGATCATGACCACGAGTCCGGAAACAAAACTCATTATCCTGCTGGTTGATGAGCGACCGGAGGAAGTCACCGATTTCCGGCGCGCCATCCCCTGCGAAATTTACGCCTCCACGTTCGACGAAAACGCCCAGCGTCACACCCAGGTCGCAGAAATGGTCCTCGACCGCGCCAAACGTTTGGTGGAGTTGAGGAAACACGTCGTTGTCCTCCTCGACTCCATCACCCGCCTCTCTCGCGGCTACAACAACATGCAGCCTGGCAAGGGACGCGTCATGTCGGGAGGGGTCGATACCAAAGCTTTGGTAAAGCCGAAAAAATTCTTCGGCGCTGCGCGAAACACGGTGGAAGGAGGCAGTCTTACTATCCTTGCCACTGCTCTTGTCGAAACCCAGAGCCGGATGGATGACGTGATTTTTGAGGAATTTAAGGGCACGGGGAACATGGAACTCCGACTCGACAGGGCTCTTTCCGAAAAAAGGATCTTCCCGGCAATCAACATTCCTCAGTCAGGAACTCGGCGCGACGAGTTGCTGTATCATCCCCAGGAGTTCGAGCGCATCATGACCCTGCGCAGGCAATTGGCCGCACTTCCCGCAATGGAGGCCACAGAGGTTCTGAATCACGCCCTGCGAAACTCTTCCTCCAACTCGGAGATGCTGCTCCGCGGTTTCCGGCCATGAGGCACCAGCCTCACAAACACAGCCAAAAGCCCGATTCATCGCCCCCCCCGAGTGAAGGCAAGCCAAGCTGGCTGGGTTCCTTTCTCCGGAAGTTCCTCACGGTTTTTCGGAAATCCCGCCGCCTCCCCCATGCGACGAATTCTGGAGAGCGTCACTTAACTGACTCTGGGTCAGGACAGCGAAGTCATCGTCAGCCCCATCCCACCTTGGGCTCACCCCACGCGGGTTCCCGCCGTCCGGCAAGCCCCGCTTCGCGCGCCGCGTCCCGTCCGCACTCGCACTCGCACTCCGATCCCGACTTTCCTGTCATCACAACCACGGAAGACTTGGGCCAAGCGGTGTCTGCCTTTGCCGGGCTGGATCGGATCGCATTGGACACGGAGGCGGACAGCTTACACTGCTACTTTGACAAGCTTTGCCTGATTCAGATCTCTATTCCGGGACAAAACCTTTTGGTGGACCCCTTGGCAGAAGGCGTAAAGCTCGAACCTCTTTTCTGCGCTCTCGAGCGCAAAACCGTAGTCATCCATAGTGCCGACTACGACCTGCGCCTGCTAAGACGTTGTGGGTACAGCGGCCCCACCATTCTCTTCGACACCATGATTGCCGCCCGGCTTCTGGGAGCAAAGGAATTCGGACTCGCCGCACTGCTTCACCAACACTTTGGAGTCACGCTTGCGAAGGCCTCACAAAAAGCCAACTGGGCCATTCGCCCCCTCCCGCGAGAAATGTTGGAGTACGCGGTAAATGACACGGTGAACCTTCTCGCTCTGGCTGAAATCCAAGAGGTTCGTTTGCGCGAACTGGGACGCTGGAGCTGGTTTGAGCAAATGTGCGAGCGCCAGATCCGAGCCTCCTCCCTCACCAAGGAAAAGGATCCGGACACCTTGTGGAGGATCTCCGGCTACACGGATCTGCCCCCAAGGGGAGCCGCCCTTCTTCGCGCCCTGTGGAATTGGCGGGACGCTGAAGCTCAGGCGGCAGACCGCCCCGCCTTCCACATTCTGAACAACGATCTGCTTCTTGAATTTGCTGCACGCTTCGAAAGAGGCGAATCGGTGGACCCCAAGCATCTTCGGGGCAACCGACGCACGCGGTTTTTCCAGGCAGCGGACCAAGCCCTCGCACTCTCCGAGGAATTCTGGCCACGGATTGTGCGGAAGCCGCGCCTGCGCTCAACGCCCGAACACGAGAGGCGTTTCCGGGAGCTCAAAAAACACCGCGACGAAGTTGCAGAGGGTTTAGGAATTGACCCGACCCTGATCGCTCCCAAGGCAACCCTTGAGCAATTGGCTCGGCAAGAGATCCAGGCCATGGAATCCTTGCTGCCGTGGCAACGAGACTGCCTTCCTCCGCTTTAGGAAACCAAAGCCCACATATCCCTGCGGACATCGCGATGCCCTCGATTTGGTTCCAAGGCAGACTCGATTTCACGTCGCAAGGACGAGCACATCAAGTGGTGTCTCCAACCGCTTTCCCCCCTTGACGGCCTGGGAGCCCGCCCTTACCTTCACCCCTCGGCCAGTGCGTAAAGTGGGTTCTGTTCTGAAGACCCCACTTTTTTTTGTCTCTGGCCTCCCCGTCCATTATGAACAGCGAAATCCTAGCCGGACTCGACTTTTTCGAGCGTGACAAAGGCATCAAGCGTGAAGTGCTTCTCGAAGCGATTAACAACGCCTTGCTGACCGCTGCCAGGAAGGCAGTCGGCCCTGCACGCGACCTCCGCGTCGAAATCGATCCGAAGTCCGGAAACATCAAAGCCATCGCCAGGCTGCTGGTCGTTGAAAAGGTCGTCAACAAGCACGACGAAGTCAGTCTCAGCGAGGCGAGGAAACGCGTGAAAGAAAACGCGGAGATCGGCGAAGAGCTCGATGTTTTGGTCACCCCGAAGGATTTCGGCCGTATCGCGGCGCAGACTGCGCGCCAGGCGATTATGCAGCGGCTTCGCCAGGCCGAGAAGGAGATGATTTATGATGAGTTCAAGGATCGTGCCGGTGAAATCGTAAACGGCACCGTTCGGAGATTTGAGCGATCAGATGTCATTATCGATCTTGGAAAATTTGAAGGGGTCATGCCCAACCGTGAGCGTGTGGTCACGGAGGAGTACAACGTGGGAGACCGAATCCGCGCTTACGTGGTGGCTGTCGAAAACGGAGCCAGGGGCCCGGAGATCATCCTCTCCAGAAGTCATCCCAACTTTGTGCGCCGCCTTTTTGAGACAGAGGTCGCCGAAATCGCGGATCGGACCGTCGAAATCAAAGGAATTGCCCGTGAGGCGGGCCACCGCACGAAAATCGCCGTCTGGAGCGCAAACGAGAAAGTGGATCCGGTGGGGGCTTGTGTGGGCATGCGGGGGGCACGCGTCAAAAATATTGTGCGCGAATTAAACAACGAGAAGGTCGATATCATTCGATGGTCCACAGACATCAAGGAGCTTGTCCTTGAGGCCCTCAAACCCGCCAAAATCAAGTCCATCGCTCTCGACGAGACTAGGCACAACGTGCTGATCAAAGTGGAGGCTGATCAACTTTCGCTTGCGATTGGCAAACGGGGCCAGAACGCCAGGCTGACTTCGCGTCTGACGGGATGGGACATTTCGATCGAAAAAGATGAGTCTGTCCGTCAAGCATTCGAGCAGAACGTCACCAAGGGCGTCCATTCCCTGGCTGCTGCTCTTGGAATCTCAGAAGAGACTGCCCGGAAACTTACAGAGGCCGGCATGGTCAGCGCAGATGTGATCTCGACTGCAGATGCCACCGACATTGCCGATGCCATCGGATGTGACGCTGCGGAAGCAGAGCAAATCTATGCAGCCGCCCAGCGAGGCCTCACCAACACCGCATCTTCCTAAGGGATCCGCCCTAATTCAGCTCCTAGCGCATTTTTTGAATGGCAACACGACCGACACGCACCTCCTCCCCGAAACCGGCAGGGCCCTCTCGAACCACGCAGTCAGCCGCTGGACGCAAGTCTGAAGCGGCTCCCTCCGCCCCTCGGGAAGCCGATGCGCCAGCGGCGCCTAAGCCCGCTGCCCCTAAGGAAGCGATCTCACTTATTGACGGCAAGAGCGCCTCTCCAAAAAAGCGCACGCCCTCTTCCACCAGTGCATTCAAAGCATTGGCCCCAATTTCCAAGCTTCTGGAACCGGAGCCCCCAAAACAGCCCGAGCCCGCGATAGAACCCGAGCCGCCTGCTGCAGTTGAAGCAGAAGCAGCCACGGACGTCCCTGACGAGCCCCAAGCGGCCCCGGCTCCAGCTCCGAAGGTGGATGAAAAAGTAGTCTCCCTCAAGCCGCCCGTCATGGTGCGCGAGCTTGCCACTGCTCTGGGACTCAAGCCCTTCGAGGTCATTCGGGACCTGATGGGCATGAACATCTTCGTAAATCTCAACCAAAGCGTTGAGCTCGAAGTCGCCTCCAAGGTTTGCCAGAAACACGGGTACACCTTTGAGCGCGAGAAGCGGGAAAAAGGCGCCGGCGTCCACAAGCCCGTTGAGAAGGTGGTTGAACCACCCAAGGAGGTGGTCAAACCGAAAGCCAAAGAACTCACCGCCCGGGCGCCCATTGTGGCCTTCATGGGGCACGTTGACCACGGCAAAACGACGCTCATGGATGCGATCCGAAAAACGCGGGTTGCCAAGGGCGAGGCTGGAGGGATTACCCAGCACATCGGAGCCTACTCGGTCACTCATCAAACTCAAAAGATCACTTTCCTTGACACCCCCGGCCACGCCGCCTTCACAGCAATGCGGGCGCGCGGAGCAAATGTCACCGACATCGTGGTTCTCGTGGTGGCTGCCGACGACGGGATCATGCCGCAAACTTTGGAAGCCCTCTCTCACGCAAGAGCGGCAAAAGTCCAAATCATCGTCGCCATTACAAAAATGGATGCGGCAGGTGCGAATCTGGACCGCGTCAAAGGACAACTCCAGGAGAAGGGGCTTTCTCCAGAAGATTGGGGGGGAGACACGATTTGTGTCCCCTTGGCTGCATTGAAGGACAAAGGCGTCAAGGAACTGCTCGAAAGCATTCTTTTGGTGGCTGAGGTATCGGAACTCAAAGCCTACGAGGGTGGAATCGCTCGCGCAACGGTCATTGAATCGCAGGTAGAGCAAGGGCGAGGCCCCACCGCGACGCTCATCGTGCGAACGGGTACATTGAAGGTTGGAGACCCTTTCATTTGTGGAAAATACAGCGGGAAGGTGAAATCCCTGCTCGATGATTTCGGCAAACCCTTGAAATCCGCAGGCCCGTCGACCCCTGCAAAAGTGATCGGTTTTTCAGGACTTCCTAATGCTGGGGACGACTTGGTTGTAATGGAGAGCGAGCGCTCGGCAAACACGCTTTCCGAGGAGCGACTGAACTCCGAGCGTCTCTCCAAGCTCGCAGCGCCGGAGCGCCCGACCTTGGAAAGCCTCTTTGAAGCGTTGGCAGACGGCCAAAAGAAAAGCCTTCGGGTCATCCTGAAAGCCGATGTTCAAGGCTCGAGCGAGGCAATTGCTTCGTCTCTCAAACAGATTCAGAGCAAGAAGATCGATTTGGAATTGGTTCATAACGCCGTCGGCCCCATCAGCGAAAGCGACGTTCTTCTCGCAGCCGCCTCCAACGCCATCGTTGTCGGCTTCAACGTCAAAACCGAAAACAACGCGGCGAACACGGCAAAGCGCGAGGGAGTCCAGATCAAGTTGTACTCGATTATCTACGAACTTCTCGACCAAGTGAAAGAGGCGATGGCCGGCATGCTCGATCCGGAAAGTCGCGAGAACGTCATTGGCCACGCTGAAGTTCGGAAGGTGTTCGATCTGGCTAAGGGCGTCGTTGCCGGAAGTTACGTGACCGACGGTCGCATCCTGAAGAATGCGCGTGCACGGGTTCTCCGCGGTCGCCAACCGATTTACGATGGCGGACTCTCAACGCTCCGTCGCTTCCAAGACGACGTTAAGGAAGTGCGAAGTGGCATGGAATGCGGCATCAAGCTGGGGAACTTCGAGGAATATGAGGAAGGCGACACCATCGAGTGTTACGTCCTCGAGAAGGTCCCGCAGCAACTCTAATGAATCTGTGCTAGGTTGAAGGAATCGCCCGTGCCTTCAACCGGCACGAAGCGTTTTTCTATGGCCAAACATCGTCTCGAGAGAGTCAACGAACTCATCAAGCGTGAAGTGGGTGAGATGCTTCGCCGCGATTTCGTGTTCGATGCACCGCTTGTCACGGTCCAACAGGTGGACAGCACCCCGGATCTCAAACATGCCCACGTCTACCTTTCCGTGATCGGGACCGAAGCTCAACGCCACCGGGTCATCGCGGAGGTACAGTCCAAGCGCGCCCCGCTTCAGTACGCGCTCTCCCGAAGGGTGATTATGAAGTACACCCCCCAGCTACATTTCAAACTCGACACGGGCATTGAGCGGGGGACGAACGTCATCCGGATTATGGATGAGCTCAACCTTCTTCCCGCAACGGAATCCCTCGATTATCCAAGTCCCCCGGAGAGTCGGCCGCCGAGTCCGTAAGTCAGTCATCGAATTTCCTGCCCGGGCATTCACCACTCGGCGAGCCCGTGCTGTTCTCCTTTCGCCCCTCTCAATGAGCATTCCCAATTGCAGACTGGAGGAAATCGCGTCCCTCTTCCGCTCGCAACGCCGTTTCCTCGTTCTCAGCCACTTCCGCCCCGACGGAGACGCCATCGGGTGCTCCGTCGCGCTCGGTCTTTGCTTGAGGGAACTCGGCAAAGAGGTCACCGTCTGGAACGAAGACGGTCTCCCGGATCGATTCAGATTCCTACCTGGCTCAGATCTCGTCCAGCGGCCCCCTTCAACCCCCGAGGCGTTCGATGTGGTCGTCATCGTCGATACCGCCGTTCAAAACAGGGTTGGGAAAACCTGTCTTGCAGCGACAGTTCGATCCGGTACTTGGATCAATATCGATCACCACGTCTCCAATGACCGATTGGGAGATCTCGTATACGTCGACTCCAGCGCGCCGGCGGCAGGACAAATCTTATTCGAGCTCTTCACCGGCTCGAATCTGCCACTCACCGAGGCGATGGCCCACTGCCTTTACGCCGCAATTTCCACGGACACGGGATCCTTCCAGTACCCCAGCACGACGGTGCGCACTTATGAAATCGCGGCCGCCCTCGTGGGGCTCGGTGTCAATGTGGGCTGGATCAACCAACAAATTTACGAGCGCAGTCCGCGCCGCCGACTCGAATTGCTCCGATCGCTGCTCAACGGGCTGCGATTCGCATCCGCCGACCGAGTGGCCTGCTTCGCACTGTCGCAAGAAACCACGCGCGCCCTCGGAACGATTCCAGACGACACCGAGGGCCTGATTGACACTATTCGCGCGATCGACGGCGTGATCGTTGCCGGTTTTTTCGAGGAGTTAGGGGATGGAAACGTCCGCATCAGTCTGCGCTCCAAGGATCCTAAGGTCGACGTGTGCGCGATTTGCTCCGCATTCGGTGGGGGTGGACACATCCTCGCCTCCGGGGCAAGGATTCAGGGCACCCTCGGTGAGGTCCAGGAACGCGTCTTGGAGGCCATCCACCAGAAACTCTCCACTCTCGAGCCGCTCTCGTCAGCCTCGATTCAGTCATAATTGCCAATCGGTTCTCTCGGAACCCCTCAGTGATTGGCTTCCTTTCTCTGATTTTCCCACCGTTTTTCACCCATGCGTTTCGACTCACTGGACGGCGTCCTCTTAATCGACAAAGAATCTGGAATGACCTCACACGACGTCGTCGCCCTCGTGCGGCGGCGACTCGGAATTAAAAAAGTAGGGCATTGCGGCACCTTGGATCCGTTGGCGACCGGATTACTCCTCGTGGTTCTTGGAAGGGGAACCAAAATTCAGGATCTCTTGATGGCCGAGGACAAGGAGTACATCGGCACGATGCAGCTCGGCGTGACCACCGATAGCCAAGACTCGGACGGCGAAATCGTGGAAATGAGACCAGTTCCAGCACTGACCTCCGATCAAATCGAGATGGCGTTCCAATACTTTCACGGAGATTTTTACCAGACCCCGCCTATGGTGTCGGCGATCAAAAAAGACGGCGTTCCGCTCTACAAACTCGCCCGGCAGGGAAAAGTGGTGGAGCGCGAGGCTCGTTTTGTACACGTCTTCACCCACGAAGTGAAGGCGGTCCGACTTCCCGAAATCGACTTTAGGGTCGTGTGCAGCAAGGGATTTTACGTTCGGACCTATGCCCATGACATTGGCGAGTTGCTCCGTTGCGGGGCTCACTTACGCGCTCTGAGGCGGACGCATTCGGGACGGTTTTCGGTGCAAAACGCGGTAACCGTCGAAGAACTCAGATCCGAAGAGCCCTCGGCAATCGCCAAACGAGTCTTGGATCTGCCCACGGTATCGCGCATGCGAGGTGCTTAAGGGGGGGGGATTCACCCTACCATCATGGTTGTTCTGCATGCCATTTCCGAACTCAACTCCCTGCCGGGTCCTCTCGTCCTCGCTGTGGGGGTTTTCGACGGCGTGCATCTGGGACACCAAGCCGTCCTCCTGCGCGCGCAAAACGAGGCCCTCCTTCATCGAGGAACCGCAGTGGCAGTGACTTTTGCCAACCACCCCGCCAAGGTAGTCCGTCCCGAACACGCCCCCCTCCAACTCACACTCACCCCACATAAAACGAGGCTACTCGCGGCACTCGGTTTCACGCACACACTGCTTCTCACCTTTGATTCTGAACTCGCCGCGACTGAACCCGCCGATTTTATCAGATCCCTATGTTCCGCAGCGTGTTCCCTAGCCAGCATCTGCGTAGGAAGCGACTGGGCATTTGGTCAGGGACGGAAAGGGAACCTCTCGCTCCTGCGCGAATTGGGAGAGAAACTCCAGTTTGAAGCCATCGGCGTCGCCCCCGTTGTGCATCAGGGCCACCCCGTCAGCAGCACTCGGGTTCGGACGGCCGTGAGGGAAGGTGATCTGGATTGCGCCCACACACTCCTGGGGCGTCCTTTTACGGTACTAGGGGAAGTCATCCCCGGCCGGAGACTCGGGCGAACCCTTGGATTTCCCACGGCAAACCTTGCGCTCTTCAACGAACAACTCCCACCTGCGGGTGTTTACGCGGTTCGTGCTGACTGGAATGGCGTGCCCCTCCGTGGCGTCGCGAACTTGGGCGTCCGCCCCACTGTCGAAGGAGAATGCTCCAAGAACGCTTCCCCTTCTCTTGAAATTCACTTCTTCAGTTTGGACGCAGACCTCTACCATCAAGTGCTCGAGGTAGAATTTGTCCGCTTCCTGCGAGCGGAGAAACATTTCCCCTCCCTAGAGGCCTTACGCCTTCAGATTCAGGACGATGCTGAGTCGGCAATGCAAACTCTTTCCGAGCGGAGTCCTCACACCCGCGGGAAGGGATAACCACAGCCCCTGAAGGAATCCAAGCCGGGCTGTGTACGGACGGAACTGGGTTGATTGCAAAGCTCTCCCAGGGGGCGTTGGGAACGTGGCTCCCCCTGCGATGATTCGAGCAGCCCAAATTCCACGGAGAGAACGATCACGCGCCGTAGAAAGCGCGGATTGCCGATTGTAGTCCGGGAATATCGTACTGCGTCGCCTCAACATCCACTTGTAAGCCCATGTCGCGCATCGTTTTGGATGTAATGGGACCAATCGAGGCCGTCTTGAGTCCCGCAGGCATGGGCAATTTGAGCGCCAAAAAATTTTCGACCGTAGAGCTACTGGTGAAGGTGATCATGTCCGCCCCTTCCGCTTTAAACCGGGCAATTCCCCCGCTCACATCCTCCGTCTCGGCTACCGTCCGGTAAGCAATCGCCTCATCTACAATTGCTCCCAATTTGGACAGTTGCCGCGGTAACACTTCCCGCGCCTGCTCCGCCCTCGCCAAAAGAATTCGGAGGTTTTCAACCGTACCCACCTCCTTGGTAAAGGCCTCCACAATCGCCTCCGCCACAAACTCGCTCGGCTGAAGATCCACGGCTAAATGAAAGTCCCGAACTCGCTTCGCCGTCGCAGGGCCGATTGCGGCGATCTTGACACCCCCAATCGAGCGAGCGTCCGAGTACAGCTTGTAAAACATCTCAAAAAAAGCGCTGACCCCGTTGGGACTCGTGAAGACCAACCAGTCATAGGTATGCGCGTCTTGGACCAACTCGGCAAACTCCTTGAGGTCAGACGGTGGCTCAATGCGGATGGTTGGTAATTCAAACACATCCGCCCCAAGCCCTCTCAAACCCACACTCAGCACCCCGGCTTGCTGCCGCGTCCGGGTCACCACAATCCGCTTGCCCCTCAAGGGACGCTTTTCAAACCAGTTCAGTTTCTGTCGCAACTCGGCGACCTGCCCGAAAACCGCCACCGCTGGGGCTTTGAATCCCGCCGCTTCCACACGGGTGGCGATGTTCCCCAGGGATCCACCGAGAGTCTCTTGTTTGCCAGTCGTTCCCCACCGAACCAAGGCGACAGGCGTATCTGCCGCCATTCCGTTCTCCTGAAGCGTCGCCGTGATGGAAGCGATTCGATCAATCCCCATGAGCATCACCTTGGTTCCAGGCAGAGCTGCAATCCGGGCATAATCCAAAGCACTGTCCCCCTTGGTCGGATCTTCGTGGCCGGTGAAGATGGTCAGGGACGAAGTAAAATCCCGATGCGTTACAGGAATCCCCGCATAGGCAGGAGCCGCAATGGCGGAGGTCACGCCCGGGACAATTTCAAATTCCAAGTCGGCTTCCACCAATGCCTCCGCCTCTTCGCCACCCCTTCCGAACAAAAATGGATCGCCCCCTTTAAGGCGAAGCACCTTTTTTCCCGAGCGTACCTTCTCAACAAGGAGGGCGTTGATCTCCTCCTGGCGCAGCGTGTGCTGACCCGCCTTTTTGCCCGCGTAGATGATTTCAGCCTCGGGGCTCGCCCACTTCAATAGTTCCGGGTTGCAAAGGTAGTCGAATACGATGACCTCAGCGATTTCGAGCAACTCTTTCACCCGGAGGGTCACCAAACCCAAGTCCCCTGGTCCTGCCCCTGCGAGATAACAGACACCAGGGACCGACGGGTTCGCTTTGGACGTTTTCATTGGGGGAGAACACTAGATCCGGGATCCAGTCTCAGCCAAGGGACTTTACCCGCACGTTTTTGAATCATTTCGAGCGCTTTTGCCCGCTACAAAAGGCGACTGGCCCCAAAAATAGAAGCAGTCGCCAAAGACACGGAACAGCGCCGAGGATCACTCTCCGGCGCCTCCAAACCTCGCATTCCTTTTCCTAGGACGCCGCCGTCACGAGGATTTCCTCCTCCATGGGTTGGACATCGGGAACTGCCGGATTGTTTGGTTGAGCAAACCGAGTCTTCGCACGAGGCATCAGCGTCCCGAGCATCCAATCCGCAAGTGGCAGCACCACGTTGAAATTCTTGTGCATGTAGCGGTGATGCAACAGATGATGTCCGTTCAGTCGGCGGAACAGCTGCGACTTTTCCACGCGCCGTGCCTTGGGAAGGTGCATGCACCAGTGAATGTACTCGTAAACGCAGTAGTACACACCCGTACCCGCCACCGCTCCCCAGTAAATCGTCCACTCCCCTAGAGCCAAAGCCACGGGAAGCGAGGGCAGCGCCGCCAGCAAGGCAAGGACGGGACCGTTCCACCATGCCATTGGGATGGTGTGTCGATCTGCGGGGTTCAACAAATGATACGTCTCATCCGCCTTAAAAATCTGATGGTGCACGAGGGCATGTGCGCGGAAGGGGTAAACAAAAGGGCCCACCGGGCGGTGCATCACATACCGATGTAAAGCCCACTCAAAAAACGAGGAAACCAGGAGCCAAACTGTGAAGGAGGAACCGAAGACAAGAAGGAAGTGCATAGAAGACTGCGTTGAGCGCGGGGAAGAAAGCCCCCCCCGCCCCCGCAGTTTCGCCGAGTTTGGACACAACGCAAACCTTGCTGGGCGCATTTTACACTTTTGAGACGAAAATCTCCAAGCACCTCCCGAGCACCCACTAACCATCCATCCACAGACTTGTCAGCCACCGGGTCCCGGAATCAGCAGGCTGCGCATCGGTTTCTCCCTCCGATTAAGCGCCCTGCGCAGCTTGCGAAGGGCTCCGTTCTGCAACTGCCGTATCCGTTCTCTGGTCACTCCAAAGCGCCGTCCCACCTCCTCCAGGGTCTTGGGGTTGCCTCCCTCCAACCCAAACCGCGCCGTGATAATGCGCCTCTCCCTCTCGTCAAGCACCCCCAGAATGCCCCCCAATTCGTCGATTAGATTGCTGTCGCTCAGTTGTTCGAGCGGGGAATGCGCCTCCTCGTCCCCCACCGTCTCGCCGAGTTCCTTGCTATCCTCCTCGCTCACTGGCGCGTCGAGGGATGCCGGGCGCATCGAGGCCACCCTCAACTGGGCAAGCTTGGGCGCGGGAATTCCAACCTCCTCCGCCAGCTCGTCGTCGGTTGGTTCCCGCCCGAGCTCCTCGCTCAGGCTCACCGAAAGCCGTCGAATCTTGGCGATTTTGTCCACCAGATGGACAGGCAGGCGGATGGTCTTGCTCTGATTGGCGAGTGCACGCTTGATACTCTGCTTGATCCACCAAGCTGCGTAGGTGCTGAGCTTGCCGCCCTTCGAGGGATCAAAGCGCTCCACCGCCTTCATCAGCCCGATGTTGCCCTCCGAGATCAAATCCGCCATCGGCAGCCCAAAATGCGAGTAGTCATGGGCGATCTTCACCACCAGACGGAGATTCGCCCGGATCATCTTGGAGCGCGCCTCCGGATCGCCAGCCCGGATCTTGGCCGCCAGATCCACCTCCTCCTCCTGGGTCAAGAGGGGTGTCTGAGCGATCTCGCGCATGTAGATCCGCATTCCCGACTCTGGCTCTTCACTGGTTCGATAATTCATTGGCCCACCCTTCCCTCTTTCCAACCGCTTTCCCGATCCTCCCCGAGCGCCCCTCCACCAAACTGCCTTTGGCTACGCCCCTTCGATTCTCAACCCCGTTTTCCCTCTGCACCCTGCTCCCCGCAGGCCGCCTCTGCCCGGTGAATCCCCTCCCCCAACCTGCTCCTACCTCCGGCTCCACCCGGCGAGCGAGACCTGCCTCGCCTCCCCAAAATTCACTACGGAAACCGACCCTTCCAGAGCCGTGGGAAAGTTTGAGGCCGGGCGCGTTTCTTTCCCATGGAGCCGCAAACTCAAACCTCCTGAACATCCAACGCTTTCCGGCCGCCAAGGCGACGCCACCAACCACAAACCTTATCGAGCGAAAGGTATACTACGGGGGTGGTGTACAGGGTAAGTATTTGCGACACCATCAAGCCGCCCACCAATGCAATCCCGAGGGGACGGCGTAACTCCGAACCCACTCCCGCCCCAAAGGCAAGGGGAACACTCCCAAAAAGTGCCGCCAAGGTCGTCATGGTAATAGGACGGAAACGGGTTACAGAGGCCTCCAAGATCGCCTCGATTGGAGGAATTCCCCGCTCTCGTTGCAACTCCAAGGCAAAGTCCACCATCATAATGGCATTCTTTTTGACAATCCCCATGAGCAACAAAATTCCAATAAAAGAAACAATCGAAAGTTCATATCCAAAGGCTTGGAGAGCCAAAAGCGCCCCTAATCCCGCCGAGGGAAGAGTGGAAATAATGGTCAATGGATGAATCCAGCTTTCGTAAAGGATTCCCAAGACCAGATAAACCACCACCAGAGCCCAGAAAGTGAGCTTCGGAAGGGTCGACAGGGAACTTTGAAATACTTGGGCCGTCCCCTGGAAACTAGTGCGGATAGTTTGAGGCAAAATCAATTCACGAACCTTTTTCTCTATCCAATCTGTAGCCTCCCCGAGCGAACTGCCCGGGGTCAGATTAAAGGAAATGGTAACGGAAGGGAACTGGCCCTGATGATTTACCGAAAGCATTGCGCTTCCAGGTTCGAAACGTGAAAAGGCGCTCAAAGGCACCATGGAGCCGTTTTTGGCGCGAACGACGATCTTTTCCAGCGATGTAGGATCTGCCAAATGGTTTTCATCCACCTCCATCACCACGCGGTGTTGATTGAATCTCTTGTAGATGTTTGCGACCTGCCTTTGCCCAAAGGCGTCGTACAAGGTGGCATCCACGTCCGCAAGCGAGACCCCTAAACGCGAGGCTGCGTCGCGGTCCACATGGACCTGGGTTTTAAGGCCGCCAGTTTGTTGATCGCTTGTCAGGTCTTTGAGGAGAGGACTGGCTCGTAATGCTGTAACTACCTTGGGTGCCCACGTATTTAATTCCGAGAGATCGGGCGATTGGAGAGCAAATTGATACTGTGCCTTGGACGTTCGTCCTCCCACTCGAATATCCTGCATGCCCTGCATAAAAACACGCGCTCCATCCACGGAGCTTACTTGTTTGCGGAGCCTGAGGATTAATTGCTCCACCGTCACGTTTCTCTCGGCCAGCGGGCGGAGAGCAACGTACATGCGCAAGCTGTTGGAGGCCCCCGAAACCGTTCCACCGAGGAAACTCGCCACCGTATCCACTGCGGGATCCGCCAATAGGAGATCTGCAACCCTTTCTTGATACCGGGACATGGCGGGAAAAGAAATGTCCTGGGAGGCCTCCACAACGACCATCATCATTCCGGTGTCTTGCTGAGGGAAAAAGCCCTTTGGAAGTTTTCCATAAAGGCCACACGTCCAGCCAATCGTTGCCAGGGTAAGAAACACGCCAATCCATGGATTCTTGAGGAGCCAACCCAAGGAAGCCCGATAGATCTTCAAAACGAGTGCGCCCACTTGGTCCATGAGGCCTAGCGCGGAAGGATGGGGCGCAGCCGTTAAAAACCGCGCGCACAAACTGGGGGTCAGCGTCAGCGAGATGACGGCCGAGATGACCACGGAAAGAGTCAGAGTCACGGCAAACGCATGAAGCAATCTTCCGATGAGACCGCTCATCCCCAAGATTGGGATAAATACCGCAATGAGCGAAACGGTAATGGATACCACGGTAAACCCGATTTGCCGCGCCCCTTTCAGGGCAGCCTCCAGTGGGTTCTCGCCTGCCTCAATAAAGCGGACGATGTTTTCGATAACCACAATGGCGTCATCCACTACAAAGCCGACAGAAATGGTCAGCGCCATGATGGAGAGGTTATCGAGGCTATAGCCAAAACAGTACATACCGCCAAAGGTACCAGCCAGAGCGAGAGGGATGGTGACGCTTGCGATGGCCGTGGGCCAAAGGCGTCTTAAAAAGAGGACCATCACCAAGACAACCAAGCCCACACTCAGGAGCAAAGAATGCTGAACGTCATCGACCGCCGCTCGAATTGTTTTTGTGCGCTCGCTCTCGATCTTTAAATCCACGGAAGGCGGCAGCCACTTCTTAATCTGGGGTAGCACCGCACGAATACCGTCCACCGTTTTAATTACGTTTGCGTCTGATTGCTTAAAGATAGCGATCAATACTGCCCTCTTTTTTCCGGACCAGCCGGCCACTCGATAATTTTCGACGTCCTCTGTGACTTCCCCGAACTCCCTCAGCGGAACCGGGACACCCAATTTTTGAGTGACAATCAGTGAGGCGTACTGATCCGCCTCGGTGAGTTGATCATTGGTTTCGATGGAATAATGAGTGTGTTCCCCTTCCAGATTTCCCTTTGGCAAATGGATGCTGGCTTGGGAAATCACGGAACGTAAGTCCTCCATTCCCAATTCGGCGATTGCGAGGAGTCCGGGATTGAGGCGAACCCGGATGGCGGATTTTGAGGTTCCGTTGATGGAGGCGAGACTGACTCCATCCACCTGGCTAATTTTTTGACCGATCAAAGTATCGGCGAATTCGTAAAGCGTTCGGATGGGGATCAGGTCGGAGGAGAGCGAGAGGATCATGATCGGAGAATCGGCTGGATTCACCTTTCGATAAGTGGGCGGGGCAGGGAGATTACCCGGGAGATCGGCGCGGGCAGCATTGACGGCGGCCTGAACGTCCTTTACGGCGCCCTCAATACTTCGTTCGAGCTGGAATTGGAGAGTAACGGAAGCGCTTCCCACCGTGCTGACCGAGGTCATCTCGGACACGCCTGCGATTTGGCCGAAGCGACGCTCGAGCGGAGCGGCCACCGTGGCGGCCATCGTTGCCGGGTCAGCCCCGGGGAGAAACGCGCTGACTTGGACGATTGGAAAATCGATTCGGGGTAATGGGGCTACGGGGAGGAGGCGATAAGCGAGAAGCCCAAGCAATAAAAGGCCCAGGGCTAGGAGCGAGGTGCCGACTGGGCGGCGGATAAAGGGCTCCGACAGGTTCATGAAAGACCCGGTGATTAGGCGACGCCACCGAGAACTTCCTGCGGAGAAAGCAGACGGTGCGACTTGGGAAAATACTTGGAAGCCAGGCGATCCAGCGCGAGGTAAATGACTGGCGTGGTGTAAAGGGTCAAAAGCTGCGAAACAAGAAGCCCGCCCACAATGGTGATCCCCAAGGGGCGCCTCAGTTCAGCACCCACGCCATTTTCCAGTGCCATGGGTAATGCGCCAAAGAGAGCAGCGAGGGTGGTCATCATGATAGGCCGAAATCTCAAGAGACAGGCCTGATAGATTGATTCTTCGGGGGCCATTGAGTGTTCCCTTTCCGCCTCCAGAGCAAAATCGATCATCATGATCGCATTTTTTTTGACGATTCCGATTAAGAGGATCACTCCGATTAAAGCGATAAGCGACATTTCCATGCGCACACAGAGCAGAGCCAACAGGGCCCCGACGCCAGCGGAGGGGAGTGAGGAGAGGATTGTAATGGGGTGGATATAACTCTCGTATAAAACTCCAAGGACGATATAAATGACTACAATGGAAGCAGCCAATAGATAAGGCGCACCCGAAAAGGCGGTTTGAAATTCCGCTGCACTGCCAGAAAAAGAGCATGCAATGGTGTCTGGAAAGCCGATTTCCCTTTTGATGCGGTCTATCGCCATGACGGCATCTCCCAAAGAATAGCCTTTTCCCAGATTAAAGGAAAGAGTGACGGCTGGCAGCTGCTGTTCCCGTTGAATCGAAAGCGGAACGGAAACTGTTTGTACCGTTGCAAAGGCAGCCAAGGGAACCATTCGACCGGCTGTCGATTTAACGAATATTTTATCGAGAGCCGACTCATCCATCTGGAAGGAGGGCTGAACCTCCAACACAACCCGATACTGGTTTAGCTGAGTAAAAATGACGGATACCTGCCGCTGGCCAAAGGCATCATACAGAGTTTCATCAATCGCCTGAGTTGGGACATTCAGGCGGGAAGCCTGATCTCGATCGATTTGAATCCTGAGTTGGAGCCCCCCGTTTTGTTGATCGGTAGCGACATCGAGAAATTCCGGTTGGAGACTGAGGTGCTGGCGTAGTCGGCTTGCCCAGTCGTCCAATTCCGAGGAATCGAAGTGCTGAAGGTTGAGTTGGTATTGGGTGCGCGTGGGGCGGGTATCTAATTGGAGATCCTGCAACACCTGCATGGAGAGGGTAATTCCCGGAAAGTCCGCCGCAGCCAAACGCAGACGCGCCATAACCTCTTCGGGGGTGGAGGAGCG
Organism: Verrucomicrobiota bacterium; assembly: GCA_037975925.1. Lineage (GTDB taxonomy): Bacteria > Verrucomicrobiota > Verrucomicrobiia > Chthoniobacterales > Chthoniobacteraceae > Chth-196. Next base: position 29,157 of record JBANFR010000009.1, read on the forward strand.
CTGATGCTTGGGCCGGAGTTGAAGGTAAAGCTTCCCTGTATTCAGCGTTGGGTTGAGGGGGCCTCCCCCCACAAAGGAAGCGACGCTGAGGATGTCAGGGTCGCGGCGAATTTGGTCCGCCAAAGCGAACTGGGTCTGAACCATGTTCTGGAATGAGGCGGTCGGGGCGGCATCGGTGACGGCCACGATCATGCCGGTGTCCTGAGACGGGAGAAGGCCCTTGGGGACCGCCCAGGAAAGTGCGGCAGTGGCGAGGACGGTCGCGAATGTCAGCCAGAGGGTCAAAGTTTGATGCCTCAAGACCCAACGCAAAGTGCAGTCGTAGGCGAGGCGCACCTTGTCGAAACAGGCCTCGGTGACACGGAAGAGAGGGGAAGGTTTCCCGTGCCCTTCGGGCTTTAGGAGGCGCGCGCACATCATCGGAGTGAGGGTCAGCGAAACGGCGGCGGAAACGGCGACGGCGGCGCTGAGGGTGAGTGCAAATTGCTGGAATAGTCTACCCACAATTCCCGGCATAAAAAGGAGCGGGATAAACACAGCGATCAATGAAACGCTAAGAGAAATGACAGTAAACCCAATCTGCTTTGATCCTTTAAGCGCGGCATTCAGAGGCGTTTCGCCCGCCTCAATATAACGCACAATGTTTTCGATCATCACGATCGCATCATCCACGACAAAGCCGGTCGAAATCGTGAGGGCCATCAGGGTGAGATTATCCAGACTAAATCCGAGAAGCCTCATAATCCCAAAAGTACCCACCACAGCCAGAGGCAGAGCCACTGCGGAAATGAGCGTTGCCCATATTTTTCTGAGGAAGAGAAAAATAACGAGGACAACGAGCCCTACCGTCAGCAAAAGCGTCCACTGCACATCGCGTACGGATGCCCGAATGGTTTCGGTTCGGTCATAGAGAATGGACACCTCAACGGACGGGGGAAGGAGGGTTTTCCATTGGGGTAGAAGTGTTTTAATGCGCTCTGCGGTTTCGATAATGTTGGCGCCTGGCTGCCTTTGAATATCCACCACAACGGAAGGCTTTCCATTAACCCAGGCGGCCTGACGTTTATCTTCCACATGATCAATGACGTCGCCCACATCCGCGATGCGAATGGGAGAGCCATTGCGATAGGCAAGGATCACGGTGCGGAATCCTTCGGCGGAAAAGATCTGATCATTAACCCCGATCGCATAGGACTGGCGTTTGCCATCAAAACTCCCTTTGGGTGCGTTTAAGTTGGAACTCACCAACACATTTCGGACGTCTTCGAGGCTCAATCCGGCTTGTGAAAGCGCGGCCGGATTCATCCGAATACGGACCGCCGGTTTTTGGCTGCCGCGGATGGAGACGAGACCGACGCCCTGGATCTGGCTTAATTTTTGGCCCAGGACGGTATCTGCAAAATCATTGACCCGCTCCAGAGGAAGGGTTTGGGAAGAGACCTCGAGGGTCAGAATCGGAGAGTCCGCCGGATTCACCTTGCTGAAGACGGGCGGGGCCGGGAGGTTGCGGGGAAGGAAACCGGAGGCGTTGTTGATAGCGGCCTGGACGTCCTGGGCGACGGAGTCCATTTCGCGCCGCAATTGAAAGCGGAGGGTGATGCTGGAATGACCCGCCGCGCTGAGGGAGGTCATGGATTCGAGGCCGCTGATTTGGCCGAATTGGCGCTCCAGGGGGGTCGTCACGGTGGAGGCCATGACTTCCGGACTGGCTCCAGGGTAAGAAGTGCGCACCTCCAGAGTCGGGAAATCGACTGAGGGGAGGGCGGAAACGGGAAGAGAGAAGTACCCGAGGAGACCGGCGAGCAAGATTCCGATCATGAGCAACGCCGTGGCTACGGGTCGCCGGATGAAGATTTCCGAGAAGTTCACGGGGAGGTTTTTGCGCTTCCGTGACCGGCTACCTTGGAACGGCCGCCTGCGGGAGGGTCCGTGGGCTTCACTTTGGCGCCCGGACGCAGGCGGAACTGACCGTCCACCACGACCTGTTCGCCGGGCTGGAAGCCCTCCTCCACGACGGCCACGCCATCCTCAATGGAGGCCACTTTGAGGGGGCGCATTTCTGCGGTGCCGTCAGATTGAATCGCGTAGCCGTAGGCCCCGGAGGGTCCACGCTGGACGACCGGTGCGGGCACCACGGTGACCCCGGAATGCGTCCCCACGCGCAGGCGGACATTCACAAATTGTCCGGGCCACAAGGAGAGCGCTTCGTTTGGAAAAGTCGCCTTCATGCGAATGGTCCCGGTGGTGGAATCGATCTGGTTGTCGATGACGCTGAGGGTCCCCTCTGCCAGTGGGGTCTGGTTGTCGCGTCCGAGAGCAAGCACCTGGAGTGGACCCTGGGCGGTCCCGGACTGGATGGCGGCCAGGTGGCGTTCGGGCAGCGTGAAAACGATGGAGATGGGGCGCATCTGGGTCACCGTCACGATTCCGGTTGGGTCGGCTGCGCGGACGACATTGCCCTCGTCGACCAAGCGGATGCCGGTTCGGCCATCGATCGGGGAGAGCAGCTGCGTGTAGCTAAGCTGAACGGAGGCGGCCTCGATCGCGGCGTCATCGGCTTGGAGCGTGGCTTCCAGTTGTGCAACCAACGCCTTTTGAGTGTCCGCCTTTTGAGCTGTACCCGCTTTTTCGGCGAGCAAAGTCAGGTCTCTTTTGAGGTCCAAGCGGGCATTGGCCAACAACGCCTCGTCCTGCTTCTTCTTTGCGAGCGCCTGATCCAAAGCGGCCTGAAAGGGACGCGGATCAACCCTTGCCAGAAGCTGGCCGGCCCGCACGTCCTGTCCCTCCTGAAAGAGGAGTTTCTCAAGCTGCCCGTCTACCCGTGAGCGGATGTTGACGCTATTGAATCCTTGGACACTGCCGATGCCGTTGAGAAAAATCGGGACGTCGCGCTTCTGGGCCTGTCCGGCAACGACGGGTACCGGCCCGGAGTCCCCGGCTGCAGGGCCGGCCGGGGAGGGTTTGGGAGGCTCGGAGGCTGGGACGGATTTGCCCTCCGAAGGCCTCTGGATGGAAGGTAGTACGTCGGAGGAACGGCCAAGCCAAAACGCGGCACCAATGGCGGCCAGAAAAACGAGGGGGAGCTTTTTCATTCGAGCGAGGGCCAGTCGGAGCAACCCGGTGACGCGATCATCCCTATCACCGGGTTTTGGAAAACTCGATCCCGTTTCCCGGGGAGGGCGGTCCGGTTAGGCCACCCGGTTCGAGAGGGTGCCCAAGGTGCCGATGGTGATGCGCATTTCATCCCCACTCTGGAGGGTGAACTCGTTGGGCGGGACTGTCCCCGTTCCGGTCATCAAGTACGCACCAGCCGGGAAGCGATTGTCCCGCCAGAGCCATGCGGCCAATTCGTCCAGGCTGCGCTTCATCTGACTGAGAGAGGTGCCGCCCTCGAACACGGGAGCGCCAGAGCGGATAATGGAGATGGTAATCGCCGTTTCCTTCGGAAGGGGGTCCGTAATGACCAGTCCTGGTCCGAGAGCGCAGCAATCGGCCCAGACCTTGGCCTGGGGCAAATAAAGGGGGTTTTCGCCCTCGATATCCCGTGAACTCAGGTCGTTGCCGATGGTGTAGCCAAAAATTTGCCCGTTGCGGTTGAGGGCGAGGGTGAGCTCGGGCTCGGGCACATTCCAGCGCGCATCGGCTCTGAGGCGCATCGGCGCCCCGGGAGCCACGACGCGGTGAGGGGTTGCCTTAAAAAAAAGCTCGGGGCGATCTGCATCGTACACCCGGTCGTAAAAAGTTCCCCCTCCGGCGTCCTTGGACTCTTCGATACGGGCATCCCGCGAACGCAGATAGGTGACGCCTGAGGCCCACACTTCCTGGGATTGGATGGGAGCGAGAAGCGTTTCCGGTCGCGAGACGACTTCGGCTTGGGCGAGAGCTTGAGTCACCCAATGGGCCGGATTCGGCTCCGTAAAGACGGTGTCCAAATCCGCCCCCCTCAGCTGGTGATATTTGCCTTGGGACTCGGCTACGATGCCAGCGGGAGTGCGATAGAGTGTCACTGAGGGGTTCATGCATCCACCATGAGGCATGGGATGAGTGCTTGGAAAGCGCCTCGCCGAGGAAGGGGGGCGTTTTTCGTATCGAGTGCCGTGGGGCGCTCTGGATACTGCGCGAGTATGTCCGGCCCCCATTTTTCCCAAAACCATGCGGCTTCCCCCACCCCGATAGGGGAATCGGAAGCGCTGTTTGAGATTCGCACCAAAGCCCCTGGCCCCCGTGGGCAATTGCCCCTCACCGACACGATGCTGAGGGAGGACCCGAGCGGCGACCTGTTTGGTCTGACCCAAAATGTGGGGATGGGCTGGGATCCAACCCAACTGGGCGGCAAACAGGTTTTGATTCTGAGTACCCAGGGCGGTCTTCGGGGCGAAGACGGGCAACCCATTGCTCTCGGCTACCACACCGGTCACTGGGAAATCGGGCTTCTCGTCCGGGCTGCCGCCGAGGCGTTACGGGCATCCGGGGCCGTTCCTTTTTCAGCGACCTGCTCGGATCCGTGCGACGGACGTACGCAGGGAACCACAGGGATGTTCGACAGCCTTCCTTACCGCAATGACGCCGCCCAAGTCATGGGCCGGCTGATCCGTTCGCTTCCGAGGCGCCAGGGAGTGCTGGGCATTGCGACCTGCGACAAGGGGCTTCCTGCGATGATGATGGCGCTGGCCGCCGCCCGGGATCTTCCGGGGGTGATTGTCCCCGGCGGCGTGACCCTGCCTCCCAGCGACGGGGAAGACGCCGGAGCCGTGCAGACCATCGGGGCGCGTTATTCGCGGGGCATGCTTTCCTTGAGCCAGGCTGCGGAATTGGGGTGCCGGGCGTGTGGATCCGCCGGTGGCGGGTGCCAGTTTCTCGGAACCGCCGCCACCTCGCAAGTGGTCGCCGAGGCCCTGGGCATGGCACCACCTCACTCCGCGCTGGCGCCCTCTGGTCAGCCCGTGTGGAAAGACATCGCCATTCGAGCAGCCGCTCATGTGCTCGAACTCGAACGCCAGGGGATCCGGATGCGGGACATCCTCACGGAGGCGAGCATCCGCAACGCGATGGCCGTACACGCCGCCTTCGGAGGCTCGACCAATTTGCTCCTGCACATCCCTGCCATTGCGCACGCGGCCAAACTCCCGCGCCCCAGCGTGCAGGATTGGATCGAGATCAACCGCAAAGTGCCGCGCCTTGTGGATGTGCTCCCCAACGGCCCCCAGTACCACCCGACCGTCCGCGCCTTCCTTGCCGGCGGCGTTCCCGAGGTGATGCTCCACCTGTGCGAACTCGGGCTTTTGGACACCTCCGTCCTGACCGTGACCGGAAAAACGCTCGCCGAAAACCTCGAGCAATGGCGCCACTCCCAGCGGCGCAACCGGTTCCGGGAAATCCTTCGCCAGCAGGACGGGGTTGATCCCGAGGACGTCCTCATGTCCCCGGAAAAGGCGCGCGCCAAGGGACTCACGGGCACGGTGGTGTTTCCCATCGGCAATCTGGCTCCGGAGGGTTCGGTGATCAAAAGCACGGCGATTGACCCCTCCGTGGTCGACGCGGATGGCGTGTACCGGATGGAGGGACGCGCCCGGGTGTTCTGCAGCGAATCGGCTGCGATTGCGGCGATCCGGGAGGGGCGTATTCAGGCGGGAGAGGTGATGGTTTTGGCCGGGATCGGTCCGATGGGAACCGGGATGGAGGAGACGTACCAGGTGACCTCCGCGCTGAAGCATTTGCCGTTTGGGAAAAAGGTCGCCTTGATCACCGATGCCCGATTTTCGGGAGTGTCGACCGGAGCCTGCCTGGGGCACGTCGGCCCGGAGGCTTTGGCCGGCGGTCCCATCGGAAAAGTACGCGAGGGGGACTGGATTCGGATCGAGGTGGATCGGATCGGCATGGAGGGGCGGGTCGATTTTGTGGGGACGGACGAGGCGCGGTGTACGCCAGAAGAAGGGGCCGCGATTTTGGCGGCACGCCCGTCCAACGAATCGTTGGGAGCCCACGCCCAACTCCCAGACGAAACGCGGCTGTGGGCGGCGCTTCAACGCCTCGGAGGCGGCACCTGGGGGGGCTGCGTGTACGACGTCGAATCCATCCTCGCGCAGCTTTCCCGTTAATTCCGGACGCCGGAGCCTCAGACAAAAGATGGCAGCAGGACGGAGGGGAGAGTGAGGAAAGGCGCAGGCGACATTTCTGCGTCAGAATCATTTTCCCCTTTTGTGCCAACTCCGGACCGGGTCCGGTGTTTTACAAGCCGCGTCCCTGCGTTTGGTCGGGGATTTTCCACTCCTTTATGCCCTCGTTTTCCCTCGCCCGTTTAGCGCTCCGCCGCCCCTGGACTGTTTTGGTGATCGTCCTTGGAATCCTCCTCGGCGCCTGGAGCGCATCCCAAAAGATGGCGCGCGACGTTTTTCCCTCTTTGGGTGTCCCGACCATTTACGTAGCCCAGCCTTTTGGCGGGATGGATCCCCTGCAGATGGAGGGGTACCTCACGTATTATTACGAGTACCACTTCCTCTACATCACGGGCATTGAGCACGTGGAATCGAAGTCCATCCAGGGCGCCTCCATCATGAAGCTCCAGTTCCATCCGGGAACGGACATGAGCAACGCGATGGCTGAAACGGTCGCCTACGTGAACCGGGCCCGGGCCTTTATGCCGCCGGGCACTCCGGGACCCTTCGTCACCCGCTTTGACTCGGGCAGTGTACCCGTGGGCAACCTCGTCTTTTCGACGACCAACCCCAATCGCACCGTCGGCCAAATGCAGGACGCCGCTCTGAACATGGTGCGCCCGCTTTTTGCCACGCTGCCCGGCGTTTCTGCACCACCCCCCTTCGGTGGCAGCGCCCGCACGATCCTCATCACGGTGAAACCCGACCGACTCCGCGCCTATTCCCTCTCACCGGATGAAATCGTGGCGGCCGTCACGGCTGCGAACCCGATCAGCCCCAGCGGGAATCTTCCGACCCAAAACGCCTTTCCCATCGTCCCCACCAACGCCGTCGTCAAAAACATCCAGGACCTCGCATCGGTCCCCCTGAGGGTGGCGCCCGAGGGCAGCGTCTTCCTGCGAGATGTCGCCGAGGTGAGCGATGGAAGCGACTTGCTCACGAGCATCGCCCTCGTGAACGGGCGGCGCACGGTGTACATGCCCGTGACCAAGCGCAGCGACGCGTCGACTCTCTCGGTGGTGGGCCTCGTCAAAGCCAACCTTGCCAAGTTCAAAGCCGCCTGCCCCGAGGACATTCACGTCTCCTTCGAGTTCGATCAAAGCCCCTGGATCGAACGCGCCCTGCGCGATCTGCTTCAGGAGGGCGTCCTCGGCGCCGCGCTCACCGGCCTCATGGTCCTTCTCTTTTTGCGCGACTTTCGCAGCGCGCTCATTGTCGTGCTCAACATTCCCATCAGCATCGCCGCCGCCCTGCTCGGCCTCTGGCTGACGGGCCAATCGCTCAACCTGATGACCCTCGGCGGACTCGCCCTCGCCGTTGGCATCCTTGTCGACGAAGCCACGGTTGCGATGGAGAACCTGCACACCCATCTCCACCGCGGCAGCGGACTGGCCCGCGCGGCCCTCAACGCCATCCAGGAAACCGCCGTCCCCCGCTTTCTCGCCATGCTCTGCGTCGTGGCGGTTTTTCTCCCTGCCCTGTGGATGCAGGGCGCGGCCAAGGGGTTGTTCGCGCCACTGGCCATTGCGGTCGCCCTCAGCATGATCGCCTCCTACCTGCTCTCCAGCACCCTGCTCCCCGTCCTGAGCGTCTGGTGGATGCGAAGCGCCCCCGTCTCCCCTGCCCCCACTCGTGATACCCCGACTTCTTCCCCGGGGTTCACCCGCTTTTGCGCCGGCCTGCTCTCCCTGCGGGTCCTCCTCGTCCCCGCTTACTTTTTGATCGCAGCCGCCCTTCTCCTGCTGCTCACCCCCAAACTCGGACTCGAGATTTTCCCCCAGGTGGATGCGGGCCAACTCCAACTCCGCTTCCGCGCGCAAAGCGGCACCCGGCTCGAAATCACCGAGCAAATCGCGCAACGCATCCTTGCAGCCATCGCGGAGGAAGCGGGCAAAGACGAGGTCGCCATCTCCATGGCGCTCCTCGGCGTCCATGCCTCCAATTACCCCGTGAACCTGATTCACCAGTGGAACAGCGGTCCCGAGGAGGGCATCCTGCAGGTTCAGCTCCGCCGAGATTCCCGAGTGCGCATCGCCGACTTGCGTGAAAAACTCCGGGCACGCCTCCGTCGCGAAATGCCCGACCTCCGGCTCTCCTTTGAACCGGCGGACATTGTCAGCCGCGTGATGTCTCTGGGTTCGAGCACCCCCGTGGAGGTGGCTCTCAGTGGGAAAGACTTCGCGCTCACCCGATCCTTTGCCGAACAAGTGAGAGCCAAACTGGGAACCCTCACCGCGCTCAGAGACGTCCAAATCGCGCAAACGCTCGACTACCCGAGCGTCGAGGTGCAGGTGGACCGCGGGCGCGCGGGACTTCAGGGAGTCCGCATGGTGGACGCCACACGCAGCCTCGTTGCGGCCACGGCGAGCAGCCGCTTCACCACGCCGAACTACTGGGCCGACACCAAAACCGGCGTGAGCTACAGCCTCCAAATTCAAACCCCTCAGGCGCAGCCTAAAACGATGGAGGACCTTCTCAACCTTCCCGTGTCCGGTGGTTCTGGACGCACTTCGCTCCTGCGGAATTTTGCGAAAGTCTCCGAGGGCACAGTCATCGGGCAATACGACCGCTACAACATGGCCCGAACCCTGAGTGTGACCGCCAACGTGCATGGTCTTGATCTCGGCAGTGCCTCCCGCCAGATCGAGGCCGCCCTCCGCGAAATCCCCGCTCCAGCCGGGGTCGCGCTGAATTTGCGCGGTCAAATTCAGCCACTCCGCCAACTTGAATCCGGTCTGCGCTCCGGCCTCGGTGCCGCCCTGGTAGTGATGCTCCTGCTGCTCACCGCCAACTTTCAAAGCCTGCGCCTTTCGCTGCTTGTGCTCAGCACCATCCCCGCAGCCGTCGGCGGGGTGGTTGCTGCTCTTTTTGCCACGCACACCACCCTCAATCTCCAAAGCTTTATGGGAGCCATCCTCTCCACCGGGGTCTGCGTCTCCAACGCCATCCTCCTCGTCACCCTGGCCACGCGCCTCCAAAAGGAAGGCGCCTCCCGACGCGACGCCGCCATCGGCGCGGTCAAGGGACGCGTCCGCCCCATTCTCATGACCAGCCTCGCCATGATGGCAGGGATGGTCCCGATGGCCATGGGCGGATCTTCCTCCGCGCCGCTCGCCATCGCCGTTTTGGGCGGCCTCCTTTTTTCGACCGTAGCCACCTTGGGAATCCTCCCCTCCCTTTTTGCGCTCGCAGCCGCGTCCAAACCGCCCTCCTCCTCCCTGGATCCTGATGACCCCGAGTGTTCTCTCCCGAAGGAATCCGGTCATCCATTCCCTAATTTCCCCCCCCTGCTCCAAACCCCGCTCCACGGGGGTCTCTCTCACTAAAACCCCAAGCTAGTCGCCCGATGCCTGCCACGCCCCGCCTCGCCTTCACCTTCCCGCTTTGGTTCGTCGCGCTGACCGCTCTCGCCAAAGCGGCGCCGATCGAATTGCCCGTCACCCAACCGACCTCCGGGACCATCCACCGGTGGGTGTCGCTTCCCGCAACCATGGCCGCCTTTCAGCAGGTCCAACTCCACGCCCGGGTCGCCGGTTACGTCCAGTCCGTCCTTGTGGACAAAGGAGATTCCGTGAAGGAAGGCCAGTTGCTTGCGGTAGTTCAAGTCCCTGAACTGGAGGCTGATTTACTCAAACACAAAGCCGAGCTGGAAGCCGCCCAGATTGAAGTCAAACGGTTGCATGAGGCTCGAGCCAAGTCACCCGACCTCGTGCTCGCCCAAACCATTGATAACGCCGAGGCGCGCCTGGCCGCCGCCAAAGCCGGTGTGGAGCGCTCCGCTTCCCTACTGGATTTCGCACAAATCAAAGCCCCCTTTTCCGGCACCATCTCTTCCCGTTCGGTGGATCCGGGAGCACTGGTCTCCCCTTCCGGCGCGCCGCTTCTTCGCCTGACAGATTCCTCCAAGCTTCGCTGCCAGATTCCCGTCACCGAGATGGAAACCCCTCTCGCTTCCCCGGGAAAACCCGTACGCGTGGCCGTGGACGCGCTCCCGGCGCTCCGCCTGGAAACGCGCCTGAGCCGCATCACCGGTGTCCTGGACCCGGTGACTCGCACGATGCTTGCAGAGGCCGACATCGAGAACTCCAGCGCGCAATTGCTGCCCGGGATGAGTGTGACCGCCAAGATTGCCGTCGAAACCCACGCATCCGCCACGCTGCTGCCGGTCGCGGCGCTTGCCATGGAAAAAACCAACGCCTTCGTCTTCAAACTCGTCGCGGGCAAGGCCGTGAAATCTCCGGTGAAAATCGCCTTTCACGATGGCACTTCCGTGGAAGTTCCGGAACTCCGCCCGAGCGATTCCATTCTTCTGGTTGGCTCCACCCCTCCGCAGGACGGACAGGAGGTGATTGGCAAACCTCTCCCCGCTGCCCCCTAAAAACGACCGATTTTTTTCACCCCATGAAACTCTGGCTTCCCTTGGTTTTCTGCGCCGGCATGGCCCACGCCGCTCCGCAATACGTCGATTTGCCTACCGTGCTGCGGCTCGCGGGGGCCAAAAATGAGGAAATTGACCTGGCCCGGGTCCAGCATCGCCAAGCCCTCCTGGAGTCGGACCAGACCTGGCAGCGCTTTTGGCCCTCTCTCCAAACCGGGGCCCAATACCGAGCCCATGAAGGCCTCATCCAGGACGTGGCCGGCGCCATGCTCGAGACCCGCAAACAGCAATACTCCGCGGTTGCAGGCGTCCAAATTGACTGGGCTCCTGGCGACACGTTTTACGCAGCCCTTGCGGCCAAGCAAAAGGCGGCGGCCCTTGCGCATTCCATCGCCAAAGTGCGCCTCGATATCGAACGCGAGGCGACGGAACGCTTTTACGAATTGCTGGCCGCCGAGGCTGCTCAGGCGGTGTTGAGCGAGGAGGTCCTGGTTACCGAACGCTACGCCGCCCAACTCGAAAACGCGGTCCAGGTCGGCACGGCTTTTCGAGGGGATTTGCTTCGCCTTCAAACCCAAATCTCCCGCCTCCAAATTCAGATCCGCCAGTCGCAAGAAGCCCTTCAACTCGCCGCCGCGCGCCTAGCGGAAACGCTCCGTCTGCCGCCGGAAACGGAGCTGCGTCCCGCAAAAGCGGAACTCATTCCAGTCCACTCCGCACCGCGGGCTCCCCTTTTCGAATTGATCCAAATGGCTCAAGCTCAACGCCCGGAGCTCAAATCCATGGACGCCACCGTAGCCGCACTTGCGCGGGAGGAGGACCGGTCGCGGCTGGGACCGCTGGTTCCCAATGTTCAGGCTGGCTACACGGCGGGAGGGCTTGCGGGCGGACGCGGTTCCTCCACGGGCCGCATGAGTGAACAACAGGACGCTTTCCTTGGACTGGGATGGAAGATTGGCCCGGGTGGACTCTTTGACACCACGCGTCAGAAGGCGGCAGCCGCACGCCGTGAGGCGGCCTCGCTTCAAACAGCGCGGATCCGGGCGGCGATCGGACGGGAGGTGGTGGACGCGTCGGTGCGTTCGGCTTCGTGTGTGGAGCAGATCAAGCTGGCGGAAAAGGCGGTGGGCTCGGCCGAGGAAATGACGCGTCTGGCGGCGCAGCGTCAGGCGAGTCAGGTGGGGGTAGTCTTGGAGTTTGTGTTGGCTCGGGAAGAGCTGGCCAAGGCGCGGCTTGCGCGGGCTCGGGCGGTGGTGGACTTCAACCGGGCGCAGCAGGCGTTGCGTTACGCGGTAGGCGAGTCGGCGAAAATCGTGGAAGCGGCCAAGCCCTGACCAAAGGCGGCCGCCGGAAAAAGCGCAGGGGTGCCGGCATCCCTGCGGGATGCGTATGTTTCGGGGGGGGCCGGTTCCCGGCGGTCGCGCAGAGCGCGACGCACCGGCTCATCGTCACTGAACCTTTGGGTTTACCTTTCAGGATCCCCTACTTTTTCTCTGCCGCTTTCTTCGCGGCTTCCTCTCGCTGCTGCCTTTGCTGTTCCGCAGCGCGGGCCGCAGCCTCCTGTGCGGCCCGCTGTTGCTGCTGCGCCTGTTGCTGCGCCGCTGCTCTCTCTGCCATTTCACGCGCCTGCCTCTGCTGCTCCGCAGCACGGGCCGCAGCCTCCTGTGCGGCTCGCTGCTGTTGCTGCGCCTGCTGCTGCGCCGCTGCTCTTTCTGCCATTTCACGCGCCTGCCTCTGCTGCTCAGCCACACGGGCCGCAGCCTCCTGTGCGGCTCGCTGCTGTTGCTGCGCTGCCGCTCGCTCCGCCATCTCACGCGCCTGCCTTTGCTGCTCAGCTACACGGGCCGCAGCCTCAGCAGCTTCACGCTGTTTCTGCTGCGCCTGCTGCTGCGCCGCTGCTTTTTCTGCCATTTCACGCACCTGCCTCTGCTGCTCGGCCACACGGGCTGCAGCCTCCTGTGCAGCTCGCTGCTGTTGCTCCGCAGCCGCTCGCTCCGCCATCTCACGCGCCTGTTTCTGCTGGTCCGCAACCCGGGCAGCAGCCTCCGCCGCCTCACGCTGCTTCTGCTGCGCCTGTTGCTCCGCAGCCGCACGCTCCGCCATTTCGCGCGCTTGTTTCTGCTGACCCGCAACCCGGGCGGCAGCCTCCGCGGCTTCCCTCTGCTTCTGCTGCGCCTGTTGCTCCGCTGCCGCTCGCTCCGCCATCTCACGCGCCTGTTTCTGCTGCTCCGCAACCCGGGCGGCAGCCTCCGCCGCTTCCCTCTGCTTCTGCTGCGCCTGCTGCTCCGCTGCCGCTCGCTCCGCCATCTCACGCGCCTGTTTCTGCTGCTCCGCAACCCGGGCAGCAGCCTCCGCCGCCTCACGCTGCTTCTGTTGCTCCGTCACTTTCCCGGTATCCACCCTCTCAAGCTGTTCGCGAGTCCCCTTCGGCGCAGCAATCTCTCCTGCCGGACGCCTCAAACTCTCAGACGTTCCACCTTTGACTCCAGAATCCACCACCTTCGGGGGCAATCCCACCGGCGCCACATTCTCCGCAGGCCCGGTCACCTTCGGCGCCACCGGCAACGTCCCAGACGGCGGCGGCACAGGCAGTCCCACTGGCGGCACAACCCGATCTACCACATCACGCGGCTTTGCCTGTTCCACCACTTTCGCCGCATCCACCCTCTCGAGCTGTTCACGAGTCCCTTTCGGCGCGGCAATCTCCCCTCCAGGACGCCCCAGCCCCTCAGACGTTCCGCCTTTCACTCCAGAATCCACTGCCTTCGGGGACAATCCCACAGGCGCCACATTCTCCGCTGGCCCGGTCACCTTCGGCGCCACCGGCAACGTCCCAGATGGCGGCGGCACGGGCAGTCCCACCGGCGGTACAGCCCGATCGGCAGCGTCACGCGGCTTTTGGGCGTCCACCGTCTTCCCCGCATCGCCTACCACCGCAACCCCGCTGCCATCCCTTTTCGGAGCCTCCACCACAGGAGCAGGATTCGGCACCGAGTTCGGCGCAGGCACCACGGAATCGGGCACTTTCACGCCAGGATTCACGCCGGGAACCACCGATTGAGTCCCCCCGACAAGAGACCCTTTTTCTTTGGAAAGCGCACCCTCGCCCGCCTCCGGCACATTGCCTTTCCCCTTAAAAACCCCGCCGCCTTTTCGAGCGTCACGGCCCACCCCGGGCGTCTCGTTTTGACGGAGGGACCCTGAAACCACGAGCGAACCACCGTTTACAAGAGGCTCCTGAGGCTTCTGGGCATCCACGGGCTTTCCCGCACCGCCCACTCCCGCAACCCCGTTACCCTCCTTTTTCGGAGCCTCTACCACGGGCACTGGATTCGGCACCGGATTTGGTGCAGGCACCACGGAGTCTGACACTTTCACGCCAGGATTCACGCCGGGGACCACCGATTGAGTCCCTCCGGCAACAACCCCCTTCTCATCCGAACGTCTTCCATCCCCAGCACTGGGAGTCGTACCTGGCAGCTTGGAACTCGGGTCGCCCCTGCGACCATCGCGTCCTAACCCCACGGACTCACCCGGAGGGAGCGATCCGGATACCGCAGGAGCGCCATTGGTTGGCAAATCACGCGACACGGGGGGATTGGGACGAGGATCGGTCCCGGTCGCACCCGAACTCCCCGCACCTGGAGCCTGGGGCGCCACCGCGCCGGAGGGTGCACGACCGATTGCGTTCGAAATTCGGGCCTGCTCGTCCCAGCGCCGCCGATTCTCCCTCAATAAACCCGAACGTGTTTCGTGGAACTGCTCCGGCCCGCCCATTCTGGAAATCGAGTCTCTCGCCTCTTGCAGCTGATTCTGCCGATCCCGCTGATAGCCCTCCGCCAGGGACGAGTTGGGACGGAGGCTCTCGGACTCCAAATGGGCGTCCCGCCAGGTGGTCTCCAAGTGCCTTGGCTTGAGGGCCGCGTTCCACGGCGCCTGCACCGAGGGCGCGTACATTCGCACCTCCCCGCCACGAATACTTACCGTCGAACCACGGGCTGCCGGGTTGGAATGATCCGGACGCACGGTCACAAAGGGGAGAACGCCACCCGTGGCGTCACGCACAGACCGGTAACGCGGTCCCCCGACACAAACCCGGTCCTGATCCACCGTGATCCGGGTCACCGGCGTTCCGGAGCGATACAGGGAGGGGTTGCGGTCCAGAGGCAGGCAGTGGGAGCGGACCGGCCGTCCGAAGTGGCGGGTCTCTACAAAATTGAAAACGTTCACGGAAATCTGGATTTCGTGAACATCCACGTTACCCCAGTGCGATCCGCGGTAGGCCAGCGTTTCCGGGGGCATCGGAGCCCATCCCAAATGTTGCGGCGTTTCGTGCCAAACGACCCATGCGGGCGCCCACTCGTCGCCCGGAATCCAGATCCAGCCGCGCCCCTTGAGCAAAGCCCAGCGCCCGTAGTGATAACAGGCCCAGCCAAAGGGCTCGTCGGAAATCCACGTCCACCCCCGATCCGAGCACACCCAACGCCCCTCCGTGTAGGGCCGCCATTCCCGGCGGGTCACCGCAGCCCGCGGCTGCCACACCACGCCGTACTCCCGGGTGTCCAACCAAGTGCCGTATCGGTGCAAATCCTCATAAAAGATTCCGTAATCGCCCGTCGGCCCCGCCACCGTCACCGGCGGAGGCGTACTCGAGTAGGGCGTCAACACCGGCTGTTGGCCCGCCTTCTCCAGCAAGTCCTCGCTCAGCTTCTGCTCCCGGTTGGCCACGCGGACCTCTTTTTGAAAAAGCGCCTCCTCCCGCTCCGCCAGCTTGGCCCCCTTTGCTTCCGCCTCCTTCAATTTCTGGCTCAGAGCCTCCGAAGCGCCCGCCGCATCCGTTTTTGCAGCCTGCGCCGCCTGTTCGACCTCCAACCGCTCCACTTCCAAGGCCGCCCTGTCGCGCTCGAGGGACCGCCTCTCCTCCTCCAGCTTCTGCTCTGCCTCGCGCCGGGCCACTGCGGCCTCGCGTTCCGCAAGCTCACGCTCCTTCTGACTCAGCACACTCTCCTGTCCCGGAGCACTTTCCTTCCGACAACCAGACAGCACTGAGATTCCAAGTAGTGTCCAAGCGGCAAGTCCGGGCGTTCTGAGAGTTTTCTTCATGGCAAGGGGATACCGAGGGGGTGGAGGTGGGAGGGAGGTGAAGGGAGAAAGGAAGGGGCGAGAGCGCCGAATGCGTCCGCCGCTTCCACGTTACTTTGGACGCGGCGGTCGTGCGCCCGTTCATTATGAAAAAGAATCTTCCCAGCAAAAGACTCCAGTCAGCGGCGTTCGCCAGAAACCGCCCCGGATGCGGCCTGCAAGTCGGCGGAGGGAAGTCGGAACCAGACGCGCGCCCCACGTCCGAGCGGACTCGAGGCGCCCACCTCGCCACCGTGATGCCCAACGATGTGCTTCACGATTGAGAGCCCGAGCCCCGTGCTCGCAACCCCCTGAGCGCGAACCCTCGACTTGTCCGCCCGATAAAATCGCTCAAAAATGTGGGGCAAATCCACCGGGGAAATGCCCGGCCCATTGTCCTCCACGCTCACCAGGACTCCGCCGGCCTCCGACTTCACACACACCACAATGCTCCCGCCCTTGGAGGGGATGTGCTTGAGCGCATTCTCGAGGAGATTGTGCAAAACCTGCTCAATCCGCAGCGGATCCATCCGCACCGGGGGCAGGTCAGCCCCGCTTTCCAGCTTCAATTCCACCTCCCCCGACTGGGTTCGGACCCGCCAGTCTCTGAGTAAGGCCTCCACGCAGCGCCCCAGATCCATCACCTCCCACTGAAATTCCTCCCGGCGCGCCTCCAATCGCGCCAGCGCCAGCAAATCCTCCACCAATGCATTGAGTCGAAGGGAGTGTTTTCGAAGCACCCCGAGGATTTCGACGCGCTCCGCCTCGGGCAATTCAGGCATCTCCAGAAGGTTCTCCAAGTACCCCTGAAAAATCGCCAGTGGGGTCCGCAACTCATGGGAAACATTGGCCACAAACTCCCGCCGGACATTCTCAAGCTCCTGCAAACGAGTCACATCCCGAAACACCGACAACACCCCCGGCCGCCCCTTTACGTCCGTCATCGGAACCGCGTGCAAGCTCACCTGTTTCACGCGCTTTCCCGGAAACATCTCCACCTGTCTCTGCAAGGCCCCGCCCTCCCGCATCGCCGACTGCATCAACCGATAAATCTCCGGCTCGCCGAGCACCTCGAGCACCGAACTCCCGACGCAGTCGCCTCTCACCCCAAAAATTTCGCAGAAGGCTGGATTCACCAACCGGATAATCAGCCTCTCATCCGCCACCAACACCCCCTCCTCCATATTGGAGAGCACCGTCCTCAAACTAAACTCCTCGTGCTCGATTCGCTGCTGCATCGCCGCCCGAAGCCACACCAACCGCTCAATCTGCGTCTTCACCGTCCCCAGCTCCCCGTCTCCTGCAGGCAAGGCTTGTGAATCCCTCGCAAGCCCCTCCCCCGCAAGATCCTCCAAAGCCGTCTCCAGCCGACGCCAACGATTGCGCTGCACCACCGCGTGCCAACGCCACCCCACCAACACCGGCAAAGCCCCCAAGACTGTCGCCCAAAAGTCCATCCCCTACTCCGTACGAACAACCATCCGGTACCCAAAACCACGTACCGTCTCAATCAACTCCGCCGCATGCCCCAGCTTCTCCCGCAAGCGCCGGATGTGCGTGTCCACCGTGCGCGTATCAATCACGCTCTCATACCCCCACACGTCGTTCAGGAGCACCTCCCGACTCTGCAGCCTTCCACACCGCTCCATCAGCACCGTCAGCAGCTTGAACTCCGTCGCCGTAAACTCCACCGGCTCCCCGCCAATCACCACCTCGTGCCGCACTCGATCCACCCGAATGGGCCCCACCTCCAAAGAATCCACCGCAACCGCCGGCGGCTCCGTCCTCCGCAGGACCGACTGGATCCGCAAAACCATCTCCCGCGGACTAAAAGGCTTTGTCACATAATCATCCGCACCCAGCTCCAGCCCCACGATCCGGTCCACCTCCTCCGATTTCGCCGTCAGCATCACCACGGGAATCCCCGCCGTCGCGGGACTTTGCTTGAGCTGCTTGGCCACTTCCAACCCGCTCAGCCCGGGCATCATCAGATCTAAAACCACCAGCGCCGGATTTTCCTCCCGCGCCAAACGCAGGGCACGTTCCCCATCCTCCGCACGCAACACTTCAAACCCCGCTCGCTGCAGGTTCAAACTCAGAAGCGCCAGCACGTCCGGCTCGTCATCGGCCACCAGAATGCGTTTGCGCAGGGTTTTGGAAGAAAAACTCATGATGGAATCCTCCCCGCCATGTTCCCCGCAGGAGAACTCCGCTCAAGGCCCAACCTGTGACAATCATGTCACACTCCATCCGCCCTGCAGCCTCGCCAGGCATTTTTCCAAACCCACCCGGATCAGCCGCCCAATCTCAAATTGGCTTTGCCGACCCTTCCTTTCAGCACAAAATCGGCATCCCCCATGCCGCCCGACCCGTCCACTGAAGGTGATCTGCTTGCCCAGAGGGACTTGGTTTTGATCCAGCGCATCCAGGAAGGCGATCTCGATGCCTTCCGGGAACTGGTCCAAACCCACCAGCAGCGAGTCGCCGGAACCATCGCCCGCATGGTCGGCCCTGGCTTCGACTACTCCGAACTCGCGCATGAAGTGTTCGTCCGCGTCTGGAAATCGGCCAGCCGCTACCGCCCCTCCGCGCGCTTTACCACCTGGTTGATGACGCTGACGCGCAATCTGGTGCTCAATGAAATCCGTTACCGTTCCCGACACGCCACCGTCTCGCTCGACGCGCCGCAATCCGAGGAGGCGGGTTCCCCGCGCGATCTGCCCGACTTTTCAGCCCAAGGCCCCGACGCCGTCCTCCAGCAGGTGGAACTCGAACAGGCGATCGACCGGGCGCTTCAGGACCTCCCCGAAAACCAGCGTACCGCCGTCGTCCTGCGCCGTTATCAGGATCTTCCCTACGAAGAAATCGCTGTGGTGCTCGAGACCACCGTGTCGTCCGTCAAAAGCCTCCTGTTTCGCGCCCGCACTCAACTGCGCGAAGCTCTCCGCGAGTTTCTGGATTAGCCCCCGATCGCCGCATCGCCCGGCAAGCGCCCCGGAAAACCCGCACTCGTCATCAGGGTCACCCCCCTGCCAGATCTATCGCGCTCCGCATTTGCCTCCCCCACGTTCACGACTACACTGAGGACACGGTCCATGCTCAACGCGGAATCCTTCCAATACGCCATCGAAAACACCCAGGTCATCCTTGCCCCCCAAAGGCGCATCGAAACCTTCGGTTCCACTCAATTCCGTTTCTACATCGTCTCGGAACTCATGGATTCCGTAAATCAAGTCCGCGTCCGCGACGGGCGGCTCCACGCAGAACGGCCTCAAATCATTGCTCCCAACCACTTGGAACGAATGATCCTCGACGGTTTTGGAGAAAAAGCGGAGCAGTTCATGGACTGGCTTCAGAAAAACTCAGGACACCTCGCCGTGTTGAAATACGGGTTTCAGTTCCGAAAAACCGATGTCTCCGAATCGGTCGTGCACAGCCCCATTGAGGAGGTCATCGACCGCTTAAAGGACACCGTCGACTACTCGGAAGATCCGCTCAGCGCGATTATTCAGGGAGTCGACGAAGGCTGGGAGGTCAGCCTCCTGAAATTCGCATCGGACCTCATCCAGGAATCGTCCGGGGGAAACATGGGGGATTTCCGGCGAAGAGGCCTGCTTTAGGGGCGGCCCGAGAACCAGCTGACCAAGATCCGCATCGTGGGGGGATTTTTCAGATGGCTGACGCTGCTGCTCCTTGCGGCGGCCGTTTTCGGAGGAGGCGGGTATTACACCTACCAACTTTTTGTGCGCCCGGAGGTCGAGTTGCAGCGCGAAAAAGACGCCCCCGCCTCGGCGCGCCCGGAAATCGCCGATTCCACCTTGGGCGAGTATCAGAAATGCCTCGAAACAGAATCGGCAGGCGATCCGCTCGCGGCCCTCCGGAGATACCAGGAATTTCTCCTCTCCTATCCCGACTCTTCCAAAGCCGAGGAAGCACGCTTCCGCCTCAGCGCCCTCCAGATGGCGCTCCTTTTCACACCCAAAATGACCCCGGGCAAACAGACCTACATCGTCAAACCCGGAGACGTCCTGAACAAAATCAGCCACCGCCTCAAGGTCCCGCCCGAACTCCTCATGGCCATCAACCGGATGGAAAACTCCAACCTCCGCGTCGGCCAGCGTCTCTACTGGATCCCTGCCGATTTCTCCATCATCCTCGACCGGCGCGAGGGAAAAATCATGGTCCTCCACGGGGGCGATTTCTTTGCGCAATACCCCATCGTCTCCACCGTGGGCAGCGCTAAACTCGGTCCCCCCAAAAAGGGCGCGCCAGCCTCGATTCAGGCCAAAGTGCACGACAAACCCGGATGGAAAGATGGGCAGCGCATCTCCAGCAGCGACAAGGGTTACCGAGACTCCCTCCAGTGGATTGTTCTGCAACCCGCAGGGCACACCCTCTACGCCGACCCAGGAGAAAGCGTCGAAAAAATCCCCAAACCCTCGTCCGGATACGGACTCGCCCCGGAAGCCGTCCGCGAACTCTCGGCGTTGCTCCGGAAGAATGAGACTGTCAGCATTCGCTAAACACCCATGAAATTGCAGCCACTGGAGTTTGAAAAACCCGTACTGGAACTGGAAGCCAAACTCGCCGACCTGCGAAGCAGTTCCGTTGCAAACGATATCAATTTTGAAGCCGAAGTCCGGCGGATGGAGGAAAAACTCGAGGAAACCCGCCGCGAGATCTACTCCCAGCTCACAGCCTGGCAGCGCGTCCAAATCGCCCGGCACCCGGCACGTCCCTTTGCCTTGGACTACATGCAGCTAGCTTTCCAAAACTTCGTCGAGCTCCACGGAGACCGTCTCTTTGGAGACG
>JBANFR010000010.1:0-48977 GCA_037975925.1 Verrucomicrobiota bacterium
GCCCTTGGCGTTCAAGGGGGTGGCCTGTAACGGGGCGCACGGGGGCAATCCGGGTCCGGTGGGCGAGGTGGTGTTCCGGACTTCGGCGGTGCCCGGGTGGAGCAAGGCGGGAAATTTTGCGGATCCCCGCGCTTTGCCCCGGGGGTTTGGGGCTTCGACGATTCCTTTTGGGCCGCTTCCGGCGGAATGGGCCAAGTACAAGGGGCTGTACCGGCATGGGGAGAAGACGGTCCTGTCTTACACGGTGGGAACGGCTGCCATGTTGGAGGCACCGGGACTGGAGGGCACCGGTGAAGGGAAAATTTTGACGCGAACCTTTAATGTGCGTTCGGGAGGCGCGGCGTCGACCTTGTTGGTGGCGGAAGTTTCTCCGTCTGCTCAGTGGCAGGAGCGGGAGGGGTGTCTGGTCGTGACCGAGGGTTCGGAGAAGGAGGAAGCGCGTTTGGTGTTGAAGGTAGTGGGGGCTCCGTCGTCGGCGAAGTGGGTTTGGATTGCGCCGGGTCGTGTGGGGTTGGAGTTGCCGGCCTTTGCTGGGGGCGAGCGCTGGAAGGTGGGGCACTGGCGGGGTAAGGAGCGGAATCTTTCGGAAGCGTTCGCGGCTTTGGGAGCAATGAGTCCCGCCCAGGATTTGGCGCCCTGGACCCGCCCCGGACCGGCTCTTTGGCCCGAGGTGATTTCGGTGAAAGGAGAAGTGGGATCGGAGGACGGCCCTTTCCAGTTGGATACGGTCAGCCTGCCGATGCAAAACCCGTGGAACTCGTGGCTACGGCTCGGGGGCCTCGATTTTTTCCAGGATGGCCGAATCGCGTTTTCGACGCTGGCAGGTGATGTGTGGGTGGGGAAAGGGGTGGATGATGGCCTTCAAAACATTCAATGGAAGCGGTTTGCGGCCGGGCTACACCAGCCGCTGGGGCTGCGCATCGTGGAGGACGTGATTTATGTGACCTGCCGGGATGGGCTCGTCCGGTTGATTGATTCCAACGGGGACGGGGAGGCGGACTTTTACGAGTCGTTCAATAACGAGGTGCAGGTGACGCCTAATTTCCACGAGTTCATGTTTGATTTGCAGACGGACTCGCAGGGCAACTTTTATTTCGCCAAGGGCGGACCTGTAAAAGGCGGGGGCCGTGGGTGGGATCCGATCGCGGAGCACAATGGGACGATGATGCGGGTGTCCAAGGATGGTTCGAAATTTGAGGTCTTTGCGACGGGGTTGCGTGCTCCGAACGGGATCGGAATGGGGCCGGGCGACGTGCTGACCTCGGGGGATAATGAGGGGACGTGGGTGCCCATGTGTTATTTGCACATCGTCAAAAAGGGGTCGTTTGTGAGTGTGCCGGACCTTTCCCATCAGGATCCGTTGCCGACGAAGTTTGACCCGCACGTGTGCTTTTTCCCGAAGTCGGTGGACAACTCCTCGGGTGGTCAGGTTTGGGTGACCAGTGACAAGTGGGGACCGCTGAAGGGGCGTCTTTTCCACCTCAGCTATGGCCAGGCTTCTCTGTACGAAGTGATGATGGAGGAAGTGGGCGGGGTGGTTCAGGGAGGGGTCAGCAAGGTGCCGCTCAAGTTTGCTTCGGGAATCATGCGGGCGCGTTTCTCGCCCAAGGATGGGCAGATGTATTTGGCTGGGCAGAAGGGTTGGCAAACCACCGGAGCCGAGCAGGGGGCGATTCACCGGATTCGTTACACGGGCAAGCCGCATTATGCGCCGAGCGGGCTGCGGGTGACCGACCGTGGAATTCACATTCGGTTTGATGAGGCTTTGGATCCGGAAACGGCTGGCAATCCGGACAACTACAGTCTGGAGCAGTACAACTATCGTTGGACCTCGAATTACGGGTCGAAGGATTACCGTCCCGGCAATTCGGAGGAGTTGGGGCACGACTTTTTGGACATTTCCGGGGTGCACCTTTCGGAGGACCGCAAGAGCGTCTTTTTGCAGGTGGCAGGTCTGGGGCCTGTCATGCAGAGCGAAATCACGATGCGCATCAAATCGGCCACGGGCGTTCCGATGCCTGAAAAGATCTGGCACACGATCAATGTGGTCAGTCATGAGACGGGGCCTGTGCTCGCCGTGAATACGGGGGCCAACCGTGGGCCGGTGGTCAAGACGGCCGGAAGAGGCGTGGCGCTGAGCCTGAGTGCGGGTGGGAAGACGGATGTGCGCCGGGACCGGATCATTGCGCTGCACGTTCCGGAGGGAGCGGCGGGGTCTCCCTTTCTCCCCAAGGGCAAATTTGGAGCGCAGTGGGATACGGTGCTGTCCTTGCCGCTGCGGAAAGCCGTTCAGTTTGCGGCGGAGGGTCGCGGCACGGTGAAGCTGAGCGTGAATGGGAAGGCGCTTTTTGAGGGCGCACTTTCGGAGGGGCCGACCCGTTTGGAGGGTGGTGTGGAGCTCCTGAAGGGGGGCAACGTGGTGCGGGTCGAATATCAGAGCCCTGCCAGTGGGGATGCGAGCTTGCGCCTTCTGTGGGCGGCGGCGGATTTCGCGTGGGAACCGGTGGAACCCACGAGTTTGCAGGTGCCTGCGGAGTGGAGCGAGGCCGTGGCCAAGGGGATGCAATTGCGGGAGGGGCGCCTGCTCTTTTCGCAGGCGAATTGTGTGGCCTGCCACGATACGGCCGGGGTGTTGTCGGCGAAGGGACAGGCGCCGGAGGCGATGCCCGAGTTCGGGCGACTGGCTCCGGTCTTGGCGGACATTGGCGCCCGTTTTCAGGAGTCCTGGGTGGCGCAGTGGATTCAGAATCCCCACCAGTTCCGTTCGGGAAGCATGATGCCCGCCGTATTTCACGGGACGGCTTCCGGACAGCAGGCTGCGGATATTGCGGCGTTTTTAGGCAGTCAGGGAACGGCGCCCGCCGATCCGCAACTTGGAACAACGGCCGAAGGCGGCAGGCTTTTCGCAAACCTCGGGTGTATTGCTTGCCACAGCACGCCGCAGAGCAAAGTGGGCAACGACTTCAACCGTGTGTCCCTCGCGCATGTGAGTTCGAAGTGGAAGAGCGCCGCCCTGAAGGATTACCTGCTCGATCCGCACAAGTATCATCCGGGCGCAAAAATGCCGAAAACGCCGCTCTCCGAAAAAGAGGCGCTGCATTTGACCGCTTTCCTCAAGTCCTTCCCTGAAGGGCAGGCTTCGGCTGCGCCAAAGGGCGACATGGCTCGCGGGGCGCAGTTGTTTGCGACCAGCGGTTGTTTGCAATGCCACGCGGGGGCGCCCGGAACAGCGCTTCCCTTGCAAAAGACCCTGGCCGGGGGTTGGGATAAAGGGTGCTTGAGTGATGGAGCAGACAAGCGGGGGGCGGCTCCTGATTTTCGGTTTTCGGAGGGGCAGCGGAATGCGCTCCGGCTTCTGGCCCGGGAAGGGTTGCGTTCGGTGGAACAAGACTCCGCATTGGAGTTTGCGCATCGTGCGGTTACCAACCTGCGTTGCGTAGCCTGCCATCAACTCGACGCGCGTCAGAGCGTGTGGTCGGCGGTTTCGGAGGAAGCGAACGGCCTGGGGGGCATGAAGGTGGCCAAGCGCGATCCAAACAAGCCGGAGTCGGCTCACGAACCCATGGCGACGGCGAACATTCCGCACCTGACGTGGCTGGGTGAAAAGTTGCAGCCCGCCTGGAGCGCCCGCCTGATCGCGGGGCAGATCACGGAGAAACCCAGGCCCTACATCGTCGGCAGAATGCCGGCATTCCCCGCTTACGCGGACGCCTTGGCCAAGGGGCTTTCCCATGCGCACGGATTTAGCGACAAGCCGTCCAGTCTCGGGAACGCCCCGGCCGACTTGGTGGCGCAAGGCCGGGTGTTGGTGGGTGACCAGGGAGGCTTTGCCTGTACGGTTTGCCACTCCCTTGGCTCGGCTCCGGCGACGGCTCCCTTTGAGGCGCCAGCTCTCAACCTGGCCTGGGCGGGTCAGCGGCTCCGCCTCTCCTATTTCGAGCGTTGGCTTCTGAACCCCCAGCGGGTGGACAGGGAAACCAAGATGCCGCGTTATTCCGATGGCAAATCCCGGACCCAACTCAAGGGCGTGCTGGATGGGGACGCCACCAAGCAATTTGACGCGATCCGCCAATACCTGCTTTCCGTGGCGGAATAGGGAGCTGGTGGAACCGCGCTGCGACCTCCCTTAGGGGAGGTCAAAGAGCAGGATTTGGGTGGGTTCGGTGCTCTGCCATGTCAGTGCGCTTTCCTCACTCACGCCGACGGCATCTCCGCTGGCGAGCGGGATGCCATTGAGGGAGCCCGCCCCCTGCGCAACGTGAAACCAGGCGTGGCGTCCTGCGGCGATAGGGTGGGTGGTTTGCTGACCCGGTTCGAAACGTCCTACCCACAAATCGGCGTTTTGGTGGATGGCGAAGGAGCCGTCCCTGCCGGATTTGCTGGCGATGAGTTGCAGGGTGCCCGGTTCCACCTGGGCCAGGGCGCGGTCTGCGTACCGGGGGGTGGTCCCGTTCTGATCGGGGGCGATCCAGATTTGTAAAAGGTGCGTGGGCTCCGTCTGCGAGGGGTTGAACTCGCTGTGGCGCACGCCGCTTCCCGCCGACATGTACTGGACTTCGCCGGGCCGAATGACGCGCCCATTCCCCATGGAGTCCCGGTGCTCGAGGGTGCCCGACAGGAGGTAGGTGAGGATTTCCATGTCCCGGTGGCCATGGGTTCCAAAGCCCGTGCCCGGAGCGATGCGGTCGTCATTGATCACGCGCAGGCAGCGGAATCCCATCCAGGCAGGATTGTAGTAATCGGCGAAACTGAAGGTGTGCCAGGTCTCCAGCCAACCGTGGTTGGCATGGCCTCTCTCTTCGGACTTTCTCGGGATCAACATGGTGGGCTCAGGTTTTGGGTTCAAACGGCCCGGATGGCGTTGCGACGGGGCCTGTCTCCGATTCGGCGCTCACGACCGGAACTAGCGCGGCGGAGCGCATGCCGTGGAGGATTTTTTTGTCGGGCGGACAGCAGGTGGCAAGGGCGCCTCCGAGTACGGGGGATTTTCCGGTGCAAAAGTAGTAGGGACAAAGCCGAACTTTGGAGGGAAACGGGATGATCCGGCCTTCGGCATCGTAAATCGCGTGGTCAAAAATCCGGGCCTTGTGGAAGCGCTGGAGTACGTAGGGCTGGGTTGGAAAGGCCGCCAGGGCGTCTTCGAGCGCCTTTTGCCAGGAGGCCTGCGGTTCGTCTGAACCAATCACCACACTGCGCGCCCCCCAGGCCACCTCTGAAAAGCCGCTGGCTTTGATGACCAGGTCGCGTTGTTTTTGCGAAAAGTCTCCCAGCTGCCGAAAATCCTGAATGTCCAGTCCGGGGATTTCCGCGTGCGGAGGCAGGGGCTGAGGATCCAAAACCCAGGTGCGGGGGATGATTTTCTGCAGGGCCAAAAAGTGGCGTTCGCTCAGGGCGCGCCGCCAGTACTCACGGAGGGGGCGCATCCAGAACAGGGCGAGCCACAGCTTTTCCTCGAGGAAAGGTTTCCACGGCGGCGTCACCTCGATGGACCCTTGGAGGGAATCGGCCTGGAGTTGCGCGACATCGGGAATGTTCGGTAGGTCAAACAGCTCAAAAAAGCGGTACACTCGAGCATGCTTGTCCGGACGCGAACCGTACCCTTCGGCGTCACACACGCGCTGCCCTGTTTTAGCCGCGAGCCACTGCATTTCAGGCCGATAGGTCGCCGCCTCCTGAGAGACCAAAATGTCCGCTTCGGGTGCAATTTGGGAAAAACCGGTCCACATCCCGTCCGCACCCCCGAGTACGGGGAATCCGAATTGCGCGTAGGTGGAACTGAGCCAACCGGTGAGGCCGATCCCGCCCGGAATGGAATCCAGTTCGCTCATCACAAAACCGTCCTCGGTCAGGATGAGGTCTGGTCGCAGGATGCGCGGGACGTGGGAGCGGAAGGGTTTTTGGCGGGCGAGGGCGATGAGTTCCTCGGGTTTTCCCCGGTCGAGGAGTTCGGCAATCCACGGGGGCTGTTTGCCTGCGACGGAGAGGGCGTAGAGGTCGTTGCAGGCGTTTTGGAAGAGGGAGAGGCGGTAACCCAGGGGGGCGAGTTCGTCGGCGAGTTTTTTGGGAAGAACGAAAGGGTGGGGCGAAAAATGCCACTCCTTTTCGGCGAACAATCCCTCGGCAGGGAGCGCGGCCCGGAGTGCGTCCAACGGGGCGAGAGCGGTGGGGAGGGACATTAGGCGAGCCTTTTGAGAGCCTCTCGAACGAGCGTGTCTGAGGGAAAGGATTCGCCGGATCGGGTATCCACGAACGCTTTGACGGCCTTGTGTGCATCGACCTGTTTGTAACCCAGGGCGATCAGGGCGAGGACGGCGTCGTTGATTTCGGCCTCGCGGGGGGTGGGCGCGTGGCTTTCGGAGGCTGCCTCCCAGGCTGCGGCGACGCCTACCTTGTCTTTCAGCTCCACGATGATCCGTTCGGCCGTCTTTTTCCCGATGCCTTTGACTTGGGCGAGGGCCTTGGCGTCGCCGGCAACGACGGCTGCCTTGAAGCTGGTCACCGAGGTTCCGCTGAGAACATCGAGCGCGGTTTTGGGGCCGATGCCGGAGACATGCCCGATGAGAAGTCGGAAAAGGTCGCGTTCCGAGGGGGTTGCGAAGCCAAAAAGCACATGGGCATCTTCCCGGATCTGGAGGTGGGTGAGCAGAGTCAGCGGGGTCCCGGGTGTGGGAAGGCGGTCGTAGCTGGAGAGGGGAATCAGAATGTGGTAGCCGACGCCATGGACATTCAGCACGACATGGGTGGGGTAAGACTCGACCAGAATGCCTTCGAGGAAGGTGATCATGTCGGCGAGATTCGGAGGGAAGTCCGGGGCAGGCAAGCCCTGCGCATTCTGGTGGGATGGTTGTGGGTTTGTTTGGGTGGAGCGGCGCTGGCGGAAGGGGGTGAGTGGCGGGTCTGGATGGAGGCGCGCTTTATGCGGCCTGCGATGTCCGCCGCGTTGCCCGGGGCGGAGCGAACGGTGATTGCGGGAGGGCGCTGGGATGGGGAGGAGCTGCGGGCGTTCTCGAAGAAGGAATGGGAGGCTTTGGGCGTCGATTGGGCGACGTTTGAGAAGGAGGCGCGGCGTCAGTCGGTGCGGGACTGGGAGGGGGTGGAGATTCGTTTGGAGCGGGATAAGCGGAAGGTGATTCAGTTTGCGGAGCTGCGTTCGAAGCAACCGCTGGTGGCGTCGGCGGTATTGGCTCCCGGTTTTGGGGAACGGTTTGCGGACACGCTGGGGGACCGTCTATGGGTGGTGGTGCCGAATCGGTTCCAGGCCTTTGTGTTTCCGAAGCTGGCGGGGGCTTACGAAAAGTACGCAGGGATGGTGCTCCAGTCCTACGCAGCCACGGCCTATCCGGTGAGTCTGGAAGTGTTGGAATGGTCGCGTGACGGCTGGCGAGCGGTGGGGATTTTTGATCCGCAGTGAGAAGGGGGCGGGCGGCTGGCGGGGGGTGATCCGTGGATTTAGAAGCGTGGCACCGACCGGGGTGGGGGGCTGGATGGTGCGGGAGTGGGTGTAAAAAGCAGGGACTCGGGCGTGTTACCTTGAGCCTGGGGCACCGTGGGAGAGCGGACATGTGGAGAGCTTTTCTGCTCAGTTGAGAGCCGAGTTGCTGGACCGAGGGGGCCTCTGCTGGTCGGGTGAAGGTGGGCTTTTGGTCTTTTCTTTGGTTCTCAAATTTGAGACTCATGGATGAGAGTTCTCGCATGCTGTGAGACTCCACCACCCCTGATTCCCCACTCCGATGGCCCGTGTACTCATAATCGACGATGATCCCACCATGGTTCAGGTGATCTCGGATATTTGCGCCGAGGCCGGGCATCAGCCGATTGCGTACAATTCAGGCCAGAAAGCCCTGAGTGCCCTCACCAGTCACGCGCCTCAGCTAGTGCTGACCGATGTGCGTATGGACGGGGTGGGCGGAATGGACGTCCTTCGGGGATGTCGGGAAACATTGCAGGGGACGCCGGTCATCATGATCACGGCGAACAAGCAGCTCCAGATGGGGATCGAGGCGATGAAGGCCGGGGCGTATGATTACATCACCAAACCCTTCAAAGTCGACGAGTTGCGGATCGCGATCCAGCGGGCGTTGGACCATCACAACGAGCGTCGGGAGATGCGGACTTTGCGTCAGGTGGTGCGGGAGAAGTATCGCTTCGAGAACATTGTCGGGACGTCCAAGCGGATGCAGCAGGTGTTCGATTTGATTACGAAGGTGGCGAACACCGATTCGACGATTTTGATCGAGGGGGAGAGCGGGACGGGCAAGGAGTTGGTGGCGAGGGCGCTGCATTTCAACTCCAGCCGTCATAATCAGCCTTTTGTGGCGATCAACTGTTCGGCCTTGCCGGAGAATCTGCTGGAGAGCGAGTTGTTTGGGCACCGCAAGGGGTCGTTTACCGGGGCGGTGGCGGACAAGATCGGGCTTTTTGAGGAAGCGGAAGGGGGGACCATCTTTTTGGACGAGGTGAACTCGATGTCGCAGTTGCTGCAAACGAAGCTGTTGCGCGTGTTGCAGGAGCGGACGCTGCGGCATGTGGGGGATACGAAAAACATCCCCATTCATGTGCGGGTGCTGGCGGCGACCAATGAGTCGCTTTTTGAGAAGGTGCATGCGGGGACTTTCCGCGAGGATTTGTATTACCGGTTGGCGGTGATCCCGATCGAGCTGCCGCCCTTGCGCAACCGGCTCGAGGACATCCCGCTTTTGGTTCAGCATTTCCTTCAGAAACACGCCCGGGGTCAAAATGCGGAGGAGGCCCTGCGTGTGGACGAGTCGGCGATGCGCTTGCTCTCCTCTTATCGCTGGCCGGGAAATGTCCGCGAGCTGGAGAACGCGATGGAGCGGGCTTGCGCGCTTTGTGAGGACGGGGTGATTCGGGTGCGCGATCTTCCGCCGCATGTGGTTAAGCAAAGTGCTGTGCTCCAGGAGGAAGGGCGCGCGGCTTTGCCGGTGGGGCAGAAGCTTGCGAAGTTTGTGCAGGAGCAGGAGCGGGCCTACATCGATGCAACGATCCGTCTCAATGGGGGATCTCGGGAAAAGGCGGCAAAAATGCTAGGGGTCTCGATGGCGACTCTTTATCGCAAGATGGAGTCGGAAAAGGGGGAGGGCTCGGCGGGGGGCCGGAAGGTGTCGCGCTCGAAGATGATCCGGTTCAAGCCGGACGGAATCTCTTCGGAAAAGCTGGCGCCCTAGCATGGGAGCGTTGCAGGGGGTGAGTGGGGGAGCGTGAGGCGCTCGGAGCGTTTCCGGGAAACGATTGGCAGAAAGAGGCGCATGCGAACCGAGAGGACTCAGAGGGTGTCGGTGGCCTGGCATGCGTTGGAGGAAGGGGCGGTGTTGGATGCGCTGGGCGGTGACGCTCGCGTTGGTCTTTCGGAAGAGGAGGTTGCGCTTCGTTTGGCGAAGTACGGGCGCAATACATTGCCGGAGAGCGGAAGGCGTTCGTTTTGGCAGGTGCTGTTGGGGCAGTTTGCGAGCCCGCTGATTTATCTGTTGTTGTTGGCGGCGGCGATCGCCCTTGCGATGGGGCACCGGAGCGATTTCTGGGTGATCGCTTTGGTGTTGCTGTTGAATGCAGTGATTGGGGCGATTCAGGAAGGGCGGGCCGAGGGGTCGATTGTGGCGTTGCGCCGTTTGTCGGAGCTTCAAGTCACGGTGTTGCGAGCGGGCGGGTTGAGGCGGGTGCCTGCGGCGGAGCTGGTTCCCGGGGATGTTTTGGTGCTGGGTGCGGGCGATCAGGTCGGGGCGGATGCGCGCTTGTTGGAGGCGGTGGGGATGGAGGTGACGGAGGCGGCGCTCACGGGGGAATCGCAGCCGGTGGGGAAAGATGTGGAGGTTTTGCCGGAGGCGACGGAGGTGTCGGAGCGTTTGAATCTGGTTTATGCCGGCACCCATTTGACGCGGGGTCGCGGGAGGGCGGTGGTGGTGGCGACTGGCATGGAGACGGAGGTGGGGAAGATAGCGCGGTCGGTTTTGGAGGAAAAAAAGGTGGGGACTCCGCTGGAGATGCGGCTGCGCCGGTTTGGGCACTGGCTGGCGGCGGGTGCTCTTTTGTTGCTGGTGGTGGTGCTGGGCTTGGGTTTGAGCCGTGGGATTCCTTTTGCGCAAATCTTCATGGTGGCTGTCAGCCAGATGGTTTCCATGGTGCCGGAGGGGCTTCCTGGGGCGATGACGATTGCGCTGGCTGTGGGAATGCGCCGCATGGCTCGCCGGGGAGCGCTCGTGCGGCGACTGGCGGCCGTGGAAACGCTGGGTTCCACCGACATCATCTGCAGCGACAAAACGGGGACCCTCACCCGGAACGAGCTGACGGTGACGGTTCTGCTTTTGCCAGACGGCCGTTCGATGGGAGTGACTGGGGTGGGGTATGCGCCGGAGGGCGGCTTTTTGTTCGGCGGGGTGGAGGTGGATCCGGTGAAGGAAGAGGCTTTGCGCGAGCTCCTCGAGGCGGCTGCGCTTTGCAATGACGCCCACTTGAAGGCACCGGATTCCGGCGGAGCGACTTGGCGGGCGCAGGGGGATCCGACGGAGGTGGCCTTGCTGACGGTGGCCGGGAAGGGTGGGGTGGAGGTGGAGGCTTTACGCCGGCGCTGGCCGCGTCGGGGGGAGATCCCTTTTGATTCAGGGGAAAAAAGGATGGCGACCGAGCACCAAGACGGGGTTTTGGTGCGGGTGGTGGTGAAGGGCGCGCCCGAGCGTGTGCTCGATTTGTGTGATCCCTCGACGCTGGAGGACGGGGCGATCCTGCGGGTGGCGGAGCGGTTTGCGACGCAAGCGCTCCGGGTTTTGGCTGTGGCGGAAGGCCGAGGGGAAGACTTGGACTGCGCCGGCGGGTTTGAGGGGCTCCGCGGGCGGCTGCGTTTTTTGGGATTGTTGGGGCAGGAAGATCCGCCGCGGGAGGAGGCGCGATTGGCGGTGGAAGAGTGCCAAAGGGCAGGCATTCGCCCCGTGATGGTGACGGGCGATCACGCGGCGACGGGGCGAGCGATTGCCTCGGCGTTGGGGATTTTGAGGCCGGGGGACCTGGTGGTGGATGGGCCGACGCTGGAGGGGATGGAGGAGGCGGAACTCCGGTCGGCCCTGGGGCGGATTTCGGTGTTTGCTCGGGTGCATCCCTCTCAAAAGCTGAGGATTGTGAGGGCGTTTCAGGCCGGGGGTCATGTCGTCGCGATGACTGGGGACGGCGTGAATGACGCGGCGGCTCTGGCGGCGTCCCACGTGGGGATTGCGATGGGGGGGAGTGGGACGGAGGTGGCCAAGGAGGCGTCGCAAGTGGTGCTGACGGACGACAATTTTGCGACGGTGGTGATGGCGGTGCAGGAGGGGCGGCTGGTGTATCAGAACCTCCAGAAGGTGGTGTTGTTTCTTTTTGCGACCTCGATTGACGAGGTGCTCGTGCTCGTTCTGGCGCTGGGGTTGGGGCTTCCGGTGCCTTTGGCTGCCGTCCAGATCCTCTGGATCAATGTGGTCACGGAGGGGGCTGTGACGGTGAACCTGGCGATGGAAGGGCTGGAGGGCGATGAGATGCGGCGCCCGCCCACGCGACTGGGGGAGGGGTTGGTGACGCGTCCGATGGTGTGGCGTCTGGCGCTGATGGTGCCGTGTTCTGTCCTGGTGGTGCTGGCGTTCTTCGATTGGCGGGGGAAGTCGGGGCTCCCTTTTGAGCAGGTCCAGACGGAAACCTTCACGCTGGTGGCGATTTGCCAGTGGTTTAATGCGCTCAACTGCCGGAGCGCTGTCCGTTCCGTGTGGAGCATGGAAGTGTTCCGGAACGGGTGGTTGGTGGGAGGACTCCTCCTGGCCTTTGTGCTCCACGGGTTGGTGGTTTATTGGAAACCCCTGAATGGGATCTTTTACACGGTACCCATTCCTGCGGCCGATTTTGCGCGTCTGATCCTTCTGGGGAGTATCGTGCTGTGGGTGGAGGAACTCCGGAAGTGGCGGGTTCGTGTTCGCTTCCGGCGTTGAGAGACGGAGGGGGCTGTGGGCTCGCAAAAGCCGGGGGCGCCGCGTAGCCTCGCCCGTTTTCCATCCGACCCTTTTGCCATGTTGATTCTCCGCGGCTCCCAAGCTCTTTCCGAATTTCGACTAAACAGCCTTTTGCGTGAGTTTGCGGACGCTGGACTGCCGGTGCAGTCCCTCGGGGCGCAGTTCGTGCATCTGGTGCGTGTGGATTCCCCGCTGAGTGCGGAGGGGGTGGCGGTGTTGGAGGCGCTTTTGACCTATGGTCCGCGCCGGGCTCCAGCCGCAGTGGAAGGGCATCTGGTGATTGTTGGGCCCCGGCCGGGGACGATTTCGCCCTGGTCCTCCAAGGCGACGGACATTGCCCGCATTTGTGGCCTGAAGGAGGTGCAGCGGATTGAGCGGGTGATTGCGTACACGATTGGGGCCGGGGGGGCTGTTTTGGAGGGGGCGGAGAAAGCGCAGGTCATCGCCAAATTGCATGACCGGATGACGCAGGCGGTTTTTGAGGAGTGGCCCGCTGTGGAGGCTCTTTTTGCGCAGCACGCTCCGAGGCCGCTGGTTTCGATTCCGGTGCTGTCGCAGGGGCGCGCAGCTTTGGAAGCGGCAAACCAGTCCCTCGGGTTGGCCTTGGCGGAGGACGAAATCGATTATCTGGTGCGGAGTTTTGGGGCGATGGGACGGGATCCCAACGACATTGAGCTGATGATGTTTGCGCAGGCCAATTCCGAGCACTGCCGTCACAAAATCTTCAATGCGAGCTGGGAGATCGAGGGGGAGTCCACGGAGCACTCGCTGTTTCAGATGATTCGGAACACGTACAAGCTGCACAGCGACGGGATTCTTTCCGCGTACAAGGACAATGCGGCGGTGTTGGAAGGGCAGTGGGGGGGGCGCTTTTATGCGGACCCGCAGACGGGCGAATACGCGGCGCATCCGGAGGCGATCCACATTTTGTGCAAGGTGGAGACGCACAATCATCCGACGGCCATCTCGCCGTTTCCGGGGGCTGCGACGGGTTCCGGGGGGGAAATTCGGGATGAGGGTGCCACGGGGCGGGGATCGAAGCCGAAGGCGGGTTTGACGGGGTTTACGGTTTCGAATCTGAAGATTCCGGGAGCGGTGCAGCCTTGGGAGAAGGAGTTTGGGAAACCGGGGCGGATGGTGAGTGCGTTGGACATCATGATTGAGGGCCCGCTCGGGGGGGCTGCATTCAACAACGAGTTTGGGCGGCCTGCGATTTTGGGGTATTTCCGGACCTTCGAGCAGGAGGTGCCCGGGGCGGAGGGCGTGGAGCTTCGCGGTTACCACAAACCGATCATGCTGGCGGGGGGCTTGGGCAACATTAAGGCCGAGCACATTCAGAAGGGGGAGATCCGGCCGGGGGATAAGCTGATTGTTCTGGGGGGGCCTGCGATGTTGATCGGGCTCGGGGGAGGGGCGGCCAGTTCGATGGCGGGTGGATCCGGGAACGAGGATTTGGATTTTGCGAGTGTGCAGCGGGAGAACCCCGAGATGGAGCGGCGTTGTCAGGAGGTGATTGACCGGTGCTGGGCGTTGGGGAGCGAGAACCCGATTGCGTTCATTCACGATGTGGGAGCCGGGGGCATTTCCAATGCGCTCCCCGAATTGGTGAATGACGGCGGGCGGGGCGGACGTTTTGAGCTTCGGAAAGTCCCCAACGACGAGCCGGGGATGAGTCCCCTGGAGATCTGGTGCAACGAGTCCCAGGAGCGTTATGTGCTCGCGGTGCCCGCCGAAAAACTCGATGTCTTTGCGCGCCTGTGTGAGCGCGAGCGTTGCCCCTTTGCGGTGGTGGGCGAGGCGACGGAGGAGCGGCGTCTCGTGCTTGAGGACGCTCACTTTGGCAACAAGCCCATCGATTTGCCGCTGGACGTGCTCCTGGGCAAACCACCCCGGATGCACCGCAAGGCGCGTCCCCTGACCCGCCCGCTGCTCCCGCTCGAACTTGGCGGCATCTCTCTCGCGGAGGCGGCCCGACGCGTACTCGCCCATCCCACGGTGGCGGACAAAACCTTCCTGATTTCCATCGGTGACCGGACCGTGACCGGCTTGGTTTCGAGGGATCAAATGGTGGGTCCCTGGCAGGTTCCGGTGGCCGATTGTGGGGTGACGGCGGCGGCTTTTGACGTGTTCCAAGGGGAAGCCATGGCGATGGGGGAACGCACGCCGGTGGCCGTGAACTCGGCGGCCGCTTCGGCCCGCCTGGCGGTGGGGGAAGCGCTGACCAACCTCGCGGCGGCGCAGGTCGGCGAGCTCGGACGGGTGAATCTTTCCGCCAACTGGATGGCTGCGCCTTCGGTCCCCGGGGATGGCGCCGACCTGTATGCGGCGGTTCGCGCGGTCGGCATGGACCTGTGTCCAGAGCTGGGGATCACGATCCCGGTCGGGAAGGATTCGATGAGTATGAGCACCGTGTGGAGCGAACAGGGCGCTCCCCGGCGGATGACGGCACCGGTGTCGCTGATTGTCTCGGCGTTTGCGCCGTGTGCGGATGTGCGGCTGACGCTGACGCCGCAATTGGCTCAGGAGGCGGACAGCGTGTTGCTGCTGGTGGATTTGGGGCGTGGAAAGAACCGGTTGGGTGCCTCGATTTTGGCGCAGACTTTGGGACAAACCGGGGTGGAAGCGCCGGATGTGGAGAGCGCCCAAGAACTGAAGGCGTTTTGGAATGCGGTCCAACAACTGGGCGCCGAGCGTCGGTTGTTGGCTTACCACGACCGTTCCGACGGCGGGTTGTGGGCTTGTGTGGTCGAGATGGCTTTTGCGGGACACGTGGGAGTGGACCTGGAGTTGCCCGCCGGGGTGGACCCTTTCGCGGCGCTCTTTAGCGAGGAACTCGGCGCGGTGGTTCAGGTGCGGCGTGTCGATCTGGCCGGAGTCGAATCGGTGCTCAAAACGCATGGACTTGACCGGTGGACCACTCGCATTGGCACGCTCAATCGCGAGTACGCGTTCCGCGTGGTGCAGGAGGGCAAGCGCCTGCTTGAGGAAGGGCTCTCCGATTTGCGCGCGGTGTGGTCGGATGTGACGCGTCAGGTGGCCCGTTTGAGGGACAACCCGGTGTGTGTGGAGCAGGAGTTTGCGGCGAAGTTGGACCGGGATGACCCCGGGATTTCTCCCAAGGTGACTTTTTCGCTCGAGGTGGGCGCAGACTTTTCGGTGCGTCCTGCCATGGCGATTTTGCGGGAGCAAGGGGTCAACGGCGAAGTGGAGATGGCTGCGGCGTTCACGCGGGCGGGCTTCCGGGCGGTCGACGTGCACATGACGGATATTTTGTCCGGGCGCTTGTCGTTGCGCGATTTTCGGGGGCTGGTGGCTTGTGGGGGCTTTAGTTACGGAGACGTGTTGGGGGCGGGCGAAGGCTGGGCGAAGAGCATTCTGTTTAACGAGCGTGCCCGAGCTGAATTTGAGGCTTTTTTCCAGCGCCCGGACACCTTTGCCCTGGGGGTCTGCAACGGCTGCCAGATGATGAGTAACCTTCACTCGATCATTCCGGGGTCGGATCACTGGCCGCGTTTTGTGCAGAACCAGTCGGGGCGTTTCGAGGCCCGGTTTTCTTCGGTGCGGATTGAAAAGAGTCCCAGCCTGTTATTGGCCGGAATGGAGGGGGCGGTGCTTCCGATTGCGGTCGCACACGGGGAGGGCTACGCGGAATTTGCGGACAGTGCGGCGCTTCAGGCGTGTACGGAGTCGGGGTTGGTGGCCGCCCGTTTTGTAGACAACCACCACCGGGGGACGGAGCAGTATCCGCTCAATCCGAACGGATCCCCGCAGGGAATCACCGCTTTGACGACACGCGATGGCCGGGTGACGATTATGATGCCGCACCCGGAGCGCGTGTTTCGGACGGTGCAGTACAGCTGGGCCCCGGAGGGCTGGGGCGAAGACGGGCCGTGGATGCGGATGTTCCGCAATGCGCGGGTGTGGGTCGGGTAGTGGGGTGCTGATGTGCGCGCCTCGCAGTGAACGGGGTGGTGCGGGCGAGGCGCCTGAGATTGAGGCGCCTCGCGGAATAGGGCGGTGAGGCGCAGCTGAGGAGATGCGCCTCGGGGGAATGGAGCGGTCAGGCGCAGCTGGGGCTGCGCGCTCCCGTTAGCGAATGACTTTCATGATCCCGCGCATCAGCAGGTGGTGGCCCGGGAAGGTGCACACAAACGGATAGTCGCCGGGAGCCGCTGGGGCTTCAAATTCGAGCACCTGTTCCTTGCCATGGTCGACGAGTTTGGTGGCGGCGAGAACCTCCGGCACTTCAGGCACGAAGCCCTTTGTGAAGCCTTCGGCACCCATGGCCACGGCTTTGGTGGCGACCTCGTCGGCTTTGCCCGGTTTCACCACCACCAAATTGTGGGGCATAAAATCCGGGTTGGCGAAGGTCAGCCTCACCTTTTTGCCCGCCTTCACCGTAAACTCCTTCACGTCAAAGAGCATCCGCTCATTGATTGAGGCGATCCGCACTTCGGTGCGTTCTGCGGTATCTGCGATGACGCCGGACAGGATCTTCTTCTCCGCCTTTTCCTCGACGGGCACCGAAGCCTGGCCGGAAGCCGTCTGAAACCAGAGTTGTTGGACGGTGAGCGCCGCGTTGCGGGCGTGCGGTTCGGGGGACTTGAGGAGTTGGCCGAGAAGCTCGACGTTTTTCAGGTTGTGCTGCTGGTGAACCCAGAGGGCCTCGAGCAGGTGATGAGCGTCTTCCTTTTTATTCGGGTCGAACTGCTTCATCCACGCCTTTACTGCAGACGCCACTTGGGAAGAGTCGTGCTTGCTCAACTCGACACGGGTCCGGTGGCGCACGCTGTCGACCGGGTGTTTGAGATTTTCGAGTAGGGCCGGAATGGGCTGTCCATCAATGGCGACCTTCTTTTGGAGGGGGCGTCCTTCGGCGGTGATGCGGTAGATGCGCCCGTGGGTGTGGTCGCGGTTGGGGTCCCGCACATTGTGTTGCATGTGCCCGATGATCACATTCTGCCAGTCGGCCAGGTACAGGGCGCCATCTTCGCCAAAGACCGCGTCGGCGGGGCGGAAGTTTTTGTCGCCGCTCATGAGGAAGCCGCGGGAGGTCTGAGGCGTTTTGGTGCCGTCAGCGTTGGTTTCTTCGACTTGGAGTTCCTGGCCGGAGGGTTCGCCCCAGACGGCCCCGGTTTCTGGATTGCGGTTGAGGCTGTACTGTTTGACTCCGCGGAATCCGATGACGTTGAGGATGAGGAAATCGCCCTGCATCGACTCGGGGAAGTGCTGGCTGGAGACGATCTCGCTCGCGGTGACGGGGCGGACTTCCTTTTTGAGGAGCTCGAACATCTTGAAGCCCTTCCCATCAGGGCGCACCTGATAGGCGCGGCCTCCGGTGCCGTCCGTGGCGTAATGGTAACCCCAGTAATCGAAGGAGATGCCGTGGGGATT
The DNA here is from genome assembly GCA_037975925.1 of Verrucomicrobiota bacterium. Lineage (GTDB taxonomy): Bacteria > Verrucomicrobiota > Verrucomicrobiia > Chthoniobacterales > Chthoniobacteraceae > Chth-196. The sequence goes on from JBANFR010000010.1 coordinate 17,376, forward strand.
CGGAGAGTTTGCGGCGTGGAAGGAAATGGAGTGAGTGCGCGGATCAAAGCGGAACATGCCCGACTGGCCTGTGTTGAGGGATGGCCCCCACGGGTGTTCGAAGTTGTTCACTAGAAAGATCCCGCTCTGCCAGTAAATGGCGCCATCCGGGCCCATGATGAGGTTGTTGGCGGCATGATGCGTGTCGGCCGTTCCGAGCCCCTGCAACACCACGGTGCGCTCGTCGGCAACGTCGTCGCCATTGGTGTCCTTGAGGAAAACGAGGTCCGGTCCGTCCGTCACGAGGACGCCGCCATTCCAAAACTCGAAACCGAGGGGGTTATGGACTTTGGCGAATTCCGTGGCCCGGTCGGCTTTCCCGTCGTGATTGTCGTCGTGAAAGATCAGGAGCCCGTCATTGCGCTCCTTGCCCGGCTCCCACTTGGGGTAGGTGGGCCAGACCGCGGCCCAGAGGCGGCCCTTGGAATCGACCTGGAGTTGGACGGGATTGGCCAGCTGCGGGAACTGTTTTTCATCGGCAAACAGATTGATTTTGAAACCTTTGGAGATGGCGATGTGTTGGATGCTTTCCTGACCGTCATTGTAGCGGAGGACGCCCTCCTTCATGGCGCTGGAGCTTTTGCTGCCGCCGCCGACGTTGGAAATCACAGGAATCGGCTGCGGAACATTGGCATCGGAGACGGCGATTTCTTTGCCCTCGGCGCGCGCCCAGACGAGGGCGTCCCGGTTGGCGGTCATGGCATCGAGGATGGTGAGTTCGTGTTGGAGTACCTCGGCGTTGGACTGTTTGTTGACGAAGGAAAGGGTGGAGCGCCCGCCCCAGACATCGTTTTCATCCGTGGCGCGGAAGCGGTGGTGCCAGTGCAGGGATTTTTCGAGGACGGCTTCGCGTAGTTTGGCGAGGGATTGGGAGTTTGCGGCGGGCTTCCCGAGGAGGCTCTGGACGATCAGCTCCGCGATGCGGCGGTTGCCTTCTTCGTTCAGATGCACGCCGTTGATGGTGAGCGGCGCGGGGCTCGACTTGTAGAGTTCGAGCGAGGGGTGGAAGAGGTCGACGAAGGTGACGCCTGCCTCCTCGGCGGCTTTTTGGGTGGCGGCCGTGTAGGCTTCGAGGCGCACGTTGTTTTCCTGCCCGTTCGGGAGGTTCGGGTTTTTCAGGTCCTCGTGGGCGAGGGGGCTGAAGAGAACGATGCGCGGGAAGGACTTGCCATTGGGTTGCGAGGCGCGGGTGGTTTTTATGAAGTCGACGAGCTTTTTGCGGTAGTCATCGGCTTTCTCAACGCCGGCGTAGGATTCGTTGTACCCAAAAAAGGCGAAGACGACGTCGGCCTGGATGTGTTTTAGGATTTGCGCGTTGGAGGGGACGTCTTTGCTGCGCGGCAGGGAGTGGACGGTGTCGCCGCTGACTCCGAGGTTGCGGATGCGCAGTTGCTTTCCGGGAAGCTGGCTTTGGAGGAGGGTTTCGAGCCAGCCATCGGAGTGCATCCGGTCGGCGAGCCCGTTTCCGACCATGGCCAGCGTTTCGGATTTGCCGAAGGCGAAGGGAACCGGGTCACGGTAATCTGCGGGCACTTCAACGGCGGGCTTGGCAGTGGCTGTTTCCGGGGTCTTGTCCGTGGTTTTGGCGGCGGCGGGTTTGGCGGGCTGGGTTTCCGCTTTGGGTTTGGGTGCCGGGGCGTTTTTGGGGGCCACGTCGTGATTGGCCGGAATCGGGCTATTCAAATCGGCATAAGCGGCGGGCTTGACGCCCTTGGCGTAGCCGCCGAAGCGGAAGGTGTTGGGTTCGTAGGGGCCGACGAAGCGGATGTCGGAATCGGGGCGGATCTGGTTTTCGAGGCCGACTGACCAGTAGACGGCGTTGACGAGCATACGCCGGTAGCCCTCGTTGAGGAGGTCTTCGGAGGCGCCGTAGAGGGAGGTGAAGACGCGGGCCTGATTGCCGTTGGATGCCTTGTAAGAGCGCGTCCACTCGCTGGCCATGGGCTTCTTGGACTCATCAGCCGGGGCGGTGGCCTCCATCCCATTCAGCGGTTGCGCCATGGTCAGGATGGTCCAGTCGGGAGCGGGCTGTGCGGTGTAGCCGCCCGCTTGAACGTGCACTTCCTTGACGCCTTTGAGGATGGGGTGGGCTGCGTTTTCGGGAACAATGGAAATCCGGGTGCTTTGTTGGTGGTTCTTGCCGTAGTGCCCCACCCAGGATTGGCCGAGAATCTGGTGGCCGAACCCGGCGAAAAAGTCGGCGCCGTCAAAGCGGTAGTGGTATTTGAAATAAGGATCGTCCTTTTTGCTGTAACTAAAAGCGTGCGTGGAGGTTCTTAGTCCCACGACGGGGCCGCCGCGCTGGAGGTATTCGTCCAGATACTTCATTTGCTCCGGAGCGGGAGCCAGGAAGCGTGCGAAGAGGACCAAGCCGTCCGCCTTCTGAAGGGCTTCCATTCCGGGGACATTCGAGGAACCCGCTTCGATTTCGCCGTTTTTGTCCAAACCGAAGAGGACCGTGCAGTCGAATCCGTGGTTTTTGGCGAGAATCCGCGCGAGAGCGGGGATGGTTTCTTCGGAGCGATATTCGTGATCGCTGGCGATGAGGACGAGTTTTTTGCCCACGGCCCCTGGGCCGGCGGGGTAGAAGACCGGATTGGCGTGGAGGCAAAGAGGCGCGAGCAGCAGGCTCAGGGTCCAGGGGAGGAGAGGGCGTCGGGGAACACTTCGGGGAGGGACAGACATAGGAGTGGGGGAAGGCTTAAGAATCGAATGCAGTTGCAGGAAACACGACCCCCGAGGCGCTGGGTTCTTTGAACTGTCCCAAACATCGCCTTCAAAAATCAGCCGACGCTCCGGTCCGCAGACGCGGGGCACTCTTGGGATTGATTCCGCACTGCCCTTGTCGGATGGTCCCAGCCATCACCCTGGGCCTCCCCTGGGTGGAAACCCTCGCCCTATGAATTTTGCCGCTGATTTGTTTCCGGTGCTGGATCGGATTGGATGGGAGTTGCCGCTTTTCCTCGTGGCGTTTGGAGCCCTCTGGATCACCAAATTGCTTTATCAACGGACGGAAGGCTTCCGCTTTGAAGATCAGCTCACCGTGAGGGATAACCCTGCGTTTGGAACGGCTTTGGCCGGCTACCTCTTAGGGGCAAGCCTTGCCCTGACCGGAGCCTTCCCCCGGCATGCGGCGCTCGGGTTTCGTCCCATGCTGGAAGCGGCCGGCTTTTTGGCGGTTCAGGGTTTGCTCGTGGCGGTCTTGATGCGCGTCAGCCTCTGGATGATTTCCCGGGGGGTCATGTACTCCTTTGGGGTGAGCCGGGAAATGGTGCGGGATCGCAACGTGGGGGCGGGGGCGGTGGTGGCCGGGGGATGCGTTGCGGCGGGTCTGGTGTTGCAGGGTGCGCTTTCGGGGAACAGCGACTCGCCGTGGTTGGCGCTGCGGGACGTTTTGGTGTTCTGGGCTGTCGGAATGGGGATCCTGGTGGTGGGGGCCCGGTTGCACTGCCGGTTTGCCTTTTACGACGTTCAGCGCGCCCTCGAGCAGGACAACGCGGCGGCGGGGTTCAGTCTGGGCGGATTTCTGGCGGCGCTGGGAATTGTGGTGCACGCCTCGGTTGCGGGCGCCTCCAGCCGCCTGGGGAGCGAAATCCTCATCACTCTGGCCGTTTCCGCAGTGGGCGTGCTTCTGCTGCTCTGCTCGGGAATCCTCGCCGCGCGGGTCTTTTTGCCGAAATCCGACATGATTAAGGAGATCGACACCGACCGGAACTTGGCCGTCGGTCTTCTTTCAGCCGTGTGTTCGGTTGCGGTGGCGATTCTGCTGGCGCATGTGATTGCTTCCTAAAAACGGTTTATGCACCGCCTCTTCTGGTTTCTGGCGCTGAGTGTCTTTTTGCTCGGGACCCCCATGGAACTCCTCGGGAGAGGAATTGGGGGCGGCGGTGGGCGTGGTTCTTTTGGAGGCGGCCGCTCGAGTTTCTCGGGCGGCGGCCGCTCTTCGGGGTCCTCCTCTTCCTGGGGGGCGCCGAGCCGGTCCTCCGGCGCTTCCAAGAGCGATCCCGTCAGTTCGAGCCCGCAGCGTTCCCCCTCGGGGAGCGAATCTTCCCCGAGTCGTTCCGGGTGGGGAAACTCTTCGAGCCAGTCCACGCCCTCCACCTGGGGAAGCTCCTCGCGTTTCGGCAAGAGTGAGAATGCCTCTCCCCAAAGCTCCGCGACGCCTCGCAACGAACCCGCCTCTTCCGGGAGCCGGACGGATGCGGCCTTGGGGCGCAAGAGCGCGGAGGGCGGGCGTTCCTTTGCAAATCGGGCGGAGGCAGTGCGCGATTTTCAGACGAAACACGCGGCCAAGTACCCCTCCACCTTTGAGCGGGAACCGGGCACGCGTCCGCCGTATATCCCTCAGACGGTGTGGGTCGATCGGCGGAGTTATCCCGTGTACTACGACTGGCGTTACGGCGGGTACGGCTACTGGGATGGCCCGGTGTGGAGGGCGTATGAGGTCGTGCGCGACGCGGTCATGCTGAATGCGCTGATGGATCGTCACCAGTACGTGGTGCCCGCGGGATACGGTCCGATGGCGCCGGGAGTGGTGGTGCACCAGAGCAGCGGGTGGGGTTTTGTGGTGGGGGTGTTTTGTGTCCTGATTATTGCGATGGGTGTGGTGATCGTGTTGCGCATCCTTTTCTGATCATTGCCGGGGGGGATTCCTCCCGGAATTTCGCCTCGATTTATGGACAAAACCAATCCGTCCGCCTGGCTGGCTCTGAAGCCTCAGAGCATCATTACGGTGAGCGATGCCCAAGGAATCCAAGATTCGATGCGTCGCGGGTTGGGGGTGCGCGGCATTGATTACACGGTGCGCAGCATCGAGCAGTGCACGCATGTGGATGGCTTTTCGAAGCATCTCTTCCTGACTCTGGCCGATCCCGAACAGACGGTTTATTTGATGGTCAAGATCGTGGACGAGTGGGTGGATCTGTACCTGTACTTTGAGCCACCGGACCTGGCTGGTGGTGCGCGTGCGGACCTTTTGGATCGAGGCATGTTCTGGCTGTTTGAGGAGCCCCAGGATGCGTCTCGGTACGATCCGGCGGAGCTGCGCTATACCCGGATGCTGAGCCAGTGGGTCCCGGATCCCTCGGGAGGGGCAAACCGCGAGCTGATTTACCGGATGAAGTCCCAGGGGGAAATCCAGTGTCACCATGTTGAGACGCCGGCGCGCCAGGGGATGTCTTCGCGGATGCTCGCGACGCTTGTGGAATATCGGGCCGATGAAGCCGGCGAAAATCCCGAGTTTCTGATTCTGGAGGTGGGGGAAATGCGGAGCACGCGCAGTTTTGTGCGTTTTTTTCAGGGGTGCCCGATCACTTTGGCTGAAGTGGATGTACTTGGCATTCAGTAGTCCGCTGGATCACTCTCTGAGGGTCATTAGCCCATCCTTTTTATGTCCATTCACTCCCCTGCTTTGCTCGAAAAGTTCTTGGAAACCCGAGGATACGCGTCCCGGATTTCGGGTGACTCGGTGGTCTTCCCCCTTGGGATGGGGGAGGATTCGTACACGGTGGCTTTTGCGTTTGGCGGAGGCCAGTTGAGTATTACTTGCCAGCTGGCTTTGCTGGGTGATTTCCCTGAGGAGCGCCTGCCTTCTTTGAGCCTGGCGGCGCTGGATGCGAACATGCAGGTGAGCCCCTACGCCTTTGCGGTGATTGGTGCTGCGGAGGGGGAGGCCGATTTGGAGGGATGTCCTCTGGTACTGACCGACACGCTGCCTCTCTCGGACTTGAGCGAGGCGGAGTTGGATTTTGCTTTGGATAAACTTTTTGAAGCCATTGCCCTCAGTCGGGATGTGCTCCAGCTTGGGCTTGCGCCGAAGGGGGCGTAGAGAGCGAATACACTCAACCTTTCAACCACTCGTTTTATGGCCGACACCCTTTTTCAAGCGATTCGCAACTGGTTTCGATCCAAGAACCGGGAAGTCGCCGAGGCGCTTTCCGACCCCGTCCGGGAGGGCAAGCTGGCGATCAGCGACAGTGAGAAGCAGATCGAGGAGTTTACCTCCAAAATTGCGACTTTAATTGCCGAGACCAAGCGGATGGAGCGGCAACTGGCGGAGAGCGCCTCGGAGGTCGGGAAATATCAGGCGGTGGCCGCTGCCGCGCTGCGTGCTGGGAACGAAACGGATGCCCGGGATGCGATTGCGCTCAAGCAGAAGGCGGAGCAGCAGTGGCAGACCTTGCAGAAACAGGTGGCGGCCAATCAGGAGTTGGTGGGCAAGCTCCGGGAGCAGCTCAACAATGCCCGGCTCAAGGTCGCCAAGGCGCGCAGCAATATCACCCAATTGCAGGCTCGCGCGTCCGCAGCCAAAATTCGCACCGACTTGGCCAAGGCGGCTTCCGAGTTCAGCTCGAGCCGGGGCGGGTTGGGGGCCCTGGACAACCTCGAAAAATCGGTGAACAAACAAGAGACCGAGGCGGAGGCCTTTGAGGAGCTGGCTTCTTTGACTGCGCCGGCGGGACAGGCTCTGTTGGACAAGTATTCGCAGGGGGAAAGTTCGGTGGAACACGAGCTTCAGCAGATGAAGACGGTGCTGCTGACCGGGGGGCAAACGCCCTCGCTGCCGCCGGTTCGCCAAACCCCCTGAGGACCTCTCTTGGGACGGTGTCTCCGGGCGTGGGAATTTGCTTTTTAAGGGGCCCGGAGCGTCACCTCCCCTGCGGAAAAGCAGCGGAGTGACCCGTCGTGGAGACGGAGCATCAGGTGGCCTTCGGAGTCGAGGGCCTCGGCGAGGCCCTCCACCGGTTCGCCTGAACTGAGAAGGCGGAGCGTGCGTCCCAGCACCGTGCTGCGTTTGCGGGCCTCCTCGAGGATGGTTTCGAAGCCGGTGTCGAGTTGGGGTAAAACCCTGCCGATTTCGTCGAGCACGCCAGCCGCCAGTTCTGCGCGGTCGATGGGAATGCCTTTGGCGAGGCGGAGGGAGGTGGCGCTTTGTGTGAGGGCCTCGGGAAAGTCAGACTGGTTGGCGTTGATTCCGATGCCGAGCACAGCAAAGGGCTGCCGGGCGGCAGTGTGGGCGGTTTCCATGAGCAGTCCGGCAACTTTTTTGCCGTCGACCCAGATGTCGTTGGGCCACTTGAGGGAGGCTTTCAGGCCACAGACCTGGGTGATCGACCGGGCGATTGCGACGGCCGCGGCGGTGGTCAGGCGGGGCCATTGCGAAAAGGGGAGCGGAGGGCGCAGGAGAAGGGAAAACCACAGCCCGCTTCCCTCCGGGGAATGCCAGTGTCGTCCGAAGCGTCCTCTTCCGGCGGATTGCGTTTCAGCGAAAAAAGCGAGGGGGCCTGAAGCGCCGAGGAGTCCTCTTTGGAGCGCGAGGTCGTTGGTGGAATTCGTTTTGGCGAAGACGGTGATTTCCTGGAGCCACGGAAGGTTCATCCGGGAGAGGAGATCGTCTGGGAGGAGGCGGTCGGGAGCGTGTTCGAGGCGGAAGCCGAGGGTGGGGTGCAGGGGAATGGTGAAGCCGAGTGCTCGCAATTCTTCGACGGCCGCGTGGACATGGGCGGGAGCGATTTCCAGTTGTTGGGCCAGTTCGCTTGCGGGCGTGTGGCAGTGCCTGATTTGGCGCAAAAGCCTGCACTCCAAAGAAAAATGCGACTCCGACAAGAGCTCTGGGGAGGAGGTGTTTACAGCCATTGGCAGGGTTCGAATCTCAGCGAAGGGCTGGGATCAAGTGCTTCCAGGAAAACACCGGAACATCGCGTGATTGGATGTGTTCAAACTCCAGGCGCCGAAGCCCGGCCTCGATTCCAGGCATGTGAGCGGCACCCCAGGGGACAAAAATGTGCCGATATTCCGGGAGCGTTTTGGCGATCCCTCCGACGACGATCGCGTTACGCAGCGACAAGACGTCGCGTTTGAGTTCGGTGAAATCGGGGGCAGCGAGTTGGTTGGTGGTCTGGAGCAATTCGGCGATGCGGACTTTTTCCCAATCCTCCAGCATCCCGGCACAGGCGCTGAGCAGCTTCTGGGTTCCCGGGGAAAAGTCGCTGACATCCGCGTCAAAGTGGGCGACGGGAATTTGGAGGATCCTGGCAAAATCAGGTTGTTCCACCAGCCCGGCAGATTGGGCGGGACCGGCGTAGCTGAGTCCACGCTTGAGGATGCCCTTGCGATCGGTCACGCCCTCCTGGAGGAGTACACCCTCGGTGCGCGGTAGGTCCTCCAAAAGTCGTTGGTAAAAGGCAGCGCTGGCCACGTGGACGGTGGGCAGCAAATAGACGGTGTTTTGATCCCGCTTGTAGGTTCTGGCTTCCACGTGGAGTCCGTCCCAACCGAGGCGGAGGAAGCCTGCGCTGGTCCAGTCCAGCATCAGGGCGCAGGAGACGCCCACGTAGACCAGGGTTGCGGGAACGAGGATGATTTGTACCAGGACGCTTTTGAGGGTCCGTTTCCAGGAGAAGACGGTTTCACGGAATGCGTGGGTTGGGAAAAAAATGTCGCCGTAAGTGTTCCGGACGACGGAGAAGGTGAGGAGACCGAGGGCGAAGCTCATGAGCGCGTCCGCAAGGGCGAGGTTGTCCCAAGAGAGCAGTCCGGGGAGGGGGAGGAGACCAAAGCTCGACCAGATTGAGGCGAGGAGGGCGATGGTAAGAGCCCGCCATGGGAGTTTCCGAAAGCTGCAAAGAAGGCAGAGCAGGAGAAATAAGAGTAGCCCGACAGCGAGGGAAGTGCAGGTCGAGAGAACTGCTAACTTGGATTGGAGTGTGGGAAAACGCGCCAGCGCGAGGAGGGAAAGCGAGGCGGCGCCTTTCAGGAAAAACCCGAAAAGATAGAGGTTGAAGAGCACTGCGATCCACGTGCGTGAAGGGGCTGGCTTTTGCGCGTCGGACTCCGGAAGCGGCGGTCGTTTATCTTTGAGCACGGGGGAGCATTGGCACGAAAAGGCGCCCCGCGCGAGTCGCCTTGCAGTGGGAGCTGATCAGCTCAGCGGGTCCCATTGCCGGAAAGTGGCCGCCTGGCCTGCGGGCTCTCCCGTGGGGGTGAGGAGGTTCCAAACCGTCGCATTTCGGACGAGAAAGCGCTTCCCGGTTTTGGAAATCCGCACCCCTTCGTAATGATCAATGTACCCTTGGAGATGGACTTGATGAAGAAGTCGGGCCCGCTCGGCTTGGTTGGGCAACTCCGCAGAGAGCCGGGAAGGAAGGCGGGTGAGAGTGCTCCAGTCCATCTCGAACAACCGCTGTGCGCAGAGATTGCCGTAGGTGAAGACTGGCTCGAGCTGGGTGTCGTGAGAGAGCACGACAAAGGGCGCATGGTAAAGTGCCTCTGCGCTCAGATCCGTGGGAGCACCACCCAACCGGCGTCCGGTCAGGCGGAAAAAGCTGTCTTGGAGGAGGGCCACATGGGCAGAGAGGAAGCCGTTATCTGGGGACGGATCGGAATGGTCGGGGCGCATGCCCGAAACGAAGCAGAAGAGCTGCGCCCTGGCGAATCCTCGGCGGGCCAGGCTCTAGGGCATTTCCTCCGAGGAATCCGGGTCGTCGATTCCTCCGTTTTCCTGCCTTTTGACCCAACGCAGGCCCAGTCTAGCGGAAAGGTCGGAGGGTCTCCTCTGCAGAACCCATTCGAAATTGGCCCGTGCCAGCGGTAAATTCTCGGCAATCATGGCTCTTTTGGCACTGGAAAGACGGGATTTGATCTCCTCTTCCTCGTTGCTGATGGCGTCGAGTAGCAGCTCAGAGCGTCTCGGGATCGTTTTCGAGGGAGTTTGCGAGTAGCCGGTGCGCGGCTTGTTGGGACTCAGATTCGCACTCGTGGGGGCTTTCCGGAAGAGACTCTTCAGAATGGTTTTCATGCAACAAAAGCAGCAACGCGCTTTGGAGGGTTCTGGGTGGGGTTGATGAACACGCAGGGGCCAGCGGGAAGCCGCGCGTCAGGTAAAGCATCGCTTATTTTGACGCGTTTGGAGAGCTTTTTTTTGCTCTACCCTAAGAAAAACGGGATCGAGGGGTTTTCTTCCCTTGGCTCGGATGGCTGAGTGCCGCTTCCCGGTCGGCTCCCTCCAGTATACGCCACTGGCCGGCGGGAAGTGTTCCGAGCTCCATGCGGCCAATCCGCACCCGGACCAGGCGCAGCGTGGGGTGCCCCACGGCAGCCGTCATTTTGCGCACCTGGTGGTATTTGCCCTCCACAAGAACAAGGGCGATCCAGCAGTCCGGGATACTTTTGCGGACCCGGATGGGCGGTGTGCGCGGGGGAAAGTCGGGTTGTGGGTCGAGTTTCCAAGCCCGGCAGGGCAGGGTGCGATAATTTCCGAGAGACAGGCCGTGTTGAATTTGGGCGAGAGCCTCGGCGCTCGGGAGGTTTTCGACTTGCGCCCAGTATTCGCGTTCGTGGGCGGAGGATGGGTTCAGCAGGCGGGCATTCAGGGACGGTTCGTCACTGAGAAGGAGCAGGCCCTCGCTTTGGGCGTCCAATCGCCCAATGGGGTAAACGCCCTTAGGGAATCCAAAAGAGGCCAGGGTGGCCCAGGAGGAACCCGGCTCGGGGGTGAACTGAGAGAGAACCCCGTACGGCTTGTGAAAGGCCAGGAGCACGGGACGCTGGGGGAAAAGTGAGGGGAATCCGGCCCCGGGGAAATGCCCGGGGCCGGGGAGTCCGATGCGAGCGGTGGTTTAGTACCGGTAATGCTCGGGCTTGTAAGGGCCTTCGATCGGCACGCCGATGTAGCCGGCTTGAGCAGGAGTCAGCTTGGTGAGTTTGACCCCGATTTTCTCGAGATGCAGACGGGCCACCTCCTCGTCCAGACGCTTGGGAAGCACGTAGACGGAGGGCTTATAGAGGTCCTTGTTTTTCCAGAGATCAATCTGAGCAAGCACCTGGTTGGAGAAGCTGTTGGACATCACAAAGCTGGGGTGTCCCGTTGCGCAGCCCAAGTTGACCAGGCGCCCCTCGGCGAGGAGGAAAATCTCGCGGCCGTCGGCGAAGCGATACTTGTCCACCTGGGGCTTGATGTTGGTGCGGCTGACCCCGGGGGCCGCATTGAGGCGGTCGACCTGAATCTCGTTATCGAAGTGACCGATGTTGGCGATGATCGCCTGATCCTTCATGGCCTGCATGTGCTCGAGGGTGATCACGTCCACATTGCCCGTGGTGGTAATGTAAATGTCGGCCCGTCCGAGGGTTTCCTCGAGGGTGGTGACTTCGTAGCCCTCCATGGCAGCCTGGAGCGCGTTGATGGGGTCCACCTCGGTCACAATCACCCGGGCACCCTGCCCGCGGAGGGACTGGGCGGAGCCTTTGCCCACGTCGCCATAGCCGCAAACGACGGCGACTTTCCCAGAGATCATCACGTCAATTGCGCGGTTGAGTCCGTCGACGAGGGAGTGGCGGCAGCCGTAGAGGTTGTCGAATTTGGACTTCGTGACGGAATCGTTCACGTTGAAGGCTGGGACGAGCAGTTTGCCCTGCTCCTGGAGTTTGTAGAGGCGATGCACGCCCGTGGTGGTTTCCTCGGAAACGCCGCGCCAGGACTTGACCACCGAGGACCAGTGGATGGGGTTTTCGTGGTGGATTTCTTTGAGCAGGTTCTTGATGACCTGCTCTTCGGTGTTGGAGCTGGGGGTGTTGACCCAGTCGCTCCCGTTTTCCAGTTCCACACCCTTGTGGATGAGAAGCGTGACGTCACCGCCGTCGTCGACGACCAATTCCGGTCCGAGGCCGCCGGGATGCGTGACGGCTTGCTGGGTGCACCACCAGTATTCCTCGAGGGTTTCGCCCTTCCAGGCAAAGACGGGGATTCCGGCAGCGGCGATGGCGGCTGCCGCATGGTCTTGGGTTGAGAAAATATTGCAGCTTGCCCAGCGGACGGAGGCGCCCAAATCGACCAGCGTTTCGATGAGAACGGCGGTCTGGATCGTCATGTGCAGGGATCCGGTGATGCGGACGCCTGCGAGGGGTTTGAGGGGCGCGTATTTTTCGCGGATGGCCATGAGGCCGGGCATTTCTTTCTCGGCAATGCCGATTTCTTTGCGGCCCCAATCGGCCAGGGAGAGGTCGCGAACTTTGAAGTCAGGCGTGGTGCGGGTATCGGTCAGCATAAGTAGATGCGGTTTGTTGGGTGGAATGTTGCGGGCTAGACGGCTGCGCGGAGGGCGTCGACTTTGTCGGTGCGTTCCCAAGTGATGTCGGGATCGTTTTTCCCAAAATGCCCGTAGTTGGTTGTTTTGGAGTAGATCGGCCGGAGCAGATCCAGCTGACGAACGATTTCGGCTGGCTTGAAGTTGAAGACCTCCGAGACGGCTTTTTCGATGCGCTCTTCGGCCACCTTGTGGGTGCCAAAGGCGTCGATGTGAATGCTGACCGGGTCGGGGTAGCCGATCGCGTAGGCGAACTGCACTTCGCAGCGGTCTGCCAGTCCGGCGGCCACCACGTTTTTGGCGACGTAACGGCCCATGTAAGCCGCGGAACGGTCGACCTTGGAGGGGTCTTTTCCGGAGAAAGCACCGCCGCCGTGGCGTCCCATGCCGCCGTAGGTGTCGACGATGATTTTGCGGCCGGTCAGTCCCGTATCGCCTTGGGGGCCTCCGACGACGAAGCGGCCGGTCGGATTGATCAAAAACTGGGTGTCGGCGGTGAGCAAATCGGCGGGGATTTCCTTGCGGATCACCTCGTCGATGAGAAAGGAGCGGAGAGTGGCGTTGGAGACCGACTCGGCGTGCTGGGTGGAGATGACCACGTTGGAGATGCCGATGATGCGGTGCCCTTCGTAGATGACCGAGACCTGGGTCTTGGCGTCCGGGCGGAGCCAGTCGACGGCGCCCGCCTTGCGAAGACGAGTGATGGCGCGGCCGAGGCGGTGGGCGAACATCACCGGGGCGGGCATCAACTCAGGGGTTTCGTTGCAGGCGAACCCGAACATGAGGCCCTGGTCACCGGCGCCCTGCTCTGCGGTTTCTTTGCCGTCGGCGGCGCGGGCATCGACGCCCTGGGCGATGTCCGGGGACTGGGCGGTGATGATGTTCATGACGAACACCTTGTCGGCATGAAAGACGTCGTCGTCGTTTGTGTAGCCGATACCCCGGATGGAGTCGCGCACGAGTGCGGTGTAGTCGGGTTTGGCGCTTGTGGTGATTTCTCCACCGACGACGACCACGTTGCTTTTGGCGTAGACCTCGCAGGCGACGCGGCTGAGGGGATCTTGAACGAGACAGGCGTCGAGAATGGCGTCGGAGATGGTGTCGCAGACTTTGTCTGGATGGCCTTCACCGACGGATTCGGAGGAGAAAATAAAGCGACGAGACATAGAGGATTAGAGGTGGGTGGTGCGTCCGTGAATGTATTGACGCATCATGATGGATGGATGTATGGAGGCCCGCACCCATGCCGTCAATCGTGAAATCCCTGCGGCTTCTCGCCGACGAAACCCGCCTGCGGCTCCTCCTTCTCCTGCGCGAAGAGGAGCTTTCCGTGGTCGAAATTCAGGAAGTCCTCGGGATGGGCCAGTCCCGCATCTCCTCCCACCTGGCGCAGTTGCGGGGGGCGCGTCTGGTTCGGGATCGGCGTGCCGGGAAAAACATCTATTACGCGCCGGGGGAGGCGTTGCAGGAGGGCGAGTTGGGGCCGGTGTGGGCGGCGGCGGCCCGGGACTTGCCGGAGGCGCGCGAGGATGCGCGTGCTCTGGAGGTGTTGCGGCGCAAAAGGGCGGACCGGAGCCGGGAGTATTTTGACCGGATGGCGGGCAAATTCGGGAAATCGTATTGTCCTGGGCGGACGTGGGAGGGGGTTGCGCGGATGCTGCTGGCGCTGGTGCCGCCGATGGTGATTGCGGATTTGGGGGCGGGGGAGGGGCATTTGTCGCAGATTTTGGCGAAGCGGGCGCGGCGGGTGATTGCGGTGGATAACTCCGAGAAGATGGTGGAGTACGGGGCGGCGCTCGCTCTGGAGAATGGCATTGGCAATTTGGAGTATCGGTTGGGGGACATGGAGGCGCCGCCGCTGGAGGATGAGAGCGTGGATTTGGCGCTGCTTTCCCAGGCGCTGCATCACGCGGGGAATCCGTCGCGGGTGGTACAAGGGGCTTACCGGATCGTGAAGCCTGGGGGGCGAGTGGCGATTTTGGATCTTTTGGCGCACCAGTTTGAACAGGCGCGCGAGTTGTATGCGGACACGTGGTTAGGGTTCACGGAGGCGGCGCTCGTGGGTTTTTTGGAGGAGGCGGGTTTTGTGGAGGTGGAGGTGGGCGTGGTTTCGCGGGACGAGCAAAATCCAGCGTTTCAGACCGTCTTTGCGACGGGAGTGAAGGCTTCCTAGGGTGTGGGAATGGGCGGAGCGGGGGTGGGAAAGCTTTCCGCGGCTCGAACATTCCGATAGAGCGGCTGTCACACTTTTGCGTTGCCCATGCCCACTCCCCAAGAAATCACCGAACAGGTTCGCATTGCCAGCCACTGGGTGGCGCCTCTGGAACAGGAAATAGGGCGGGTTGTGGTCGGACAGCGTTCGTTGGTGGAGGGGTTGCTCGTGGGGTTGCTGACCAATGGACACATCCTGCTGGAGGGGGTGCCCGGCCTTGCCAAAACCCTGACGGTCAAAACCTTGGCGCAAAGTATTCACACGGGCTTCCAGCGCATCCAGTTTACGCCCGACCTTTTGCCGGCGGATTTGATCGGCACGCTCATTTACAATCCCCGCACCGGGGAGTTTTCGACCAAGCGCGGTCCGCTCTTTTCGAACCTGATTTTGGCGGATGAAATCAACCGTGCGCCGGCGAAGGTTCAGAGTGCGCTTTTGGAGGCGATGCAGGAGCGGCAGGTGACGATTGGGGACCAGACTTTCCCGTTGCCGGATCCGTTCCTGGTGTTGGCGACACAGAATCCGCTGGAGCAGGAGGGGACGTATTCGTTGCCCGAAGCGCAGCTTGACCGGTTTATGCTCAAGCTGAAGGTGGGCTATCCGAGCAAGAAGGAGGAGCGGCAGATTTTGGATTTGATGGGGACTTCGGCGCCGAAGTTGGAGGTTTCGCAGATATTGGATCCGAAGGATATTTTGGCGGCGCGAGCCCTGGTGAATGAGCTTTTTGTGGACGACCGGGTGAAGGATTACATTGTGGATCTGGTGTTTGCGACCCGTGAACCCTCGGTTTACGGGGTGAAGGGGCTGGATGGAATGTTGCGGTACGGGGCGTCGCCTCGGGCCACGATTGCGTTGACGCTGGCGGCGAAGGCGCGCGCCTTTTTGGCGGGGCGCGGTTATGTGACCCCGCAGGACGTGAAGAACGTGGCGCCGGACGTGTTGAGGCACCGGATTTTGGTCAGCTACGAGGCGGAAGCGGAGGATCTCTCGAGCGAGTCGATTATTTCAAAACTCTTGCAGCACCTCCCGGTGCCGTAGGCGGAGTCGCCCCGAAAGCCAAGGAGCATGGAAGATCCCCGCGAGATTTTGCGCAAAATCAGGCGACTGGAACTCCGGACTCGTGCCCGGGTGGAGGCGGCTTTTTCGGGGCAATACCGGAGTGTTTTTAAGGGGCGGGGGATGAATTTTGAGGAGGTGCGTGAGTATCAGCCGGGAGATGAGGTGCGCACCATCGAGTGGAATGTGACGGCCCGCTTTGGGGAGGTGCGTGGAGAGGCCTACGTGAAGAAGTTCACGGAGGAGCGGGAATTGTGCGTGTTGCTGGCGGTGGATGTGAGCGGTTCCGGGGATTTTGGGAGCGTGTCGCAGAGTAAGCGGGAGTTGGCCGCGGAGGTCGCTTGTGTTCTGGCTTTCAGCGCGATTCGCAACAACGACAAGGTCGGTCTCCTCCTGTTTACGGACCAGGTCGAGTTGTACGTGCCGCCGATGCGCGGTCGGCGGCATGCGCTGCGGATTGTCCGCGAGATCCTCTTTTTTGAGCCCAAACGGCGGGGCACACAGCTCGCGTCGGCCCTGGAAAGACTCAACCGCGTGCTGCATCGCAGAAGCGTGATCTTTCTGCTGAGCGATTTTCAGTCGGCGGATTTTAGTAAACAGCTCGGGTTCACGGCCCGCAGGCATGACCTGGTGGCGATGCCCCTGGTGGATCCCCGCGAAGAAACCCTTCCCGACCTCGGCACGGTTTGCCTGGAGGATGCCGAAACCGGGGAACTCCTCGAAGTTTCGACGGGCGATCCCCGGGTCCGGGAAGCGTTCGCGGCGGCGGTTCGCGAACGTTCGGGTGCCCTACAAAGTCTGCTGAGAAGGCAACGGGTCGACTGTGTGCCTCTGCGGACGGACCGGGACTGGCTGCCCGCGCTTCAGAATTTTTTTCTGACCCGGGAACATCGTCTGGGGGCACGCGCATGAGCGGCGTCTTTTCCAAGGGGGGAAGGCTGGCGATTCTCGGGGGGGGGGCTGCGAGTTTTTCGGCCTGGGCCGCTCCGGTTGCAGGGGGTGGTGGTGCTGGCACTCCCCTGGATTTGCGGGATATTGCGCCGCTGGTGGAGATTCCCTTTTGGACGATGCAGCGGATTGCATGGGCGGCGCTGGCGGGTGTCGTGGCGCTTTTTTTGGTGGGGTGGATGATCCGGGCGTGGATGCGGCGCCCCCGGTCCGGGCCGCCTCTGCCGTCGCCCCGGGACGTGGCGTTTCGGGAACTGGAGCGGTTGCGGGGTGCGGAGGGGGCAGCGCTCGAATCGCGGGATTTTGCGGCGGCTTTATCGGAAGTGTTGAGGCGTTATTTGGAGATCATTCACCGCATTGGGGTGACCCGGCAGACGACGGCGGAGTTTTTGCGGGGAATCGATGAGAGCCCGCGATTCAGCGAGGAGGAAAAGGTGCAGTTGCGGCGTTTTCTGGCGCAATGTGACCGCTTGAAGTTTGCGGCGGAGTTGGCGGAGGCGGGCCTGCGTGTGGAGCTTCTGGATCTGGCGACGGGGCTGATTCGGGGGGTACACAGTCCGGCGACGGGGGGTGGTTCATGACCTCGGAGAGTCTGGTTTGGGGGGCGCCGTGGGCGTTTCTGTTGCTGGGTCTGGTGCCCGTTTTTGTGTGGCGTTCCGGGGCTCCTGGAGGAGCCTCGGCGGTTCGCTTTCCGGGGGTGAGCCTTCTCAAGGGGGTGGGGCGTCCGGTTCGTGCAAACTGGGGGCGGGCCCGTCTGGCGCTGCTCGTGCTGGGGTGGACGGCTCTGGTGTGTGCGCTGGCGCGCCCGCAACTGGCCAAGGACGTGGAGGTCATCAAGGCCAGCGGGGTCGATATTCTGGTGGCCCTGGACGTGTCGCGATCGATGTTGGCCGAGGACTTTTCGATCGGCGGTCGCAGGGCCGCGCGGATTGATGCGGTCAAGCAGGTGACCGAAGAGTTTATCGAGGGACGGCCCAGTGATCGGATCGGGATCATCGCCTTTGCCGGGCGGCCCTATCTTGTGAGTCCGTTGACGCTCAACCACGATTGGTTGAAGCAGAACTTGAAGCGTCTGCGCATTGGCCTGGTGGAGGACGGCACGGCGATTGGGTCGGCGCTGGCTTCGGCCACCCGGCGGCTGGGCGAGAACCCGGATGCCCGGACGCGAATCATCGTGCTTTTGACTGATGGCGACAACAATGCGGGGCAGGTCAGTCCAAACACGGCCGCTGAGGCCGCGCGTGCCTTGGGGATCAAAATTTACACGATCTGCGCGGGCAGCGAAGGGTACGCGCCCATTCCGATCCCAGACCAGTTTGGGCGGATCACCTACCAGCAGGTGTTGGTGACGGCGGATGAAAATCAGGCGCGGAAGGTGGCGGAGATCGGCGGGGGAAAGTTTTTTCGGGCGACGGACAGTGATTCTTTGAAGCGGATTTTTGGCGAGATCGACACCTTGGAGAAGGTGCCGGTGGAGGCCTTGCGTTCCCGAAATTTTCGTGAGTTGTTTGAGTGGCCGCTGGGGCTCGGGCTGGCTTTGGTGGGGCTGGCATTGGTCTGGACAATCACTGTGGGGAGGCGACTTCCATGAAACTGCAACATCCTTGGGTGCTTGGTTTACTGCTGGTCTTGCCTGTCTTTTTGGCGGGCTGGGTGTGGTCGGGCCGCTCGTCAGCCCGGCGTCTGCGAGCGTTGGTCGCGGAACGCCTGTTTCCCGCGCTCGTCGGACCGACCGCCAGCAAAAGTCTGCGCTTGGGACTGGTCCTCGGCGGCCTGGGATTGGGAATTGCAGCGCTCGCCCGGCCCCAGTGGGGCGAGGTGAAGGAGGAACGTCCCGGATGGGGCCGGGATGTGATCATTGCGGTGGATGTTTCCCGATCGATGCAGGCTTCTGACATGCCGCCCTCCCGTCTGAAGCGGGCCAAGCTGGCGGCGGAGGATCTGGTTCGCCTCTTGCCCGGCGATCGGATCGGGCTGGTGGCCTTTGCCGGTTCAGCGTTTTTGCAAGCTCCGGTGACGTCGGATCACGCGGCGGTGCTCGCGGCGATTCATGAATTGGAGACCGATTTGATTCCCCTGCCTGGAACGAATCTTGGGGAGGCGTTGCGCACCGCAGTGGAGGCATTTGAACATTCGGAGGGTGGGCAAAAGGCGCTGATCCTGATGACCGACGGCGAGGACTTGGAGGCGGACGGGTTGGCGGTTGCGAAGGAGGTCGCGGGAAAAATTCGGATCTTTACGGTGGGAATTGGGACGCCGGAGGGCTCGGTGTTGGCACTGCCGTCCCCGCGTGGGGGGGTGGAGTACGTGCGAGACGAGTCGGGGAATGTGGTGCAATCGCGCCTGGACGAGGCGGGTTTGCAGGAGTTGGCGACGGTGGGCGGCGGATTTTATACGCGCCTGCAGACGGGTCCTTTGGAGATGCAGAAGATTGTGAAGGAGGGAGTGATGTTGATGGAGCAACGTGAGATTCAGCAGGAGGCCCGGGTCCGGCCTTTGGAGCGCTACCAGTGGCCTTTGGCGGGGGCCTTGGGGCTGCTGGGATGGGCGATGTTGCTGGGAGAAAGGCCGAGGGGTGCGCGAGTGCTTGTGCTGTGTCTAGTGGTGTTGTTTCCGGCGGGGGGCTTTGCGAAGACGGCGCGGGAACTTTACGAGGACGGGGATTATGCCGGTTCACTGAAGGCTTTTGAGGCGGAGCGTGTGGGGCGTTCCGATTCGGTCGAGCGCGCCTACAACTGGGGGGCGGCAGCCTACAAGAGCGGGGATTGGGCGAAGGCGATTGAGGGGTTTGGAGCGGCGCTGGCATCCAAGGATCCCGTTCTCAGAAGCCGGGCGGAGTACAATTTGGCCAACACCCTGGTCCAGCAGGCCCGCCAGGGCCGTCGTGGAATGGATGCCAAGGCTTTGGAGCAGGCGATTGCCCACTACGACGAGGCGCTTCGGCGCAATCCCGAGCTGGAGGACGCAGTCCACAACCGGGCGGTAGCCCGGAAGCTCCTGGAACAGAAACCTCCGAAAAAAAATGAGTCCGGAAAGGATCAATCCGAGGATTCGAAGGACAAAAAGGATCCTTCGGAGGAGAAAAAATCCGGTTCCAAGGGCGATCAGAGTCAGGACTCGAAGCGGGAATCTTCCGAGGGTGAAAAGGAGGAAAAGGGGGAGAAAGAGGGATCCCAAGGGGAGGGCAAGGGGGCCGGGAAACCTTCCGACGGCGGGAAGCGTCCTGGGGATTCCAAGGGCCGGGAAAAGTCGGGCTCCAACGGCGAAGTGCCGGAACCGAAGGAGGAGTCGGCTCGGGAATCCAAGCCTCGGGGTGAATTAAAGAACGAGCCGATGGCGGGCGAGGGGCGCCAGGGTTCAAAGAAGGAGGGCGCGTCCCCGGAGGAGGCGGTTCAGGCGGGAGACGGGAAAATAATGACTCGGGAACAGGCTGCGGCGCTGCTGGAGGCGCTGCGGAGCGAGGATCGCCGGGTGCAGTTGTGGGTTCCCAATGCGAGGCAGCAACAAGCGGGGCGTTCGCGTGAGGGGCGGACTTGGTAGGGTGCCTCCGGTCCCATGGTTTCCAAACTGGCTATGAGCAAGATGCGGCTTTTTCAAAAATGGGCACCGGCTTCGCGCCGGGGGTTTTTGTGCGTCCTCATCCTGTGGTTGTGCGCGGGCGGGAGCGGGCTCCAATTCCCTTTGCAGGCGGCGGAGATCTCGGTGGGCGCCTCGTTTACGCCCGATTCCACCGCCCTGGGCGAGCCGGTAAACCTGGCGGTGACGGTCACCGGTTCGCAGAAAGTGCGGCAGCCTCCGGCGATTCGGATGGAGGGCGCTCAGGTGCAGTATTTGGGGCCGTCGCTTCAAACCACGATCAACAACTTTGAGATGACGGTGACGATGACGTATCGTTACTATGTGACTCCCAATAAGTTGGGTGATTTGGTGTTGCCTCCGGTGGAAATCGAGATTGAGGGGAAGCGTTACCTGACGCAGCCGGCAACCCTGCACGTGCTGCAGCCCGGGCAAGCGGGGCTCCCGGAGGCCAATCAGGGGGTGCTGGTGGAATTGGAGATTCCAAAGCGGCCTCCTTACATCGGGGAAGCTTTTCCGGTGGAGGCCCGGATTTTGGTCCCGGCGGAGGTGCGCTGGAGTATCCGGAGCATGCCCGACTTCGTGACGGATGCCTTTGTGAAGACCCCTTTCCAGCAGCCTTTCCAGCGGCAGCAGAACCGCAATGGGCGCGAATATGATGTGGTCAGTTTCCGCTCGGTGTTGACGGCGGTCAAAAGCGGCAGCGTGGCGCTGGGCCCCGTCGGATTCAAAATCCAGATGGCGTCCCCCAAAAAGCGGGATCGTGGGGCGTCTCCTTTTGGGGGCATTTTTGATGGGTTCCCCTTCGATTCAGAACCGACGGTGTTGCAGGAGCGTGTGCTGCGGGTCGAGGAGCAGCAAATGCAGGTGCGGGAGTTGCCGACGGAGGGAAAACCGGAGTCTTTCCGGGGTGCCGTGGGAAACTTCCGGTTTTCGGTGATCAGTCAGCAGCCGAAGATCAAGGCGGGAGAGCCCTTGAACCTGATGCTGCAGGTGGAGGGCGAGGGAAACTTTGACCGGATTGAGATGCCGCCCTTGGTGAAGGCAGAGGGATGGCGGGTGTATCCGCCCGAAACCAACTTCACGAAGTCTGACGAAACCGGTCTCCGGGGGGTGAAGACCTTCCGTCTTGCGGTTGTGCCCGAGGTGAACCAGCGCCAGACGCCGCAGTTTGAGTTTTCTTCGTTTGATCCTTCCACTGGTCGGTATTCCACACAGGTGAGCCGTCCGGTGGCACTGGAAGTGGAAGGAGGGCTCCCTGTTCCGCCGCAACCCAAGCCGCAGCCAGCCCCAGCGGCTCCGAAACCGACGCCTCCGGAGCCTCCCATTTTACAAACCAACACGGTGCCGATAGCCGAGGCCCCGCTGGGGTGGCGTCCGACCCGGCTTTTCTGGCAGGTGCAAGGCGGCCTGGTCGCCCTCCTCGCTCTGTGGGGACTGGTGCGCTGGAACACGGCTCGCCTTGCCCGGCGCGGCCCCGGCCCTGCGTTGCGGAAAGAAGCGGCATCGCGGGCCTCAAAGCTCAAGCGGCTTGCTCCTGCGGATGCTTTTCTCGAGGAAGCCATCCGCGTCCTCCAGCTTCGGGCTGCCGCGCGCACGGGGCGCCCCTTTTTGGCCCTTGGCGAGGGCGAGTTGGCGGAGGCCTTTGGCTGGGACTCCGCAGTTCGGGGCGAGTTGCGCTGGCTCTTTGAAACGGATGCGGCCGCCCGTTTTGCCGGGGCCCGTGGAGAGACCGTATTGGACGAGGTGCAGCGGGGGCGTGTGATGGCACTGGTGGAAAGGAGCGCCCAGTGACGAGTTTGAGCCGGTGGGTGGGAATGGGCCTGTGCCTGGCGCTGTGGGCGGGGGCTGCTTTGGCGGCGTCTCCTTTTGAGGAGGGCAATCGACTCTTTACGGAGGGAAAATTTGCGGAGGCCGAGGTGGCCTACAACCGGCAGCTGGCAGCGGAGGGCAACTCGGTGGCGGTGCGTTTTAATCTGGGCAGGGTGCGTGAGGCGCTTGGCGATCCTGGCGGTGCGATGCTGGAGTGGGAGCGGGCGCTTCGGCTCGACGCCCAGCATGCGCCTTCGCTCGAGGCTTTGAGCAAGGCGCGCACGGCGCTGGGCGTGCGTGCGCCCGCTACGAGGTGGTGGTTACTCCCGAGGCCGGAGTGGTCGCGCGGCTGGGAGGGCTGGGTATTGGCCCTCGGGGGGTGGCTCAGTCTGCTCGCCCTCGGTCTTGCGGTCTTTGCGCATTCCAGAGCGGGAGCAGCTTTCCTCCTGGGGAGCGGTCTGTGCCTGAGTGTCGCCGGCGGAGGCTGGATCCGACACGACGCCTTGGAAGCGGACATGGCCCTCGTCCGGGCGCGCTCCGTCACCGTTCGCGGGGCGCCGGCCGACCCCGCGCGCTCGCTCGGAGATCTTCCCGCAGGAAGCCGGGTCCGAATCCTGGATCACAGCGCCGGATGGGATCGGTGCGCCTTGCCGGAGGGCGGCGAGGGGTGGATCCCTGAAAAGGCGCTCGAGCGCATCGCGCCCCCCCATTAGCCCTTCAGCCCCTGCCACTAGCCCCCGGCAGAAAGCCCCCATGAGGCGAACCCTTAGGGCAAAATGCGCGTTTGCCGGAGGATGGAACGGATCGCTTTTTTTTCGTCCGCCGGAAGGTAATCAAACTCCGCCGGTGCGTTTTGAATCCGGAGCGCTTTTTCGAGCGCTTCCCGGAAAGGTTGGAGAAAGTCTTCGGGCAACGCGGCAAAGCTCGGGGTGTGAATCATGTAGCTGCATCGTTTGGAAAAAAGGCGCGTCTTCAAATCCAGCTCCCGCAGGCTGGCCCCCTCCGGAGTGCGGTGGGCTCCCCGCAGAAAGTCGCGCACAAAGGCGGGGTCCGGGGTGATTCCGCCCGGTGGGAGAGGCGCTTCGTTTTGGAAAAGAACGTAGCGGACCAGTCGCAGGGCGATTTTTTGGAGCACATCCTGGCGGTTTTCCCGGTTTTCCCTCGCGTGGTACACGGCGAGGGTGACCAGGTTGTGGAAGCCGATCTGATGTTCGTGGATCAGGTGGGCCAAAAAGTCGCTGCTCTGCACCGGGTAACGATGGGGTGCAAAGTGGGCTCCGGGCGGATTCGGGAAGCTCGCGTAGCCGCCGGGCCTCGACTCGGCGAGGAGGTTTCCGAGGTGTTTCGCCGAGGGAGGCGCTCCGGTGACGTGCCATCCTCCCAGTCTTTCGGGGATGGGAAGGGTGTGGCCGACGAGTCCGCGGCGGAAGCCGTCGAGGCTGGCACCGGTGGTGTTGACGAGGACGGACTCGGCGAACAGTCCGGGGACGCGTTCGGTGGTCTGGCTGGCGTGGCAGTTCATGCAGCGGGTGCTGCGACTTACCTGGACCGGGGCTGCTCCCCGAGACTCGACCAGGTAAAAGACGGGCCCCATTTCGGGGTCAATGGCCGCCACTTCCAGGCGTCCATCGGGGACGAACCCGACGTAGAGTTCGTGGTTGAAATAAAGGGCACGCGGGTTTGCGGGGCGGATGAGCCCGCTTTGCAGGCTGGTGGCGGAGTACACCCACAGCTGCGAAGTGACGGGAATCCCTAGGGTTTCGAGCAGAGTTTGGAGTGCGGCGGGGGATCCCCCCAAGGCCGGGGCGAGGGCGTTTTGGGTCGCCTCGGTGCGCCGGGCGAAGGCATCGGCGGGTTTTCGGCTCCAGTAAGAATGGGGGGGATCCCTGAAGTGCACCTCGGGAAAATCCGACGGAGCCGCCGGGGACGCAGCGGCGTATCCCAGCCACATCGGAAGGCTCAGAAGCCAGCGCATCATGCCCGACCTGCGATTGGGGGAGGTCATGTCTCGAACAAAGCGCTTTCCCGGCCACAAAGAAATCCCAACCGCGTTCCCGGGGCATCCGGAGGATTGTGTTTGGAGCAAAGGAGAGGCACAGGAGGCGCTTTGCCGGGACCCCCATTCCCATTTTCCCCCTGCGAGTCCTATGAACCGACGATTCCTCCTCTGCATTGCCCTCGGCCTGATCTCTTTTCCTTTGCTCGCTGAAACCGACGCTCCCAAGGACGGCGGGGAGGAAAAAAACACCGTTCCACCTTCCAAAGCGACGGGGGCGGAGACGCGGAAGACCGAGCGTGAGCCCGAGGAAAAACCGAAGCAAAGGCCTGGGAAAGTCACGCTGGGGACATCCCTTCTTTCCTACGTGGCTCAAACCGGGACCATCCCGGTTCTGAAGGAGGACGGGGGGCGGCTTGCGGATGTTTTTTACGTGTACTACGCCGCGACGGATGAGAAGGGGCAGCGTCTGGCGCTCCAGGAGGAGAAGCGTCCGATCATGTGTTGTTTTAACGGGGGACCGGGGGCCTCGGCGGTGTGGCTGCATTTGGGGGGGCTGGGGCCCAAGCGGGTGGATTTGCCGCCCGAAGGGCTGAGCCCCGTCTCGTTTTCCAAGGTGGTTGAGAACCCTCACTCCATATTGGACGCGACGGATCTGGTGTTTGTGGATCCGGTGAGCACGGGGTTGAGCCGGGCGGCGAAGGGGGAAAAGCCGGATCAGTTTTTTGGGGTGAACGAGGATATTCGTTCGGTGGGCGAGTTCGTGCGGCTCTTCAGCACGCGCGAACAGCGGTGGGCTTCGCCGAAGTATTTGTGCGGCGAAAGCTACGGGGTGATGCGTGTGGCGGGGCTCGCCCGGTATTTGCAGTCCAAACACGGGCTGTATCCGGAGGGGCTGGTGCTGTTGTCGGGCCTCATCGATTTTCAGACCCTGCTCCCCTCCTCGGGAAACGACCTCCCCCACCTCCTGTTTTTGCCGACGATGACGGCCACGGCGCATTATCACGGAAAGCTGGAGGCTGCTCTACAGGCGAACCTGGAGAAGGCCGTGGAGGAGGCGCGCGCTTTTGCGCAGGGAGAATATGCCCTCGCCCTGCTGGCGGGGAACGCCCTTCCGGAGGCCGCCCGGGCGAAGGTGGCCAGGCAGTTGGCCCGATTCACGGGACTAACCCCGGAGGAAATTCTCCGCCAAAACCTGAGACTGGATCCCTCCTATTTCCGGAAGGCGCTCCTGGCCAAGGAGGGGCGTGTTGTCGGCCGTTTTGACGCGCGTGTCACCGGTCTCGACGCGGAGCCCGGGGAGACCACAACGGGATTTGACCCCTCCTACTCCAACATCGCCGGCGGGTTTGCTTCCGCAATCAACGCCTACGTCCGCAAGGATCTCGGTTACGAGAGCGACCACCCCTATCACATCCTGAATCATTCGCTGCCCTGGCGCTGGCACAGCTTTGAAAACAAGTACGTCTCCATGGGGGACGCCCTGGCCAACGCCATCCAGAACAACCCCCGGATGCGGACCCTGGTTCTGTGCGGCCGGAGGGATATGGCGGTTCCTGAGGATTCGATGCGATACAGCTTGGGGCATCTCCCGATCCCGGCCGGGAGTCAGGGGAATATCCGGTTCAGTCTCTATGAAAGCGGACACATGATGTACCTCTTTGAACCGGACGCCCGGAAGCTGCGGGCGGACCTTGTAGAATTTGTGCGACAGCCCTGAGGCGCGTGAGTGGACGCAGACGTGGTCGCCTTGGCCTGCAAAACGCTGTGTCGGATGAGACCCCGCTGACCTATGGAACAAGGCGAGCGCTTTGAACTGAAGTTTCTGCTGAGCGAAGCTCAGGCGGACGCCTTTTTGTCTGAATTTGGCGGCGCCCTTCAGCCCGACACGCAGGCCAGCCCGACAGGCTCTTATCCGGTGGTCAGTCTTTATTACGATTCCCCGGATTTACGGTGCTATTGGGATGCCTGGCACCGCCTCCCCAGCCGCCACAAAATGCGCGTCCGCGTGTACGGCTCCAGAGATGGTCAGATTCCTCCGACCACTTTCCTCGAACTCAAGAGCAAGGTCGGCTTGTTCGGAATCAAACACCGCTTCCAAACCACGCTGCCAGCGGCCCTCGCCATGGCTTCCGGAAAGTGTGGACCAGCCGAATTCCCGGAGCACACCCAGTCTCTCCTCGAACAGGTCCAGAGAATGGTCGAACAGGATCACTTCCGGCCCAGTTGTGTGGTTCGCTATTTTCGGAGCGCCTTTTCCCTCGCACTAGTCCCCGGGGAGCCTCTGCGAGTCACCTTTGACGACCAGATCCAGTATCGCTTTGAACAATTCCAACCGGAGCCGGATGACGCCCGCTTCACCGAGTCGCTCCTCCCGAAGGGGCTCCGGATTATGGAGATCAAGGGGGCGGGGGACTTGCCCGAATCCGTGTCTCGTTTCCTGGAAACGCACCGTCTGGAGCCCTCCAGTTTCAGCAAGTATTGCCACGTGATGGGCCGCAAGGTGCAGCCCTCGGCTCAACCCGTCGCGTGAGGCGGGTCCGGGTGCGGCTCTTTTCCGGTTGCTCCGAAGCGCGCCGAAGTCTTCCCCCGGGGAGTGCCTGTCCCCTGTCCCCCTTCCGTTCCTTGCTCGCTCCGGGAAATGTCTGTCCCTTGCTCGCTCTGAAAACGGTTTCGCCGCTTTCGCAGTCGGTGCGGACTTTTTTGCTGGGGCTTCGCTTTCCCACTCGGTCGAAGCGGACTGCCTCCCCGCCCCCGGTTGAATTCTCCCCGGGGGACGGTTATTGGCCATGGGATGGACCCCATTTCTCAAATTGTCCCGAATCTGGGCGAGGCCCCCATCCGGCGGCTGGTCAGCGGCTTTTACCAGCGTGTCCGGCAGGACGATTTGATCGGCCCCATGTACCCCCCCGGGGATTGGGAGGGAGCGGAAAAGCGGCTCGCGGATTTCCTCGTCTACCGCTTGGGCGGCCCGCAAACGTACCTGGAGCAGCGCGGTCATCCCCGGCTGAGGGCTCGCCACTTTCCATTCCCCATCGGCTCCGCCGCCCGCGACCGATGGCTCGAGCTGATGGGGCAAGCCATGCAGGAGGCCGCTCTTCCGGAGGCCGAGTCTTCGCTATTGACCCAATTTTTTTCCGACGTGGCCGAGGCCATGCGCAATCGCGCGGACTAAGTGGGGAGCGTCCTGCCGGGATGTTTATGGATGAAAATCCAGGAGACCCCCCGGGGATCCCAAGGCTCCCACGGTAGACACTCATGGGATTCTGAAATTGGTGGAACCTGAAAACGTGAACAACAAAACGGTGCCTCCTTCGGAGTGCGGGTGGGAGAAGGGATGGGTTTTGCCTGTGGCTTTTCGAGGGGAATGGATGCGCGGATGGTCCCATCGAGGGGCCGGTTTCCGAGTGTCCTCCGCTCGTTGGTGGCGGTATTTGGGGGGCGGAATCGGCGCGTTGGCCGTGCTCGTCGGGGGCGTGTGCGGGGCGAGTCTGGCGGCTGCGTCTGTGCCCACGGTCGAACAGTCGATGGCGGCGGCAGCGACTCACGCAGCACAAGGCGACGATTATTCCGCCGAGAAAGTGGCGAGGGAAATTCTGTCCAGAGCGGATGTGCCGGGGGAGTTCCGTGTGCAGGCGTGGTTGTGGGTGGCGAAGGCGCAGTCCTTGTACGGGAATGCGGAGGCGTGGGCCAAAGTGCGTGCCGCTTGCGAGGAGGTGCTGAAGGTTCCCGGGCTTGCGTCACCGTTCCAGATTCAGGCGCTCCGTCTGAGCGTGCCTGCCTGTCTGGCGTTGCGCGATTATCCGGCGGCGGAGATGGCGCAGCGCGCATTGATGGCGCATCCGGGAATTTCCGCCTGGGAACGCCGAACGTATCGCCTGGCGCTTGCCCGCACCTTGCTCCTCCAGCGGGCCTTCGCTGAAACGCGAGAGCTGCTGAGCGCGAGTGTGCCGCCTGCGGCGAACGGAGACGCGCCGCTTTTCTGGTTGCGGGCTTTGGAGGAATGGGGGGCGGATCGGCAACTCCTTTGGTCGCTCACTTTTTACGAAGAAACCCCCTCCGCCCGCGCCCGCCTGGAGTTGATGGACGTCCTCTCGATCGCCGGGCATCGCGTGACCGATGCGTCAACTCGCGAGGCCCGGCTTCGCTTGCATCAGCAGCGGTGGCTCCGATCGAAGGAGCGCACGAGTACGGTGCTGTTTGTGGGATCGAGCCATACGATTCGCGGCAATGTCCCCCTGCTCGTGGAGCAGTTGGCGGCGTCGGCGCCGCTGGGCCGTCTTCGGATTGTGGCCGGCGAGCAAACCCGCATGGGAACGGGGATGCGCGGCCACTGGAATGACGGAGATGCGCCGGACACTGCGCGGGGCAAAATGGCGGCGGGCTTGTGGGACCAGGTGGTGGTGGAGACTTTTTACCGCAATTCCCGGGAGGATTTACTCCTCTACGGAAGCCGTTATGCCGAGGTGGCAAACCGGTGTGGCGCGCGATTGGTCCTGTACGAAACCCCCGTTGCCCGGGCGTTGGAATATCCCGGAGGTTTCCAAACCTTCCAGGAATCGAATCTGTGGCTTGCGCGAGAGTTGGGGGTGCGCCTTGGACCCAGTGTCGGAGCCTGGATGCGCATTTTGGGCCCCCAGCCTTCCGAGGAGAGGCTGGGGATCCTTTACGCCGATTGGATTCATGCGACGGCCCGTGGCGCGTATCTGAGCGCCTGCTGTCTTTACGCGGCGCTGACGGGTGAATCGCCCATCGGGCTTTTTGTTCCCGAGGGGCTCTTGAGTCCGGAGGAAGCTTTGCGATACCAGCAAGCGGCCTGGGATTCCTATCAAGAGGCGGAGGTTCAGCTCCGGGCGAGGCGTAGGGAGAGGGATCGGTGAGTTTGGAAAAAGTCCCTCCGGCGGCTGCGAGGCCAAGGGCCGCCCTCCCTTTGGGATGGGTTTATTTTGTGTGGGAGATCCGGGGGGCGCGCGATGCGCGCGACTGCCCGGCTAATAGCCGCCAACCCTCCGGGTTGATTGGGCGAGCGTGGGTGAAGGGTGAAGGGTGAAGGGTGAAGGGTGAAGGGTGAAGGGTGAAGGGTGAAGGGTGAAGGGTGAAGGGTGCGGCGTGTGGTTGGACGTGAGGGGAAATTCGCCTCCACGGGTGACGAAGGGGGTGTATGTAGAAATCTAAACCGGAGGTTTAGAGGCGATTAGCCGGTGCGTCGCGCCTTGCGCGACCACCGGAACCGTGTGCCCCTCTTACGAACAACCCCAGCGGGGTTGTGGCGCAGAGGGAATCCACGAATAGGAAAGGTCTGTCCCTTTGTCGGGGGCTGTAGAAGCGGCCCGAATCGAACGACGGAAACCGGACCATGGATCCGCAGAGGACGCAGAGCAGCGCAGAAAGGGAAATCCAGTTGAAAGCATCTGCGTTCATCCGCGTTCTCTGCGGATTTCTGTGAAGGGGCAGAATATCCCGCCGTGGATGGAGAGATGTCGTTGGAGTCCGAAAGGATCCCCTGCGGCCGGTCCCGGATTTGCGCTGCTGCAAGGGGACGCCGTTTCTGCGAAGATGGGCGGGTGAAACCGTTTCTCCCCCTTCTGTTTTGCACTGGCATGGCGGCGAGTGCCTTCGCCGCAGACTCCTCGTCCGCATCAGGTGCCCAATGGCCGCGTTGGCGCGGACCCCAAGATCACGGCAGCACGGAAGCGGGAGCTTATCCTGTGCGGTGGAGTGACACGGAAAACCTGATTTGGAAAACCCCTCTCCCGGGCAAGGGATGCTCCACGCCGATTGTTTGGAATTCCAAAATCTATGTCACCGCCCCGGTGGAGGGGGCGGATGCGCTCCTGAGCTTCGACTGGGCGGGGCGCGAGCTTTCGCGCACCACCTTTGGTGCTGAGACCCCGGGTAAACACCGCAACGGATCTGGGTCCAATCCTTCGCCGGTGACCGATGGAAAGTTGGTGTTTGTGGTGTTCAAGAGCGGGAATCTCGCAGCCACAGACATGAACGGCAAAACGGTTTGGTCCACCAATCTGGTCGAACGTTTCGGAAGGGACACCCTTTACTGGGACTACGGGATTTCGCCTGTGCTGACGGAGACGGCGGTGGTGGTGTCCATGCTCCACCATGGGGAGTCGTGGTTGGCGGCTTTTGACAAAACCACGGGTGAGATCCGCTGGAAGGTGTCCCGGAATTACGAGACGCCGAAGGAGGGGGATCACAGCTATGCGACGCCGATTGTTTTTCAGCACGAGGGCCGCGAAGCGATTCTGGTGTGGGGGGCCGAGCACCTGACTGCGCATGCGGCTTCCGACGGGCAGATGCTGTGGTCGGTGGGCGCGTTTAATCCGGAGGGAAAAAGCAACTGGGTGGTGGTGGGATCGCCGGTGATCGCTGGGGATACGGTGGTGGTTCCGTATGGGCGGGGTACCCGCTTGCATGGGATTCGGTTGGGGGGCAAGGGCGACGTGACGGACTCGCACCGGGTGTGGGTGCGGGAGGACACGGGGACCTTTGTGCCGACGCCGGCCTTTTATCGAGGGCGCGTGTATTTGGGGAGGGATCGCGGGGAGATCGAGTGTGTGGATCCCGCGTCGGGGAAAACGCTGTGGAGCGGTGCATTTCCGAAAAACAAAGCCAGCTATTATTCCTCGCCGACTTTGGCGGATGGAAAACTCTACTTCGCCCGGGAGGACGGCGTGGTTTTTGTGGCAGGAGTAGAGGGTTCGTTTGAACTCCTATCGGAAAACCCTCTGGGCGAACGGGTGATTGCGGCTCCGGTTCCGGTCGGAGGGCGGCTTTTATTGCGGGGTGAGAACCATCTGTTTTGTGTGGGGAGCCGGTAGCGGCGCGAAAGGCACAAAAGGGGGGCTGTCCCTCTTAACCCCGTTTACCAGTCGTTGCGCTGCCGTGTGCGGTATTTCAGCGACGGCTGCGCGATTGGGGCATGGGACTTCGTCGAGCGAGTCTTCGTGAAGAACCGGGGGTGGTTCGGGAGTTGTCGGGAGAACGGCGCCCGTGAGATGCGGAACGTGGATCTTCGCGGGCTGTTTGTCGTTCGGGATTTGCGGAATCAAGCGGTACGTCTCTCGAGCGCATTCACCGGCGGAACGTGAGCGGGAGGCGCTCAAACAGCGCCAGCTTAGGAGTCGATGGAAAGGCGAACCCCACCGGTTGGCCCGTTTGTGCTTGGTCTGATTGACTGATTTGCCGTCCGAGAGCGCAACAGGGCGCTCTGGAGTCCTGCGGCGTCCACGGTGCCCGGAATCCCACATCGCGCGGCGCGCATCGGCGCGGAAGTAAGGTGACCAAGAACGCGGGTGCCTACACGCGGTTCTTCAGACAGATTGTGTGTCCCCTTTGGTGGCGTTCCGCAGGGGACACTTCGTTCCTTAGAGGGCGAAAGACATCGACCGGGTGCGCTCGATTGGTCCGCGTGACTGAGGTCAAGTCGACGGATCGCTATCAAGGTGTTGTCCGCAGTGGGGTAAATTTATAGTAGATTCTGCTACCCCAATTCGCTCCACTCTGAATATGAACAAAGCGCTCATATTGGTTCTGGCCCTTGCGCTCAGTCCGCTCCTTGCGTTTGCTGATGCAAATTTCGACGCTCTCAAGGTATTGGCGGAGAAGGGAGACGCCGAAGCCCAACTCAATTTAGGTGGGTGCTATGCTAAAGGCATTGGTGTCACGAAAGATGAACTCAAAGCCACGGAATGGTTTCAAAAAGCCGCCGATCAAGGAAACGCAAAAGCCCAAGTGGCGCTAGGGAACCGCTGATTAATTAACTCCCCCCAATCCCAACCCGAAGGTTAGGGGTAAAAAGCGTCTGCTATTGACTCAGCTCGGGTCGATTGGGCTTTGGATTAAGCGTTCAGCATCTCAGATAGATT
>JBANFR010000011.1:0-44700 GCA_037975925.1 Verrucomicrobiota bacterium
ACCTTTGCGTTCGGAGCATGTTTCCGAATCACCTCCACAAAAGCCTTGGTCAGAGGCTCATAGGTTCCGGGGAGGATCCGACCCTCGGGCCAGCCATGCAGTCCGATATTGATGTGGATGGCGTCGTAGGGGCCCTCTTTCAAAACATCAGCCAGCACGGTGTTGAACCGCTCAGACTGCCAAAGGGGGGTGACCCAGAAATCTACGTTCGCCTTGGCCCGGAGGACCTTCAGGACACCGCCCATGTAGCCTTGCAGGATGGAGTCCCCTACGAACAGGACTCTGGGCAAGGTGGGGTCCGCGATGGTGGCTTTGTCGAGACGCCACCCCGGGCCGTCGGCATGCAAACGGGGGTCCTTTTCGACTGCGGGCGGGGGAGCGGTGTGTGCGGCGGGGATGCAGGTGAAGGCGAGGGCCAACAGCGCGCAGACGGTGCGAAGTGGGGAGGCGATTTGGAAAAGCATAGTTTTGGAGGAGTCGAGCGTCGGGTTTCGTGCGAGCCCGACGCAAGCGGATCATTGGAGCAGGAAGGAAATTTGGTGGAGGATGAGGGTCCCTCGCGCGCGCGGATGCGCTTTTTGCAATCGCGCCCCCTGGGGTCTTCTGCGAACGTCCACTCGCTTATGCTGTTCCTGGGACTGTTGTTTGGAGTTGGGCTCGCAGCGCTGCTGACCCTGTTGTTCGGGATCTACTCGATCGGACCGACACAGCGCGGAGTGATTACCACGTTTGGCCGCGCACAGCGCCTGTCTGGCACCACGGGAGAGGATCCCGAGCTGGGGCGGCTTCTCACGGAGGAGGAAAAGCTGCGCTACAATTACCCGATGGTGCGCGTGATTCCGCCCGGAGGCCCCTATTTCAAGTGGCCATGGCAGCAACTCCACAAGGTGGACATGACTATCAAGACGGCCGATATCACTTGGGATCCGCTTGTCCGGCAGGAATTTATTGAGGCCGTTACCAAGGACAACCTGACGGTGCAAATCTCGGGGCAGATTCGTTGGAAACCCTGCGAGCGCAATTTGTACGCCTACCTGTTCGGGGTCGCTCATCCGGCGGCGCACGTGGTCGGGTATTTCATCTCCACCCTCCGTGATCGAGTGGCGACTTTTGATGGCCAAAACGGCGAGGGAGCGGTGGAGGGGGTCTCGATCAACGATCTGCGCCGGAATTTGTCACTCATCAACCGGCACATGGAGGAGGCCTGTGCCAAAACGGCGGCCCGTTACGGGATCGAGTTTGATGCCGCATTGATCACCAACATTGATCCCCCGAGCGACGTCGACGAGGCGCTGGCCTCGATCAACACGACGCAGAACCAGGTGGCTGCGGCGGTGAGCCAGGCGCGGGCAGACGCGGAGACCAAGTTGAAGATGGCCGAACAGGCCGTGCAGATTTCGCAGAACAAAGCGGAGGCTGAGGCCGCCCCGCTGTTGGAGCTTTCCAAAACGCTGAGTGCGATGCGCGCCAAGGGGGGGGAAGCGGCCCTGACCAACTATCTTCGGAATGCGAGTTTGCCGCTCCGGGAGAAGGCATCCGAGACCATCCTGAAACTCTGATTCCAACGATTAAACCTCTCAATCCCATGGATTTTTTTGTCTCTGTTCTCGTCGGCCTCGCACTGACTTTGATTTTTGTGCCCATCGCTGCCTCGTTGGGCAGCGCCTTGCAGCTGTGGCGCGTTTTGCCGGAGCGCACCGTCCTTGTGTACACCTTCTTCGGGAAGGTGGTGGGCACGGTGGAAGAAGCGGGGCTCTTTTCCCCCCTCCTTTATTTCGGACCGAAGGCGCTGCTCTTTCCCCTTTTCGGAAAGGTCTACACGGTGGGCACCCTTCTCCAGCAGTCCTATCTCCGCAACCAGTTGGTCAATTCCGAGGAGGGTGCGCCGATGGGCGTTGGCGTCTGGTTTGAGATGTTTGTGAAAGATCCGGAAGCTTTCCTCTTCAAAAACTCGGCACCGATGGCCTCGCTCAATGCCAACGTTGCCACCGCCGTGGTGAAACAGCTCTCCAATCTGAAGCTCGATGTCCTCTTGGAAGATCGGGATGCGCTTTCACGCAAAGTCCGCGAGGAGGTTTCGCCGACTTCCTCCCAATGGGGCTTTGCCCTCGGCTCCACCTACATCCGGAAGGTGGCTTTCCGCGACCCGGGCATGATTACAGAAATCCAGCGCAAGGTGGTCAACCGGCTGCGGCAGGTGACCGCTGCGATGAAACAGGCAGGCGATAATGCGGTGGCGATCATTCACTCCGAGGCCGACAAGCAAGCCTCCCAGCGTCTGGGTCAGGCCCAGGCCGTCCGCCCCGAGATTGTCGGGCGTGCGCTGGCGGAAATTGAGCGCGAACCCGAGGTGGCGCAGGCCCTTTTCCGTTTGCTGGATATGGAAGCAACGCTCAAGAGCCGTGGAAAAATCATCCTGACGGCCTCGGAAGCCACCGGCCTTATTCTGAACACTTAGGCGGTATCGGGACGGAATGCCTCAGTTCCGGAAACGCAACCGGAACGTAGTGGGTTTGCACGGGACGAACGCAGGGGTTTACGCCGCCCCCAAAGGGCCGAGCTTGCCTCCCGGGCATCCCACAGTGGCACCTTGGCCGCGATGTGCGAAGGGGGCCGGATTCCATGGTCGAACGCCATCCTGTATCTGTGCGGAATTTCCCACGAGGCGCTGACCTCCCGTTAGCACGGGGGCGCCATTTCCTTCCCAAATCGAGTCGGGGCGGAGATCCACACGTCCGCGAGTGTCTTGAAAATGCAGCCGGCCCGAGCTTGGACGAAACGGAGGGCGAGCGATACGGTCTTCTCCTTATTCGCAGTCCCCGGGACTGCTCTCTTCCTGTGAACTTCGAGGAAAATGGCGAAATCAAAAGCATGATGGGCCCCGCCCTCACTGTTCTCTCAAGTGCTGATTTACCCCGCGCTCACACCTGACTTTTTTGGAATCGACCGTTTCCTCCAATCTCGCCTGGCTTTTGGGAAGGTGATCACGGCTCAGAATGGGATGGTGCAGGTGGTAAAGAACGGCCCGACCGTAAACGAACTTTCGGGGACGACCGAGATGATAGAGACGGGTTCCGACATCGGAATCTTCCCCCAATCCCCAGCCCTCGTAATCTTCGTCCCAGCCATTGATATCCAGGAGGTCCTGCTTCCACATGGCCATGTTGCAGCCAATGATCCCCCGCTGTCCCATGTCGCGCTGGGTGATGGGGAAGGGAAGGCGAAAACCCTTGGCCGCCCCGCTGAGTTTCCCAGCGAGAAATAGTCGGAAGCTGGGAACTCTCTGTCCGGGCTCGAGCGAGGCCGAAGCAGACTCATTCAGGTATGACCGGCGGCCCTGAACCCAGAAGCCGACTTCCGCAAGGGCCGCGTGATCAGCCACGTAGTGCGGGTGAGGAATGCAGTCTGCATCGGTCAGGACGAGGTAGTCCCCCTGCGCCTCGGCGAGCGCCCGATTGAGGATGATATTTTTTCGGAAGCCCTTGTCTTCATGCCAGAGGTGACGGGCCGGCCTTGGAAGGGTGGGCAGCAGTCGCTCAATCAAGGCCCGCGTCTCTGGCCCGGATCCATCATCGGCAATCAGAATTTCGCCCGGTGGCGTGGTCTGATTCCGGAAGCCCGCCAAGCAAAGCTCCAGAGGCCGGAGGTGATTGTAGGTGCTGATGACGACCGTGATTCTGGTTGGCGAGATCATGCGGGTCGATCCTCCACCTTTTGCTCGAGGATGGAAAGAGGGTCCTCTGAAGCTCAGCCAACGCCATACGGCACCTGGTGGGCCTCATCCCTTCCCGCTCCGTGTTTCTGTGTGACGCGAAACCCGACTGCGATGGCCCCCGCCTCCGGGGCGGAAAAACGGCCCGGAGTTGGAACGCTTTCGGCCATGCCTTCTGAAGGCTTCGAAGGCGGAAGAGGCGGACAGCCATTCATGGTTTGGTCGAGTGCCGCGAAAAGCCCATGAGCATGCCTTCGCTCTGAATCGCAAGCGCGGTCGTTGTCCAAAATGGATTTCCAAAACGCCCTTCATGGCCGGCAGGCCTCTTCACTGGTCCCGCGTCGGAAGGCGGTGGAACTCCACTGTCCGGGCAGGTTTTCCCGGATTTTGGATGGTCATGGCGCAGGATGTGAGCTGTGCTGAATCCTGAACGCCATCATGGAGTGGCTTGAAGTTCCGCTGATCGAGATGCGTGGCTTTCCCCAAGATCAAGACTGGTTTCTGGTTTTGACCTTCAACGCATGTCCCAAATGCCCCGAAATATCCCGCAGGACATTCGAAGTTCCAGCTGCGAATTAAATCCCGAACCCAACATGGTCTCACTCGATGTCTGATACAGCGCCGATCGCTCTTTTTTGCTACAATCGCCTCTCACACACACAGCGCACTGTGGCGGCTCTCCAAGCGAATGGGCTGGCCCCCAAGAGCGACCTTTGGATTTTCTCCGACGGGCCAAAATCTCCTGGCGATACCGTATTGGTTCAATCCTTGCGCTCTTACTTGAAAACCATTTCAGGTTTTAGGAATGTTCAGATAATCGAGCGTCCCGTTAACTTGGGGCTTGCAGCCTCAATTATCGCTGGTGTTTCTGAAGTCTGTGATCGATTTGGTCGGATAATCGTGGTGGAGGACGATTTGATTACAGCCAATTTTTTTCTGGAATACATGAATGAGGCTCTGGAGCTTTATGCTGAAACGGAGGAGGTGGTCAGTATCCACGGGTATGTGTTCCCCTCTTCTGAAAGGCTTCCGGAAACTTTCTTCTTAAAAGGAGCTGATTGTTGGGGATGGGCAACATGGAAGCGGGGTTGGAAGGTATTTAATCCGGACGGGGCATCGCTTCTGGAGCAGCTGGAGAGTCGTGGCTTAACTCGAGAGTTTGATTTCAATCACAGCATGGGTTACACGCAGATGCTCCGGGAACAAATTGCCGGCAAGATTAACTCATGGGCGATAAGATGGTATGCCTCGGCCTTTTTGGAAAACAAGCTCACGCTTTATCCTGGGATATCCCTCGTTCAGAATATTGGGCACGATGGGAGCGGGGTTCACTGCGCGGCATCAATGGCCTTCGACGTGCAAGTGGCCAAGGAAAAGCCTGTCTTAAAAAAGCTCCCTCCGATCGAGAGTGCTGTCGGTCGAGCGATGTTTGAGCAATACTTTAAATCGCAAAAGCGTCCTTCCTTCTTGCGAAAGATTAAAAATACATTTGCATCAATCCTTCGTTGATTGCTTGTGGTGTTTGTTGGCGGTCTTGTTAATTCAAACTATGGGTACATTGAAGGCTCTGAGGCGGTTTTTGAGGAACAGAAGCGATTTCTATAGGAGTTATCCCTTGTTCAAAAGGCAGGGTTTGAGCCAGGATTTCGCCTGCTTCGCTGAATGGTTGCGCATCCTTCGCTCTGGAAAGCCTCCAATAGAATTGGCTCTGCCCTGGGTTACTCTGCCAGCCACGCGCTTTTTGATGAAAGTGGTCCATCCGGGGATGAAAATCTTTGAGTGGGGTTGCGGTGGATCGACTCTCTTTTATGCGAGCCGGGGTTGCGACGTGATCGCTATTGAGCATTCACAGCCGTGGAGCGATCTGGTCAACGAAAAGCTTTCCAGCCTCCAATACAGAAAATGCCGGGTGCAATACATTCCACCCGAGGAAACTGATTTTCCTAATCAGCAAGATAATCCTCAGCAGCTGCCTGTGTCCTATCTTAGCACTAATGTGGAATTTGCCGGACGGACGTTTGTTTCCTACGTCCGTGCCATAGACTCTGCGCCGGATCACTTTTATGATGTGATTGCGATAGACGGCCGAGCGCGATCCAGTTGCCTGTTTCACGCCATAAAAAAAGTGAAACAAGGGGGCTATATCTTGTTGGATAATAGTGAGCGTGACGAATACCGGGAGGGAATGGCGTTGATACCCGAGGGGTGGACGCGAATGGACTTTGTGGGGCCCATTGTCTCGGGCCAGAGCTTCGGATGTACGACAGTCTGGCAGTCTAAACCCTGAGGGGCACTCCCTCCCCGGCCTCACGTGATTCGGGATTGAACCGCCTGGCCTACGCCCAACACCTCCGCCGAGCCGCAAACTTTCTCAATACCAAGAGCAGGGATTGCTCGGAAGCTGCACGTGCCGAGGCTATTTGAGACAATTTTAGGGTGCCACCCGCAATCAAACGATCGCGCGTTTGAGGATCATCGATGGAGTCCATGGCCTTTGCCAAATCGTCCGCGACATCAGGGTCGATCAGAAGCGCTGCATCTCCCGTCTGATCGCGATTTAGAACTGAATAAATAACGGGCCTTTCCAGAGACCATGCCTCGAGCGGAGGAATGTTGGTGGGCCCAAAATAAGAAGGCATCACGAGGGCTTTGCTGCCTTCATAAAGGCCTCGGATATCCTGAGGATCCACAAAGCCGATGAAACGCACCTGTTCTTGCAGCCCATGCGTTTGCACGAAGGCCTTCAAGTAAGGCTCCGTGCCGTAGTCGCGCCCGGAAAAAACGACAGTCGGTTTTTTACCGCAATCACGCAAAAGAAGCAGCGCCTCTAAGATTCGAATGTGGTTTTTGTGGGGCCAGAACTGTGCAGGGTAAAAAAGGTATCCCGCTGACAATCCATGCTTTTGGAGCACTTCCGCCATGGAATGAGAGTCGTCTCTCTCGAGAAACGGGGAAGGGGCGAACGGCATGGTTAGAAACCGCTCCGCATCGATGCCATACCGGAACGAGGCGGCCTGACTCAATTTTTGCGAGTCCGTCAGAACGCAAATTGCGGCGCCCAAATGGCGCATATAATACTCTTCTCGCCGATGGTAAGCCCCGAATTCGCGGACCTCTGGAAATTCAGGGCAGTCGCGGTGACATAAGTCCCAGAGCGTGGTGAGATAGTTCAGTCGCTGGAGTCTGGAGAATCCACTTTCCGGAGTCACGAAGTATGCGAGGTCTGCACCCCTCCGGTTGAGATGAATTTCCATCCCGCTCAGGATTTTGCGGCGAGCAAGGAAAGATTGGGCCGCAGGTTTCTTTGCAAGGGAATCGACCCATTTATCTCGCAAGGTTTTTCGGTAGAGGGAAGCAGCGATACCGAAGTCCTGAAGGAATGCGACGTTGTCCGGTCTTGCAGTGACTGCTTCAAATTGAAAGATGCCATCACTGAGGCGCTGCATTTGCAGAGTGGCATTCAACGCCTGATTGAATCCCCCGCCCGTACCGAGTTGCGTATCCAGAATCGCTACGACTTTCATTGGCTAGCGCAGGTTTTCCCGGGCAAACGCGAGAATGTGATCTGCAACCCGCTGCATTTGTTCTTCACGAAGGGCGAGACCGCTGGGGATGTAAAAACCCTTCTCCCCGAGGTATTCTGCAACCGGGTAGGATTCTCCCGAAAATAAACCCATGCTTCGAAATACAGGCTGGAGATGCATGGGGTAAAAGAATGGGCGACAGCCTATCCCTCTTTTCGCCAACCAATGAATGATCTCGTCTGCTGTCCAATGAGACGTTTTTGGAAGTACGAGGCCATAGACCCAGTAGATGTTTTCGGCATACTCAGTCTCCGGGAGGGGAGTTTGAAAGCCGGTCAGTCCTTCCATTAAGTTGCGATACAGTTTTCCCATCCTGCGTTTGCGGGAAATGAAATCTTCAAGTCTCTCCAGTTGAGCCAAACCGAGCGCCGCCTGAAGATTGGTCATCCGCAAATTCCATCCTAGTCGCTCATGAACAAAGCGTTTTTTAGGCAGGAAGCATAAGTTGCGCAGGCTACGGCAGGTCTCCGCTAGGACCTCGCTGTCGGTCACAATCATTCCACCCTCACCTGTGGTGATATGCTTGTTCGGATAAAAGCTAAATGTGCTAATGTCGCCAAAGCTTCCACAGGGTTTTTCACGGTATGTTTGGCCATGGACTTCCGCGGCATCTTCGATGATGCGGAGTTGATATTTTTTAGCCAGCGCAAGCACAGGTTCCATGTCCACCGGAAGTCCATAGATGTGCACCACCATAATGGCTTTAGTCTTTGAGGTGATCTTGGCCTCGATCTGGGTGACATCCATGTTCCACGTCTTTGGATCGCTATCGACCAAAACTGGAATCGCCCCGGAACGGATGATCTGGGTGATGCAGGAAATGATAGTGAAAGCTGGCAAAATGACCTCGTCGCCGGGACCAATCCCCAAAGCTTCCACTGCCGCATCCAAGGCTGCTGTGCCATTACAGACAGCAATTGCATATTTACGTCCAACCTGAGCCGCAAAGCGTTCTTCAAATTGCTGAACAAAGGGGCCTTCAGAAGAGATCCAGCCTGTATCTATGCATTGATTGAGATAGCGCTTTTCGTTCCCATCCAAAAGCGGCTCATTGACAGGGATGAAGTCCATGTTCGTTACAGTTTACGAAATACCAAGCAAACGCCCCAAGTGTCTTCGCTTGGTGTTCTCCCAGTAAGAAACTCCTCGGCACCCAAGCTTTCGAACCCGCAAAGTTGTGCCAGGAGCTCCAACTCGGGGAGGGAAAAGTGGCGCATCGGATGCACTTCCTGAAAGCTGGTCAGTTGTCCCTGGTGTCGATCCTCCACCATGATGGTGTAGTGAACATCGACGCGGTTTTCGCTGGGGTAAATTTGAGGTTCCGCAATCCGGTGCACGCGAATTTGCTCATCGCTCACCGTTTTGATGCGGGGTTCGGGTTTGTTGGCGTACACTGCAGGGGAATACCAAACATCGAAAACAAACAGTCCGCCCTTCTGGAGGTGTTCTGCCGATCTTTCGAAGAGCGCGCGCAGAGAGGAATTCGATACCTGGTAACTCACGACGTGGAATAGAGCGAGAACGGCGCTGAAGGTGCGGCCCAGGCGGGAAGTGCAGGCGTCCCCGACAAGGCACTGAAATGCTGCCGTCTGTTGTGCGGCTTCCACCATCCGGGAGCTCCTTTCCAAGCCCAAAATCTGATAGCCCAGCTCACTCAAACGCCTGGCGTGACGGCCGGTACCACATCCCAGTTCCAAGAGATCTTTCCCTGGGATTTCATAGCGGCGAAGGAGACTGTCTACGTAGGCGACTTCACTTTCATAATCCTTATCGCGGTAGAGAAGGTCGTAGTACTGGCTGTAAGCCTGAAAGACATCGGGATTGCTCATCGCTCGCCTCCGAGCTGAAGCTTCTCCGGGAGGTGCGCCTCGAAGCGCGTTTTATCCAGATCCCCGCTGTAAGGCCCTTGCTTGACCTCTATAATTTCCGATGTTTCCAACATTTCGAAGCCGTGCCCCCCAAAGGCCAAGAGAATGACATCACCCGAGGACAGTATGCGGCTTTCGAGATAAACCTTTTCCTCATTGTAAAAATCAACTCTGACACGTCCGGATTTGATTAGCAGCACCTCGTTAGTGTGAATGACTTCACGGACAATTGGATTGTGCACGTGCGGAGGGATGACATAACCTTTCGCACGGTTCATGTAGCCCAATTGTTGGGAGAATTCTCCCGGAGTAAAAAATGCAATTCCGTCCGCTCGAAAATGCGATCGGATAATAATAGCCAGGAGGCGTTCCTCGTGTTTGATGTGCTCGATCATAAAGCGATTCCGGAATCTGTTGTCTAACGTAAATGTGGAGTGTCTCCTTTATGGAGTGAAATGGTCAGTTGCGTAAGTGGCTTTCTGATTGTTTCACACTCTTTGCGGGGAGAAGGGTTTTGCTTCTCTGGTGCAATACAAGGGCTGAGGGACAAATATGATTGTTGTATTTGCGGCGGAGGAAAAGGCCATGGATCATGGCTCTCCAATAGGGTGAGCTTGAACTCGTCACGCGTGTTTGAGGGCGATGGGGAAGCGGATGAGCAGACGCTTACGGGGCGGCTGATCCCAGGCCGTTGAACACCCATTCGAAGTATTTGCAGCGCAGATCGGGGGGCAAGATGGGGCGCGAGCCGACAAGATTAAATCTGCGCATCAGCTTTTTCGCCGGTCCCTGAAAATGAAGGTTCACTACGGGAATTTTGGCTTGGGTGTGTAAATCCCGTAGCGAGGGAATATAGACGCCGTCCCGATATTCCCAGAAGACGCGCTTGCGGTGGCGCCGTCGAATTTTTCGGCTCATACACCCATCGGGGACATTGATGTTGGTGTCGGAGTGGCCCTGCAGGAGGGTGGTGCCGAAGGCGTGGACGTCATGGCTTGGATCCTGGAGGTATTCGGCGACGAATTCCATTTCGCCGAGGTTGCGCAAGCCCCCGCGAGAGCGCGCCTCACGGAAGCGTTCTCTTGCAAGTGCGAGGTAAGCGGGATCCGTGTACCGGCGCATGATGTGCTCCAGAAAGCCGTGCATCGGGGAACGGACGAAGGTGAGGTGGGGCGAATACCCCTGCATGGCGAAACTTTTGTCCCCGAATTGCTCAAAGAGCGGGGCGCAGGGTTGGAAAACCATCAGGTCGCTGTCGAGTGTGATGGTGGGACCGCACTCCAGTTGGCGGCGTAACTCGTCGAGGAGAAACCAGCGTTCGA
This sequence comes from Verrucomicrobiota bacterium, assembly GCA_037975925.1. Lineage (GTDB taxonomy): Bacteria > Verrucomicrobiota > Verrucomicrobiia > Chthoniobacterales > Chthoniobacteraceae > Chth-196. Next base: position 10,487 of record JBANFR010000011.1, read on the forward strand.
GCACGAATCGCTCGTAGCGTTCGCGGAAGGTGGAGATGTGCACGTACACTTTCTGGAACGCGGCGAGTGCAGGGGTCGCAAAGCGCTCGAGATTGTACCTTTCCACTTTCCACTCGGGGGCAAGATGAGGCAGGGAGTCGCACACCAGAATAATGCGTGCGTCCGGGTTAAAAAACCGTGCGCTCTCGATCGCGCACTTTAGGTAGTGGGGAACAGCGCCGTAGTGGAAGAAGACGAAGGTGATTGGGGAATCAGCGCTCATGATCGGGGTTGTGTGAGCCAAAGCGGGCAGCAGCGGGCGAGTGTGTGGGGGGGGTGTAGGGTTGCCGAGCCTGCAATGCGACACTTTTGAGCGCGGTCACGCTAGCCTCAATCAAGTTGGCAAATTTTTGACCTGCCCTCTACTCTCCCCGGCCTTGTGAAAAACGGATCGGTGCACTCTGGAAAGGATGGGTCCGCGTGATCGGGGTTGTCATTCCCACCCGAAACTGTCGCGCGTACCTGGAAAGGCACGTGGCTGGATTGTCCCAATGGATTGATTTGGCTGAAGAGGTGGTTGTCGTGGACAGCCACTCGACGGATGGCACGGTCGAGTTTCTGCGTGATCAGTTAAAGCATCCCAATCTTCGTTTTTTGACACATCCCCCGGGATTGTACGCCTCTTGGAATTTCGGCATTTCGCAGATCCGGGCCAAGTATACGGCGATTGCGACGTGCGGAGACACTCTCAGTCGGGAGGGCCTCGAGTCTCTCTTGAAAGGGATGGAGCTCCTGGGGTGTGATGTGCTGATCTCCAAGCCCGTTTTTGAGGATTTGGAAGGCCGCTCCGTTCCTGGCCCGCGCTGGACGGTGGACGAGGTGGTGGCGAGGCTCGGGTTGCAAAGTCCTCACCGCCTGAGCGCGTTTCAATCGCTTGCATTCATTTCCAGTGACCTCACCAGTGCTTTCACGGGCAGCTGTGCGAGCTGCCTTTTCCGAACGGAGATGCTCCAGCAGCGGCCTTTTCCTACCGATGTGGGAGCGTCGGGAGACGGGGTGTGGGCTTTGCGCAATGCACTGCAGATTTCTTGGGGGGTGACGCCCGGGGTGTTTTCGACCTTCTTGAAACATCCGATGGACTCTGGTTCGTCCGACCGTCAACCGCCGAAGGATTGGCAATTGAGGCTCGATCGATTCCTGTCGGAGTCGGTTTCTGATGCGGTCACGGCGGGGATCGTTTCAGAGGAGGAGCTCGAAGCGCGTGGTTGGAGGGAGATGGAGAAGGCGCTTGCCCAGTATTGCTTGGGGAAGGCTCAGTTTGACCGTGCTCGCAAACAGCGGTTTCCTTGGTTTTTACGGCCTTCGGCATGGAGGAGCCGCTTTCAGAGAACGAGCGCGCGTGCGCGCGTGCGGAGGTTGCAGGAGGGCATGTTGGCAGAGGTGAGTGTCTAAGTCGGGGACGGCCCGGGGTACCCCCTTTCGTGTCGCTGTGGGTTGCGGAGTTTTGGGTGCTGCGATGGAACGCGTTCTTTTCCGGAGCTGCCTCGCCATCCTCGAATGGCCTGGGGCGGATGCGGTTCCGATGGTGCTGTTTTTGCGCGAACACCTCTCCTGAGCACTCCTCCTCAAGGGCATTCCGTCCGGACGCCACCCGAGTTTTGGCCAATCCCCGTTAAGAGAAGGACCGGGAGAGCAAAACACCCCTGTCCCGGCATGCCTCGGGGTTTGTGCGACTTTGCCTTCTTCAAACGAGCGCCCGTCTTTAGAACGATGCCTGCGGAATGGCTGTGGGATTCATTCCAAAACGGCTTTTGCGGCCCGAATCACGCTTTCTGCGTCGATTCCAAGAATCCCGCAGGGACTGGTCTCTCCGAAGAGGGTCCTGTGTTGAGGGCCGATGGGAGCCCACTCGCGGGCGCCCTCATAATTGCGGAACCAGGAGACCGTTGGTGCACCCGCCATGACCGCCACGTGGAGTCCGCCGGAATCGCCGCCGAGATGCAGGCGGCTCATGCTGAGAATTGTCACCAGTTCGAGCAGGCCCAGGCTGCCGGCAAATACCCGGTGCGGTTCGAATGCGAGGCGTTCGGTGAGGCGGGTGAGTTTGGAGAGTTCGCGTTCGTTGTGGGCGCAGGAAAGCACGATGGGCGTTTCGGGCATGGCGGTGTGGAGGCGGTTGAGCACGTCGGCGAGGATCTCAGAGGGGAGTTCTTTGGAATCCTGGGTCGTGAAGGGGCTCACATGAACGAGTGGGCGCCCTGTTTGCGCAGGAAAACCGGTTCGTTCCGCCACCGATTTTCGGAGTGTGTCCGGAATTTCGATCCGGTACTCCGGGATACCGCACGGGATTCCGGCTTTCCGCAAAAATTGGCAGTGTTGCTCGTAGAGAGGTTGCGGGCTTCGTTCGAGCGCGAGGGGATGCGTAAAAAGAAGCCGCTTTTTCAGAGAGGGGGTTGTGCAACGTCCCAAGCGGAGGGGAGCGCCGCTCAACCAGGTGAGGAAGCTGGAGCGGTCGGATCCATTCAGATTGAGAACAACCTCAAAGCGCGCGGATCGGAGTTTCCGGAGGCGTGGCCAGTCCTGCCAGGGTTTGGGGCCTTTGGGGAAACGTGGATAACCCCACACGCGGTCAATCCAGGGAGCAACCTCGAGAAGTGCGACGACGTGTTCGGCTACCATCACATGGAGTTCGGCGGTCGGCCATGCTTGGCGGATGGCCCAGAGTGCTGGGAGCAAGTGGATGGTGTCCCCGAGAAAGCCGAGGTCGAGGACGAGGATTTTCCGGGCATGCTGGGCTAGTGGCCAGAAGGTGTCGTGATGAGGCACGGGGGGAACATAGGGGGGGGCAGCGAAAGGGGGACAGCAGAAAGCGGGGTGCCGCGGTCTGCATGGGTGGCTTGTGCGGACCAGTCGATCTAAGGAGGCGCCGGACCTCGAAGTGCTTGTTCAAGCGGAGAGTTGGGCGGCCTTGGGGAAGTGGGGAAGTTTCTGTTCGTGCGATGCCATTTGACTATGTTGCGGCGATGCAGCGCAGTCGTCCGATTCATTTTGAGGAAGCCCATCGACTGATTGGGGGTGCCATTCTCCAGCAAATTCCATTTGCCTGCGGAAAGCTGGGGGGGACGGAGACCCGTGCGATTTATCACACGGATCGCCTTTTTCAGATACCCTTCCTGCGGTCCATGTCTTGGCGGAAATATGCGGAGCAGCTTTTTCTGCTGTCTGGGGTTTATCCCATTTGTCGTGAGATCTTTTATGGTTTTGCAGAAATTTATAAATCCGAGGTGCTTCCCTGCGTGGATTATCTTTATTTGTGGCAGGGCAATAAGAAGGAGGTTGCTTTGGCGAGTAGATACGCTGCTCAAGCTGCTTGGAGTGTTGGGTATATTTCGGATTTTATTCCCAATTCGTGGATTCAGGCTCTCCGGGGGAAAAGAGTCTTAGTTATTTCTCCGTTCTCCGGAACGATCCAAGAACAGTACAAGAAGAGGGCTTTTTTATGGCCCTCTCTGCCCGAGACACCCCCGGATTTTGAATTAAAAACATTGTCTTGCCCTCTTTACTCCCATTTGGTGCCACCGAGGCATTCCGACTGGAAAAGCGCCCTGGATTTCCTGAAGGGCGAGATGGATATGATCGATTATGATGTGCTGTTAGTCGGTGCGGGTGCTTGGGGACTTCCGTTAGCAACGCATGCCAAATCGCGGGGCAAGGTGGGCATTCACATGGGGGGCGCGGTGCAATTGGTTTTTGGAATCAAAGGAGGGCGTTGGGATTCTTACGGCATTTATAATGAGCACTGGGTTTACCCCGATTCCCGTGAAACGCCCCAGGGGGTGGAACAAATTGAGGGTGCCTGTTACTGGAAGCCGCAAAATGGGCCGGGTGGGGCGTCGCTTGGGGTTTGAGCGGGGTATCCCGGCGGGGCAATGCCCTGCCGAGGGGAGCGTGCGCGCTGCGGGGAGAAAATCCCTTGCGGGTTGGGTTGGATTCGCGGGAGGGTGTCGCCGATTTTGGGGAAGAATCGTTAATCCGTATGAGTGAATGTCATCCAAGCCGCAGCGCTGTGCTCCCGATCAGCGTGTCCATGATTGCACGCAATGAGGCGCACAATTTACCGCGCAGTTTGGGGAGTGTGTTTGGGTGGGTGGCGGAGATCGTTGTCGTGGTGAACGATTGCACCGATGACACGGTCGCCGTTGCAAAGCGCTTCGGGGCCCGCGTGATGGAGCATGCTTGGGAGGGGTATCGGGATCAGAAAGTTTTTGCGCTCGCGCAAGTCACTCAGCCGTGGGTTTTGGTTTTGGACGCGGATGAGGAAGTTTCAGCGGATATGGCCGAGGCGATTCGCAATTTTGTGAGTCATCCGCCGGCGTCCGTTGTGGGGGCGGCGTTTCGCCGTAGAGTGTGGTTTTTGGGGCGCTGGATCACCCATGGGGACTGGTACCCGGACTGGAGTCTGCGATTGTTTCAGCGCGGGAAGGGCCGATGGACTGGCTCGCCCGAACACGATAAAATCGAGTTGGACGGGGATTTTCGGAAGCTGCGGGTGGATTTGCACCACTACTCCTTCCCGAGCATCAATGCGTACACGCTGAAAATTCCGGTTTTTGCGGACTACTTTTTGAGACGGCAGATCGCCGCGGGCAAACGCTGGTCATTCAGTCGTGCGATCAGCCGGGCTGTCTGGCGATTTTTGAGGGCGTACTTTTTGAGGCTTGGCTTTTTGGACGGCTTTCCCGGGTTTTACATTGCGGTGGCAACGGCGTTTTCAACGCTGACACGCTATTCGCAACTCTTTGAGCACGAGGCGAAACAGCGCTTGTCGAACGCCCCCTGAGCGGGCGTGTTTTGCCACAGGCCATTTTAGAGGTGGCGCTGGTTCAGCGCACTGCCCGGTGCCTTCCGTGGGGGGATTGTCGTGACGCAGGGAGGGCTGGGGCGGAAATCCAACGAGCCACGGGGCGTCAAAAAATGGCGTTGATCGCGCTTTGCCTGTGCTCCGGGAAATGAACAGCAAGCGAAGCTTTCTCCCATCGGCGATCTGCATGCTGAACGGAGTGCCCTGGAGCCATCCGAGGCTAGTGCGCAGAATTGAGGATGGAGCGGAGGGATTCCCAGGCCGATGCAATCGAAATCGACCGCATGCAGTGGATGGGCGGCTGTTGGCAACGATGGGCATGGCCGCTGCACACGCAGGAGCGTTCGCCTTGCACCAAACGGTGTTGCGGTCCGATGGGAGCCCAGCGAGTGGCGTCGGTGGCTGCGAACAGGGCAATGGTTGGGACGCGGAGGCCTGCAGCAAAGTGCAGAGGGCCGGTGTCTCCCGCGATAAAAACCCGCGCTCTGCGAAGGACGGCAAGGTAAAGATCGAGGCTGGGTGTGGGAGGGAGCAAGGGGGCTGCGGGTTCCTGGGCGAGAAGTTCGGAGATCAAGGCTTGCTCGCGCTCGCTAGGACCGCTGGCGAATACAAAAGGCACGCCAGCAGCGGTTGCTCTTCGATAGAGTTCGAGCCAGCAGGCGACCGGCCATTCCTTCTTCGGCTGACTCGTGGAGAGGTGTCCGATCACGGTCCCTTCAGCGAGGAGTCTGGATGCTGTTTTTTCGTGGGTGGAATCCGCGTAAACCTCGAGTTCGTAGGATTCTGGAAGGGGAATGCCGAGTTGTTGCAGCAGATGGGCATGCCTTACCGATTCGTGGACATTCGTGATCGGAAGAAGCTTCTCGTCAATGGGATGCGTGTAACAGAAGCGGCGACCCGCGAATCCCAGAGGAGCCTGCAGCCCAACGCGCTTTTGGGCTCCGACAATCAGACTGACGAGCGCGCCGCGGTCATTGCCCACAAAGTCCACGGAAAGCGAGAAATGTTGCCTGCGGAGCAAGGCCAGCAGCGGCAGGGTCGCCCGAATTTGCGCGTGGCCTCTTTTGCGAGGGAATCCCCATGCACGGGTGATCCAAGGCAGATGTTGGACAATCGGAAGGGCGTCCTCTGCGACTAATACGTGGATCTCGGCATCTGGATCATGTGCCCTCACGGCCCGCATGGCCGGAATCGCAACTGCGACATCCCCCAAGTACTTGAATAGGATGAACAAAATTTTGGCAGGACGGGCGGCCATCAGTGGCTGAGTTGAGGCGGGAACTCAGAAGAGCACCATCATGGATTTCAGTCAAAAACGAGTTCCCCCTCACGCACGGGCATCGACTTTGTATGGCAAAGTTTTCGCTTGTCGCCAAAAGCTTTGCGCTGCAAAGTTTGCTTGTGTTTCTTTGTAAAATGTACCCGGCTCGTTTCCCTTACGCAGCGATCGCTTGGCTTTGTATAGGCCTGATCCAAACCATTCGCTGGCATCAATTTGGTGCTGCCGGTGTTACCTGTTTCATCCATTGGATCCCAGGGATCTTATTTTCAATTCCATGGGTTATTGATTGGCTGACTCCTAAAAAAGAGGCCCGGCCCCGGGGTGTTTATATTTTCCGAATCGTCGGATTACTCAGCGTTGGGGCTTTGGCGGTGATCACGCTTCCCACGGAATTGTTTTTCAGTGCACTCAGAGGGGTCAGCAGCCCTCGAAAATATGCCAAAATACTGAACGAACACCGCGCTTATCCGTATTACAACGAGATCCTGAACCACTTTCCTCCGAAAATACCGGTGAAGGCAAAGGGGGTGAGGTTTTCGTATGTGCCGTCTTTTTTACAGGGCGGCGGCCATCTTCAAATCGCTTACAAGTTGCCTCCCGCCGATATCGAGTCTTTGTACGAGGAGTTCTCGAATATCAAAACGCGTTCTTTTCCGGAGAAACACGGCCCCGAATCCAGAATACCTACTGAATTCTACACGAGTGGAAGAAGGGATACCTCTTTTCCGGCGGGCTTCGAGGTAATGGCACTGGATGAATATTTTAAGTCCAGACGCTATAACAATGATAACCACGGAAGAAGTCACGGGGTGGCTATTCATCGCGCCAATCACCAAATCGTGTACTGGGCCGAATGGTGGTGATGGGATCCGGCTTCCACTGGCCATCGGGGTGTGGTCAGGCGATCACTGACCTGTCATCAATTCGGTGGAGGGAGTTCTTCTTGCAGGGCGTCGCTCCACGGGCCCGCAGTCTCAGGAACAAACCAGCGCCTTGCCTTGGCCTCCGCTCCCAATGGCGTCTTTGCGCAGCGTTTCTCAAGCGCCTGGTAAAAGCGGTCCGCCGCCTTGTCGTCGCGCACCCTTAACCAGTTGCCCGCAGTGTTGAGGACGTCGGCCAACTCCAGTGAGTGGTCCGGCAGCAGGGTCGCGGCTTTCCATGCGAGGTCCGCAGCGACGTAGCGATAGTGAAAGCGTTTGTTTGGGTGGGGAGCGTTGCGAGCAATGCGGGTTCGCTCCTTGGCAGTGGCCGGCAGCCATAGTTTCATGGGCTTCTCTACGAAGCGTTCGCGTTCTGAGCCTGGTTTCCCCTCAAAACTGAACTCAAGGGAGACTCCCCTCCCGCGCTCCCGGTCGAGTTGCCCCGGCTCAAGGTCTCCTCCGCTCCAAAAACCGTCTGGTTCCGCGTAAGTTCCCATTAATTCCATCCCGAAATGACGTGTGATCCACGCGGCGGTAAAGGCGCTCCGGGCTCGGAGGTATCTGGACTTTTTGGGGTCGTTCATAATCTTTTGCTCTGCAATCAGGCGCTCTAATTGCGGCAATACACTCTGAGGGAGATATTTTCGGGCGTCTGTGTGGCGTCCATTTCGCACCATTCGACGACCCAGGAGATAACGAAGCCAGTACCCCTCTTGGTCATTCCCTGTGATCTCGTTTGGGCGCGGGGATGTTTCCGAAGATGCTTGGTCCTTTGGGCGGGGGCCTGTGGGGACGTGTACGCTGACAAATTGCTCCAGCTCTTCGAGTGACAGAACCCAATCGGCGAGGAACGCAGCGTCATCCTCGAGATGTCCTGCCCAAAAACCCTCCATGGCGGCCACAAAATCTGCTCGCGAGAGATGGATCCCTGCGAGGTCGCCTGCGGCGTAATGTCCGGTCGTAAAGTCGCGATCCAGGCCGGTGTTTGCTGTTTTCCCCTGAAAGCTTTTGAGCACGTTTGCCATGAGCGTCGCCGCTTCCCGGAGTTTTCCGGAACGGCGTGCCAGACGAGCTTTCAGCCAGAGCGAGTAGGGGTGGCTTGGATTCGCAAGAGCCAACCAGCGAGCTGCTTCCGAGTAGCGGCCTCCGCTGTATGCAATCCATCCAATGTACTGGGCGTCTTCGAGGGCCGTGAGTGGGCGCTCTTCGAGTGCCTCCAGCCAAAGACGGCAGCGGGGGGGGGCTTCCGTGGCTATTTCACGGGACCCCCCCCATCCGGGGTCGTTTGCTGTCACGAGGACGTGAAGCGTCATGAGGCGCCGCAACACCGGATGGACCGCCAAGGAGCGGAGGAGTTCTGCTTTCGGGGGCTGCCACGGTCTCGAGTCCATCCCCTCGCGATCGGGGATCAGGGCCTTGAGTGAGTCGATCGCCGTTTCATCACCCAAGGCGAGCTGCGTCAGGTACAAAGGGGCTGCTAATTCAGGGTGCCCGGCACGGAGTTGGGCTCGGGCTTCCCATCCGTAAGTATCGGCAGCCAGGCCGGCGGTGTCCGCGAAACCCTCGCGTGCGAGCTGTCGGGTTTGAGCAAACCAGTGGAGGGCCCGGGAGTAATCGGCCGATCTCAGAGCCAGTTTTCCAAGCATGAACGCCGCCCACACGCTCCGGTAATGGCGTTGCTGGGCCGGCTTGCTCAGGAGCCCCTCCCAAGCGGCTCTGGCTTCCGCCTCGTGGTCTTCCCCCAGAAAAAAGGCGCGTGCTCCCCTATGGTAATCGGCGAACTCGGAGGGCTCCTCGTCCCAGTCCCCGGAGAGGATTTCCTCCGCAGACCGTCCGTGCAGTGGGGGGCGGGGTTCCCCGGTTGGGGAGGGTGCCCTTCTAAGCTGGAAGAGACCTCCGGCGTCGCTCAGTCGCTTCCGGGCAGCCTGATGTTGAAGGCGTGCTTTCTCCGGGTTGGTTGGATTCAGCCTGCCGCGGCCAATGGCGTCCTCAAAATCCAGGGTGTCGGCTTCTCGAGTGCCGTGTTCCATCTCTGCCAGGCGATGGGCCGCATCGGGGGTGAGTCGCTCCTCCCACTCGGGAGGGAGACGATGGGAGGCAGCGTCTGAGCGACTGGTGCGTCCCCATTTTTCCGGGGGAAGAAAGTCTTTGGCCCAGGTACGCAATTCATCTGCCCAAAAGAATTCGGGGGATTTTTCCCAAGAGATCGCTCCCTGATCGAGCCAGCGTTCGGGGTAGATGGGTCCTGTAGCGTGGAGGGGTGGAGAATCAGCGAGGAGCCAGGGGAGAAGGGAGAGGGTCCAAGACACGGTCGACTTCCAACCAGAGCGGGGGCTTTTCATTAAAACGTGCCCATCCAATAACACTCTGAGCCCCAGGGGACAATCGCACCCTGTGTTGGTCCTCCAAAATCCATCGAACCTCTTGTTCCCCCTTCCGGACGGTCCATCCCGGCGACCCTTCGCAATCCACAAGAGCTGCCCCTTTCCACCGCAGCACTACGGATCCCCGGAAAGCTTCCTCTGCCTCGCCTTGATTCTGCAGTTTGAGATCTACCGGCGAATCGCCCTCCGCAAGGGCATCTAGTTTCGAGATGGGTCTGCGCCCTTCCAATACCGCGGCAAAAGTGGGCCAGCGCCAATTCCGTTCTGCTTTGCCTGAGGGGAGTCGATACCAAGCCAATCCCTCCAGAGACACCGGATGCATCTTGCGAAGCTCCGAAACTAGGGATGCGATTGCATCGGGATCCGCATGAAACTCCACAACCTGCGTTCCAGGAGGCCAGGCGGGTTGGTTCCCATCCAGCGCCATTCCGAGTTGCCGTCCCTCCGGAGAATAGCCGACCAAACCGGAGTAGGTTGGAAGAGAAACAAAAAAGGGATGTCGGAAGCGGCCTGCCCGCTGAATCCAACGTTGGGCGCGTTTGATTTCGAAGAGCGCAGGCAGCTCCCCTCGGGCCCGAGTCTGCACGGAGTGGACTTGCAGAATAAAGCGATCAACCTCGCGCAGGAGTCTCGGCAACTCTGGTTCTCCCAGCCAGGCAGGCAGCGCGGTGATGGTAAAACGGAGCGGACGCGCCGCTTCCCGAAGCGGAATCAGCCACCGGCGGTAATGGTCCAGTCGCCGCTGCGGGCTATCGTAATCGAGCTGAACCTCCTCGCAAACCACCCCGTGCTTTTTTGCTTCCGCCACCGTACTGCGGATGACTTCAGCGAGGTATTCGAGCGTGTGCTGCGTGGGCTCGTGATGAAAGGGGGCGATGCGGATTCCTAGTCCAATGGGTTTGGCGCTTTCGTGGAGGGCATCCCAGTCGACAGTGGGCCGGAACACCGTTGGCGATTGGTCGTGCCATTGAATTTGAGCACTGAGCACGATGAGCTGGTGAATCGGGGCCGCGGAATGTCGGAGGTTGCGAACGGAATCGCCTAGACCCGGGGTCCAGTGCTGTTGCCACACGTAAACTGAGTTGGGCAAAGTGGAGGTGTTGGAAGGCTCTTTGTGGCAGCCTGAAAAGGGGAGCAGGACGACCCCGGCAATCAAGGGACGCAACACCTTGAAGAGGAAGAATGGCGATCGGAGCGCCGCGCTGGTTCCTCGATTCTCTGGTCCCTTCGACTTCGGCGCCGATCGAACTCCTGTCGGCAGCGAGGAATATTGGAAAAATGGAACCAGAGTGGTGCTCACGAGAGGACTCGAACCTCCACGGGTTTCCCCATACGGTCCTGAGCCGTACGCGTCTGCCAATTCCGCCACGAGAGCATTAAGTGGATTGCGAAAGTAAAAAACAGGGGCTGTTCGTGCAATCTCAAAATTGAGCCGACCTTCGCTCCGTAAAGCACTCAATATCCGTACTTCCCGCCCTCAAACGCCCTCTTGGTGAGGAGGATGTCGCTTTTGCTTCCAATCCCCAGGGCTGCTCGCCCGATTCCCATTCGAATTCATCTGCCGGATCAAAAGCCGGGATGGGCACGTTCAAAATGCGTAGGTTGCCTACCGCCCGATGCACGCAGCCCGGGGGAATCATCACTGCGGTGAGCGGTCGCAACGGATAGCACACGCCGTCGGCTTCCAGCGTTCCTTCTCCGTCCAGAACGACGTAGAATTCCGTGGTCCTTTGATGGTAATGCGCTCGGCTGTCCTTCGAAATCTCCGTCAGGTGTACCGTGGCGAGTCCATTGGCTTCCCTTGCAAAGGCGCGTCGGGCTTGACCGCAGGGACATGCTACCGGGTCAAGCGCATCGAGTTGCGTGAGGCGCACGCCGCCGTGCTGGGGCTTCGACAAATCGGGGTTTTTCATAGTTCACAATCAACGCCGCGCATCGGGTTCTTGCCGGGCGCGGTCTTGTTCTGTACCCCCAGCGTGCCAGACTCAGGCGGTTCGTCACTCCGAGGATCCCTCCCAAAACATCCAAATTTCCGTCATCTGCTGTGAGCGCTCCTGTTTCGCGGATTCCCAGGGTTGCCATTCTCGTGGAGTCGACCCGTTCCTATGCCCGTGATCTTCTTACGGGCATCCGGCGGTACGTCGCCACTCACGGACCGTGGTCCACTTTTCTGGAATTGCGCGCAGAGGATTCACCACCTCCAAAGTGGCTTCGCAAATGGCATGGCGATGGTATTTTGTGCCGATCATTTACGCCACAAATGGCGGATCAGGTTTCAGCTACTGGCCTTCCGGCGGTCGAACTTCGATCGAGTCACCTGCGGGAGCGGCGTTCTTTTGTGGGGGTGGATAACGCACGGATAGGGAGCCTTGTTGCCGAGCATTTTTTGGAGCGGGGCTATCCGCACTTCGCGGTATATGGCACCGAAAACGAACGCTTTTTTAGCGAGCGAGTACAAAAGTTCGTCACTTTTTTGCAGGGTCTCGGAGAGACTTGCTCGACCTTGTTGGAGACCGCTTCGTATCCCGTCGTGGACTGGGAAAAAACCCTCGCCCACCTCGTCGCATGGCTTCGATCCCTGCCCAAGCCTGTGGGCATTCTCGCGGTAAATGACGCCCTGGGTTCGCGTCTGTTGGAGGCGTGCCTGAGGGCCGGCATTTCCGTTCCAGGCGAGGTGGGGGTTGTGGGTGTGGAAAACGACGAAACGCTTTGTGCCTTCGCATCGCCCCCCATGAGCAGTGTACGCCTCCCCGGTGTGGACGCGGGGTTTTGTGCTGCTCAAATGCTCGACCGCATGATGCGGGGAGAGCGCCTCGAAGCCGGTGCGGAGATTTTACTGCCCCCGGGCGGCATTGTGTGTCGCCGCTCTTCCGACGAGTTCCTCCATGCTGATGGGCTGGTGGCGGCTGCGGCGCGTCTGATTCGGGACGAGGCTCCTTTTGGACTCAACGTGGAAGCGCTTTGCCTCCGCCTCCATACGTCCCGGAGTACCCTGGAGCGGCGGATGAAGGCGGCTCTTCAGCGCACTCCCAAACAGGAGATCCTGCGTGTTCGTTTCCGGGAGGTGGAACGGCTGCTCATCGAGACGGATCTGACGGTGGAAGCGATCGCGGAGCAGACGGGTTTTCTCGAGGGGCACCACCTTCAGAGCGCCTTCAAGCAAGCCCGGGGGATTACCCCGGGCGCTTACCGGTCCCGAGGAAAACTAGCGGGCTGAGCGCGGGTTCCATACAGCGTCTTGCAGAGCTTGCAGACGCTGCACCTCTTCGGGGCGTTCAGTGGCTAGATCGTTTTTTTCGAGCGGATCTTTTTGGAGGTCAAAGAGCGCCGGCTGGGATGGCACGCCGCCGCAAGTGAAGCGTTCGTCTCGGAGGCCCGTGGGGGTGATCAGCTTCGACCACCCGTTGATGGTCACAGTGGCCATGAGGCTTTTGGAGGGATCTTCCAAGTTCCAGATGTTGTGGGTGTAAGCTTCCACAAAGACCGACTTTCGGGCGGTCATTGCCTTTCGGTCGAGCAAGTCGAGGCCGGGCAGGGGATCCGCGCTTTTTGCTCCGCTGGCTTTGAGAATGGTGGGCACAAAATCCAGGATCGACGCGAGGGTCTCGTCATCGCGCTGTGGTGCGACTTTTCCGGGCCAGCGCACAAACATGGGTGTGCGGATGCCGAGTTCGTAGGGGGAGAGCTTTGCGCGGTCGCCGTCGTAGCCCCGGTCGGCGTCCCACCCGTTGTCGGTGAGGTAGAGAATGATGGTGTTGTCAGCGAGTTGTTTGTTTTGCAGGTACTGGTCGAGTTCGCCACAGGTTTGGTCGAACCATTCCACCATGCCGTAGTATTTCTCCGCCTTCGCGGAGAGACCTTTGCCTTGGTAATGGGCGAGTAAATCCGCTGGGGGCGTGTGGGGGCCGTGCGGCATCATCGGGGCGTACCACACAAAGAAGGGTTTGTTTTGGCTCTGCGCGCTTTCGATGAAATCGAAGATGGGTTGCATCGTCTTCCGACCGATGTCGAGGCCGTCGCCGCCGTGCCTGCCGGTTTTGGCAGTCATGCCATGGGTGAATCCGATGTCCTGATAAACGACGTTCCAAAGCTTTCCGGTCTGGAGGGTGAGATAGCCCGCATCAGTCAGCGCTTTCGGAAGCAGGAGGGAATTACTCAGCAGCTTTTTAACGAGCGGCTCCCTCGACGAACTTCCGCGCAAGTCATTCCCGGTGATCCCATTGGCATGGGGCATTTTGCCAGTGAGAAGACACGCCAGCGAGGGCGAGCACACGGGCATCACGTAGCCACGCGTGTACAGGAGGCTCTGCGAGGCCATCCGGTCCAGATTGGGGGTCCGCACATGCGGGTGTCCCATAAACCCGTAATCGCAGAAGCCTTGGTCGTCGGAGATGATGAGGATGATGTTGGGCGCTTGGGCGGCGGGGGCCGTTCCAGCGAGCCCCGCGTAGAAGAAAAGGGCGAGCATCAGCCCTCGGAGCAAGGTCCAAAACGGGGCGCTGCTGATCAAAGTTCGAGTCTGGTGTGGGGGTCGAAGAATCATTTCTTATCGAACCCCGCAGGGCCCCGAAAGTTTGCGTTTTTTATTCGCCCAAAATGGGCGGATTTCTCTAGGGGGACTGCAGTGCGCCTGGGGGACAAAACGTGCCGCTCTCAGTGCGTGGGAGGCGTCCGGATTGTCACTCCGTCCTGTTTGCGTGTAGAGAGAGGGATCGTCTCCGGATGACAGATGCGCCGCTTCCGGCAGCGCAAAAGTCCGCTTCCAGCCGGGATGGCGATCGGCTTGTTCATGAAAAAAATCCTCTCCCTCATCGCGCTTTTACTATTACCGCAGCCGCGGATGCATTCCGCCGAGCCCGCTTCACTCTCATGGAAGCTGATGGAGGGCGACCGCTGGGTTGCCTTGGGAGACAGCATCACTCAGGGCGGCTTTTATCACCGCTACGTGGAGCTCTTTCTGTACACCCGTTATCCCGGGAAAAAATACGAAGTGTTGAACTGCGGCATTAACGGAGACACCACCACGGCCGCGCTCAACCGGGTCCGATGGGATTGCCTCTCCAAAAAGCCCACCGTGGTTTCCGTGATGCTTGGCATGAACGATGTGGGCCGGAGCTTGGTGCGTCTCGAGCCGGGGGAGTTGAGCCGGCGCCGTGCGGAACACGCCCGCCTCTACGAACAAAGCCTGCGTGAATTGACCCAAACGCTGCTCGATTCGGGCGTGAAGGTGATTTTGTTGAAGCCTTCCATTTTTGATGAAACGGCGGACCTCCCGGCTTCCAACAGCCCCGGGTGCGCGGCGGCCCTGACAGGATTCGCCCGGCAAGTGGAAACCGTCGCGAAGGAATTCCAAGTCCCCACGGTCGACTTCCACACACCCATGGCGGCCATCAACGAACGCGAACAAAAACGCGATCCCCATTTCTCCATCGTCGGTCCGGACCGGGTTCACCCCACTCAACCGGGGCACCTCGTAATGGCCTACGAGTTTCTGCGGTCGCAAAAAATGCAGGGCACGGTGTCGCGGATCGTCCTCGACGCCTCGGTTGGAAAGGCGGGGCCTCTGGAGAATTGCATCGTCAGCGATTTGAAAATCGGGGCACACGAACTTTCCTTCACCTGCTTGGAAAACGCGCTGCCTTTTCCGGTGGAAGCGAGTGCGATTCCCGGGCTGCAGCACATTCCCTTTCAGAAAGAATTCAACCAGCAGATTTTGCAGGTTCGCGGGCTCAAGTCGGGGGAGTACGAGTTGTCGGTGGACGGGAAAAAGATCCGCACTTTCGGAGCGGCCGAGTTGGGCGAAGGGGTGAATCTTGCGCTCGAAACAAACACACCCCAAATGCAGCAAGCCCTCCGGGTGGCAGCCGCCTTGCAGGGTAAATGGCGGGCCGAAACCGCTCTGCGGAGCCTGTGCTTCATCGAACACAATTTGTGGCCGAATGCAGCCCGTCCTCTCGCCTGGGCCATGGTTTCCGCCGAAATTGAAGGCCTGATCGTCAAAGTCGCCGGCCAAAACAAAGACTGGGGCAACAAAATGTCCCGGAACTACCTGGAGAACAAACCCCAGGAAACCCAACTCCAGCGTGATGCGGAGTCAGCCATGGCTGCGGCCCGGCTGGCGGCCAATCCGGTATCCCACGCGTTTGTCCTCCGAGCTTCCAAAGCCTCTGCGAAGTAGAACGCTCGTGGATCGGGGACTGCGGCGTCCTGCTTCGTAGTCGTACTCGCTTACCGCTCGCTCAGGAGTAGCCTCAGCGCCGGCGGGGGCAGGGTCGGATGGTGGTTCCCGGCAAAGCCATGGACAGCCGAGTTCTGGTTGGAGAGTGCGGTCTCCCGGACGACGATGAGCGAGGCAAGGCGGTTCGTATCCTCGTTCAGGAAGGAACTCAGGGCATCGGAACGCAGCGTGAATTGACCGCTGACGATCCCTTTCGGCGTTTCGAAGCGCCCCAGCAGGCGCGTGTGAGTGGGGGCAACGCGGTCTCCTTCCGGCGCGTAGGCAGGCGCGTTTCGCCAGGAGAGTGTTGAGGCATCCCACGCGTCTTCGGCGTCGTTGAGAAGCCCGTACACGGCAAACTGGCAGCGGTCGGTGAGGGCCGGGTAGCCAAATCCCGTAGATTCAAAATGGAGGACGAGTTCGGCTTGCGAAACTTTCCGGGAACCAATGGGGGCGAGATCAAACTTGAGAAAGGCCTTCCGGAGAAAGGCGGGCTTTTCGCTGTTTTTGAGCAGTAGAAGCGTCTCGGAAAAGTGAATGTGCGCGTCTGGCGACGTGACATAAGCCGCGGCTCCCAAACCCGAGGCGGTACTGAGGTTGACTCGTTCGAGATGGGGCGAGGAGACGGGCTCCGCCTGTCGAAGGAAGGGTCTTTCCAGTTCCTCCTCAGAAGGGGAGGAGGGGGAGCTTCTCACGAGGGCCGCAGGGAGAATCTCGGCGGCCTCCCGGGTACGCAGACGGACGCTTTCACCGGTGCGCCCGTGGCGTATTTCCACCGCGCCTTGAAGAATGTGGACCTGCGCTTTCCCGGACGTTTCCGCGCTGATTCCGAAGTCCGTGCCATGGTCGATGAGGCGCGCATTCTGAGTTTGTACTTCAAACCCGCGAGCTGATTCCGGGACATGGGCAACGATGGAGCCCGAGTGGAGTGCGCAGAGGTTGGAGCCGAGAAGTTCCAGCTCCACCGGGCCTTCCAGCGATACCTCGGCGCCACTGCGGAACTTTACTCGCGCAAACCCCTCCAGAAGCCGGAGGCGTCCCCGTTTCAGCCGGGAACCCGCCTCCGTAGGGAGCGAACTGGCATCCCACTTGGTCTGGTGAGCCTCTTCGAGACTCGCGATCGAACGCATGGCCTCGGTCCCGGGGATCCCGAGGGCGACCGCTCCGAGCCCGATAACAAGGACGGCGGCAATTTTGAGAAGCGGCCGCGCACCGAAGCCGGGGCGGGCGGGCTCGGCTTTGGCGCGAGTACCTGGAAATTCGGCGAGAACGTCTGAAAGCGAGCTGTTCTGCAGGCGCGAGGCGTGTTGGTGCAGATTGGCGTGAAGATGGCGGTACTCCACGTAAAAGCGCCGGGCGTCCGGCTCATGAAGCACCAGAAATTCGAGGTGCTCGATGTCTTCCTGCGAGGCCCTGGATTCCAAAAGGCGCTCGCACAATTCGCGGAGTTCTCGATCGGAATCAGATCGCGGGTTCATGTTCAGGATTCTGGAGTGAATGCGTGACGCATTCGTGAAGCACATGGCGGATCCGGCTCAGAAGCCGGTAGAGGGCGCCGCTGGTTTTTTGAAGACGATTCGCCATCTCCTCAAGGTCCAGCCCTTCCTGATAGCGAAGGTGGAGGACTTCCCGGTGGGCGGAGGGAAGTTTTGAAATGCAGGAAAGAAGCGCCAAGGTCCTCCTTTCCAGGTGCTCAGAGCACGAGTCCATCTCGGCAGCCACCGTTTCCACAAATGCATCGCTGAAATCCAACCGGTCTCTCTTGCGACGCTTCCGAAAGGCGAGCACTTGGTGAAAGGCGACTTTGCGCGACCATGCCCCGAAGTTTGACCCGCGTTCAAATTGGCTGAAATGGCGCCACATGACGATCTTGGCCTCCTGAAGAATGTCGTCCGCGTCCTGAGGGTTGGGCACCAGGGCCATCACATAGGCACCCAGAAATCTCTCGTGGCGTGCGAGCAAAAAGACGAACTCTTCAGCGGAATCGGGAAGCGGGTTCATGGGCAAAGCGCAGGGGACTACTCACTCCGAAGAGCGGAAGATGTGCCGCGCGCTCCACGTGAGGCTAATCGGGGATCGGCGAGTACAAGCGTCGGCATCAGGGCTCCTGTCTCAGAGAGTCCCTCGAGTAGCTCTTTTGGACAAAAAACGATCCCAGTGACCTTGAATTTGCCCCAAGCGGCCGCCCCGGCTCGCCTTCAAGGACGCATTCGCCCACAAACTCGCGGGGCAAAACGACAGGAGTATCGCCGTGGAAGATCCTTTTGCAGTGCGGTGAGGTAAGGGATGCGTTAGGCTGCACACCCCTATGAAACGCCGTGCATTTCTCCTCAGCCTACCCCTCATGTTCGGAACACTTCAGGCGGCTTCCGCTCCCGATCTGCTCGGAATTCCCGTCAAAGATATTCAGGGCAAGGACACCACGCTCGGCGCTTATGCGGGCAAGGTGATCCTGGTTGTTAATGTCGCTAGCAAGTGCGGCTACACTAAACAGTACGCCGGCCTCGAGGCGATTTACAAAAACTACAAAGACCAAGGTTTGGTGGTCGTCGGTTTTCCCTCAAACGATTTCGGCGGCCAGGAACCTGGTACCGAGGCTGAAATCCTTCAATTCTGCACCAGCAAGTACAACGTGTCCTTCCCCATGTTCAGCAAGGTCGTTGTCAAAGGCGCCGGAGCGCATCCCCTCTTTGCCGCTTTAACAGGACCCGCAGCCGGGCATCCCGGTCCGGTGGCCTGGAATTTCAACAAGTTTCTCATCGGTCGCGATGGAACGCTCGTGGAACGATTCGATTCCAAAGCCGCGCCAGAATCTGAGGCGATCAAGAATGCGGTCGAGGCTGCGCTGAAAAAGTCCTAACGGTCCTAGCAGCCATCACCTGCCAGCTTCCACCGAGGCCGTTTCCAGATCCGAAAGAAACTGGAGACGGCCTTTTCGTTTCATCACGAGCGGAATCGAGCCCGGTCTGGCAAACGAGTTCTCCGAAACACCGCCGCAGAGAAACTCCCTCAGAATTCCGCGGTAATACCCCACGCGCCAAGCGCACGCTGGAGTGCCTCCATCGGCAACCCCACCACATTGCTGATGGATCCCATAATGGACTCGATGATTTCTCCCCGGTCGTCTTGGGCGGCATAAGCTCCTGCCTTGTCCAATGGCTGGATTCGCTCGAGGTAGGCCCGCCGTTGCTCGGGTGTCAGGGCCTTAAATCGCACGCGGGTGGTTTCCACAAAGCTTTCCTCGCGAGGCTCCGTCTCGCGACGTAAACACACCCCCGAAAAGACCTGATGTTCACACCCGCTCAACTGCTCGAGCATCCACGCCGCCTCCGCCATGTCCCGTGGTTTGCCAAAAATCCGTCCCCCGAACGCAACAACGGTGTCTGCCGCGAGGACGATATGATCGGGATGTCTCGCGCTCACATCCCTCGCCTTAATCTGGGCGTTCCGAAGCACGAGCGCCTCAGGAGCGAGCTCCGGATCGGTGATCTCGGAAGCAATTGGAACAATGACTTCAAAAGGAATCCGGTGCGACGCCAGAAGTTGGCTTCGCCTCGGCGAACTCGACGCGAGCAAAAGCACCTGTGGGCGCATCCGCTGAGATCAAAACCGCGCCTGAACGCAACTAATGCTGCCCCAACTGCTCGGCGTACTGAGCCGGAGTCTTCAGCCCGGAAAGATCGGCATCCGCAGAAAGCCTCAGTTGAAAGATCCAACCGCTGCCATGCGGATCGGTATTGATCAGTCCCGGGTCATCGGAAAGGCGCTCGTTCACCGCCTCAATGATGCCGCTCGCAGGCGAGTAAATGTCACTTGCGGCCTTCACGGATTCCACCACACAAACCTGCTGCCCAGCAGACACTTTCGCCCCTGGCTTAGGAAGCTCGACGTACACCACATCCGTCAATTCTGCCTGGGCGTGATCGGTGATACCCACGGTCGCAAGCCCGGCTTCGTTCCGTAGCCATTCGTGAGTGGACGCATAGAGGAGGTCGTTAGGAATATTCATGGAGAAAGTGGTGGGGCGGAGGGACGATACATCGGACGCTTGGAAACTACGGCGGGGAAATGACTGCCCCGAACGTTGATTTCCACCTCGGTGCCGGGATTCGCGAGCGCAGTCGGAAGGTAGGCCATCGCTATCCCACACTGAAGAGAGGGAGAAAGGGATCCGCTCGTCGTTTCTCCAATCTGCAAACCCTCATGGAAAACCCCATAGTGCGCGCGCGGCGGAGGAGTTTTGCCCCTCATCACTAATCCGCACAGACGGAACGGAATCCCCCTGGCTTTTTCGTTCTCAAGAGCCGCCCTGCCCACAAAGTCGCCCTTCCCAAACTTAACGAAGGCACCCAAACCCGCCTGAAGCGGGCTCCGCTGCGGAGACAAATCCGAGCCGTTGAGAGGAAAACCCATCTCCAGGCGCAAGGTGTCTCTCGCTCCCAACCCGCACGGAACAAGGCCGTCCTGCACACCTGATTTCAAAAGTTCCTCCCACCAAAACGCCGCCGCTTCTGCACGACAAAACCACTCGAACCCGTCCTCTCCGGTGTAACCAGTTCGAGCGAGCCACACTTCGGAACCAGGAAAACTAAGTCGTACAATCTCATTCCTAGCAGGGAGCCCCATCCCGGGAAGCAGAAGGCGTGACGCAATCCCGGCACTCCGAGGCCCCTGCAGCGCAAACCCAGCCCACTGACTGCTCTGATTCTCGATTTCAACACCTTCTGTTGCGCTGGAGTGCAACCAGCAAACGTCTTCCTCGATCATCGAGGCGTTCACCACCAAAAGAAAACGACTCGGCTCCACTTTGTAGACAAGTAGGTCGTCGATCACGCCCCCTTCGGCGTTGAGCATCAGCGTGTATTGGCCCTGACCCGGACTGAGCAAAGAAACGTCGTTGGTGAGTACTGAATTCAAAAATTGTTCAGCCCGAACTCCCTGCACCCACACCTCGCCCATGTGGGAAATGTCAAAGAGGCCCGCGGCAGTCCTCACCGCGCGATGCTCCTGAACAATCCCTTGGTACTGAACAGGCATCAGCCAGCCACCAAACCCAACCATGCGCGCTCCAAGCGCCGCGTGAAGTAAAGAGATCGGTGTGCGCTGAAGTTCGAGTTCCATGACAAAACACTGAAATTGATTGCGTCCGCGAGCAGTGTCAATCCGGTGAGCCCGAGCGGTGCCCAACCCTTCCCAGCGCGACAACTCGCCATGATTCCCCCTACCCAGTTTTGATGTTACACCCAACGCTTGCCATGAATTGGATTTCAAAACTAGAACGCCGCTTCGGGTTTCTCGCCATTCCTCACCTGCTGCGCTACGTCGCGCTTCTCAACGCGCTCGTCTTCGTCCTTCTGCTTTTCAGTCCTAGTTATGCCCAGGTGCTCGCGCTTGACCCTCAGGCAGTTCTGAAAGGAGAAATCTGGAGACTCATCACTCACATCTTTGTCCCAAGAGTTGGCGGGCTTTTCTCGGCAGAGATTCAAGTGCTCTTTTATCTCCTCTTTCTCGACTGGATCGGTCGCGGCCTTGAGGAGGCGATCGGATCCTTCCGCCTCACGCTTTATTACTTCGCAGGAGTGATCGGAACCACCGCCGCAGCTTTCCTATCCGGACATAGCGATGGCGGCTTTCTCCTCAACAACTCACTCCTTTTCGCATTCGCATGGTTTTATCCCAACAATGAGGTGTTTATCCTGCTGTTTCTCCCACTCCGAGTGAAGTGGTTAGCTTGGATCGATGGGACTCTTTTGGCTCTTCACTTCTTCCGAGCGGACTGGCGGGACAAGCTTGGCGTTATCGCATCGCTCCTGAATTTCGCTCTGCTGCTGCTCTGCGCTTGGCTTCAACCACGAAGACAACGGAGCTCGCATCCCACCTCGCGATTTCAACTTCCGGCAGAATACGCACCCGCAGAGGCCCTTCACGAGTGCTCCGTATGTCGGCGTACGGAGTTGGACAGCCCGCGCCTGGAATTCCGTGTCGCTCGGGACGGCGCCGAATACTGCCTCGAACATCTCCCAAAGTGAACCTCGACCCGAATCGGTTAACGCAGTTCGGACGAGCGCCGGCTCTACTCTCGAAGAAACGATGAATTCACCCCATGGAAAACGAGTGAATCGCACCCTGAAGTGGCGCTTGTGAAAAATTTCACAAACTCGCTTGCCTCAGACGAAATCTCAAACTTGAATCACACACTGTTTCGACAGGCATCGGGGTCGGCCGCTGACTCAGCGGTTCCCAGACAAAACGAACTGATTCAAAAGAAGCATGGCGAATTTATTTCCGCGCTGGAGCAACTGGCTCCCGATCAAGGTCGTGTTCTGCTTGCTGGTCCTTGCCGGCGGGGTGAGCGCGGGCGTGTGGTATTATTTCACTCCGAAATACACACGCGTGGGGTACGAGCCTACTCAGCCAGTTCCCTTCTCTCACAAAATACACGCAGGGCAGCTCAAAATGGACTGCAGATACTGTCACTCCTTTGTGGAGACGGCTGCGTACTCGAACATCCCCACCACTCAAGTGTGCATGAACTGCCACTCTCAGATTAAAGCTGACAGTCCGAAATTGAAGCTTGTTCGAGAGTCTTGGAAGACCGGTAATCCAATCTCTTGGGTTCAAATTCACAAGACTCCAGATTACGTTTACTTTAACCATTCAGTGCATGTGAACCGTGGTGTCAGTTGTGTGAGTTGCCACGGGAAGGTCAATGAGATGGATGTGGTGTACCATGCGGAATCCCACTCGATGTCTTGGTGCCTGGATTGTCATCGCGACCCCGCCAAGCACCTCCGGCCGCTGTCTGAAGTCGCAAACTTGGACTGGGTTCCGCCCGCTGGAACAACTCAGCGGGAGATCGGTGAAAACCTTGTGAAAAAGTGGCACATTAATCCGCCCGACAAAAATTGCGCGGGCTGTCATCGCTAGGACTCATGAGTAAGCGAATTTTTCAACATCCGGCTGATTCCGAGACAGGGAAGCGTTATTGGCGTTCCTTGGGTCAGTTGCGTGACACGCCTGAATTCCGCTCTTGGATGGAGCGTGAGTTTCCTCAAGGGGCATCCGAATTTCAGGGTGGGGATGTTAGCCGCAGAAATTTTCTCCAACTGATGGGGGCTTCTGTAGCGCTTGC
Organism: Verrucomicrobiota bacterium; assembly: GCA_037975925.1. GTDB lineage: Bacteria > Verrucomicrobiota > Verrucomicrobiia > Chthoniobacterales > Chthoniobacteraceae > Chth-196. Next base: position 33,262 of record JBANFR010000011.1, read on the forward strand.
TGGGCTGAGTTTATCGGCGTGCCGGCGTCCTCTGAAGAATTTGGTGCCATTCACGAAGGGGGTGGAGTGGTCGATGCCTGGCAAGGCGCTCTTTTTTACATCAGCCCTCCCCGCAAGGGGCGGTGGCAGGCCTTTGGTGGTCACCACCTTCGATGGACGGCCGACTAAAATAGAGGGCAATCCCGCTCATCCAGTGTCCGGTGGTTCAACGGATGTTTGGTCCCAAGCGTCGATTCTGGATCTTTATGATCCAAATCGATCTGGATCCGTTCTGAAGCACGGTAAGTCTTCGAGTTGGGCGGACTTCGAGACTGCTCTCCAGGAGATTTTGGCGGATGCGAAATCCGGACAGGGGCTCGCGTTCCTTGTGGATGGAGTATCCTGCCCGTCCCGCGAGCGTTTGCGCCAGCTTATACAGTCCAAGTACCCTGAAGCGAAGTGGGCATCGTTTGAACCAAACGGCAATGACCTGGAGCTGAAGGCTTGTTCGATTGCATTTGGTAAAGGGACGTGCGTAGTGCCTGATCTGTCTCAGGCGGATGTGATTCTCACCGTGGACCGGGATCTGCTTGGTGTTGAGGGTGATTTGGATTCGGTTCGACGGTTTGCTGCGCGAAGAAGAGTAAATACGTCTTCTGATGCCGTCTCGATGAACAGGTTGTATGTCGTCGAGAACCGCTACACACTTACTGGGGGTATGTCTGATCACCGCCTCCGGCTAGCTTCGTCGCGGTCGGGCGCCTTTTTGAGAGCGTTGGCTCTCGAAGTTGCTTCGCTTTTAGGCGATAAGACCCTCGAGGCGACTGCCGCTTGTTTCAAGGACGCGGATTTCAAAGCCCCGGAATCTTGGGTCAAAGAGTGTGCGGCTGATTTAGTAAGCAAAAAAGGAAAATCCTTAGTGCTGGTCGGGCAGCGACAGCCTGCCGAGGTGCAGTTGCTCGGCTTTGCTGTCAATGCCTCTTTAGGGGCCATGGGCCAGACACTACACGTAAGGCCTCACCATGTCGCGCTGTCCCTTACAATAAAAGAGCTTTCTGAACACATCGCAAAAGGAAAGACAAACACTCTAATAATTTTGGGCGGCAATCCCGTGTTCAATGCACCGTCGGATTTGAAGTGGAAAGACGCTCAATCATCGGTAAGGAATGTGATTCACCTCTCACATGAGGTGAATGAGACCTCGGAAATTGCTCAATGGCACATTCCTGGTGCTCACTTCCTTGAGCAATGGGGAGATTGTCTCGCTTCCGACGGAAGCTACATGGTTGTTCAGCCTGTCATACTTCCAATTTTCAATGGTGTCTCCGAGTTGCAACTGCTTGCCAATATTGCAGGCGTTGAGCCTGATCCGTTGAAGATTGTTCAGGAGACCTTCTTCGAATTGCGGAACCAAGCTCCCGACTCGATGCACAACTGGATCGAGACACTCAAGCGAGGATTCTTCCCTTCGACTCCTTCTCTCGGTTCGGTCTACTCGTTTAATGCGGAGGCTGCGGCCAAGTCGATTTCCGATTACAAATATCCGCGCTCCAACCAAGGAGAATTCGAATTGGTCTTTTTGACAGATTCAAAAGTAGACGATGGTCGCTACGCAAACAACGGCTGGCTTCAGGAGCTTCCTGACCCGGTGACGAAGCTCACTTGGGATAATGCGTTGCTTCTGAGTCCGAGGGCAGCAGAAAGTTTCAACATTGAAACAGGTGATGTAGTCAGTCTCTCAATTGCCGAGCGTAGCTTCGAATTGCCAGCCCTGATACTTCCAGGCCATGCTGACGACTCACTTTCAGTTGCTGTCGGCTATGGGCGAAAAAAAACTGGACCGGTCGGGCGAGGTGTCGGATTCGATGTGTACCCGATCGTAACGAGTGAGTCGCCCCGGTTTAGGACCGGCGCTCGAATCCGAAAGGCGGGGAAGCGCTACTCCCTCGCCATCACACAGGAACACGGCTCCCTAGAGGGCAGGGGTGCTGACTTAACGCGACAGTCGACAGTTGCTGAGTGGGCGAAGAATTCAGAATCAGAGAATCCTGATTTCTTCAAAAAGATGGGGATTGATGCTCATTCACCAGAGAACTTCTCCCTTTATTCTCATCCCCCTCTCGATGATATCCATGCTTGGGGAATGACGGTGGACCTGAACACGTGCACTGGCTGTTCGGCCTGCATGGTGGCCTGCCAAGCTGAAAACAACATACCGATAGTCGGTAAAGAGCAGGTTGTGATAGGTCGAGAGATGCACTGGATCCGAACTGACCGATATTTTGCAAGCGATCCCGGCGGCGAGGCAGAACCGGAAATGGTTAGCCAACCGATGATGTGTCAGCATTGCGAGAATGCTCCTTGCGAGACTGTCTGTCCCGTCAATGCAACTGTTCACTCGGAAGATGGCCTCAATGTAATGGCCTACAATAGATGTATAGGGACAAGGTATTGCGCAAATAACTGCCCATTCAAGGTTCGGCGGTTTAATTTCTTTGATTACAATGAGCGTTCTATAGCTAGCCTCTATAAGTGGAACCTAATTTCGGAAAAGGGAATGCCGGAAAGCGTCAAGCTCCAAAAAAATCCTAACGTTACGGTAAGGATGCGGGGTGTAATGGAGAAATGTACATTCTGCGTCCAACGCATCCAGGAGGCGAAGATTGCCGCGAAGGTCGCTTCTCGCGACAGGCAGATGGACAAAGCTCCGAGGGTACCCGCAGACAGTTTCACATCGGCGTGCGCGCAGGTCTGCCCTACGGAGTCTATAACGTTCGGTGACTTGAATAACCCGGACTCCCGCATACATCGCAATAGGAAAGACCAGAGAGGTTACCGCCTCCTCGAATATCTAAATACGCAGAACCGGGTTTGGTACCTCGCTCGTATCCGCAACCCGAATCTCCGGATGCCCGACGCCCATAGAGCGGGTTCTGCGTCACGTGAGTCCCATGCTTCGAATCCACGCGGCGGACTCTCTAATTCGCACTAATGGTGAAAGAAATTACCCATTCTGACATGGAAAGTCCTAGCATCAAATTTCATACCCCCCCCGAGTTGATCAGACCTCCTCTGGTTCAGAACGGGAGGAGTCTGTCCTGGATCACGGAAAGTGTCGCTAGCATAGTCGAAGGTCCTACCCCGCGTTGGTGGATAGTGAGTTTCGCGATAACAGCCCCAATCGCCTTCATGGGTTTGCTGTGCATAATATACCAGATCTCCAATGGCGTAGGAGTCTGGGGTGAAAATCACCCCAACGGATGGGCTTGGGACATTACAAACTTTGTTTTCTGGATCGGCATTGGTCATGCAGGGACACTGATTTCTGCTGTGTTATTCCTTACGCGACAAAAGTGGAGGACGTCAATCAATCGCGCAGCGGAGGCAATGACTCTGTTTGCTGTGGTTTGTGCGGGAATATTTCCGGCTATCCACATTGGGAGATTCTGGAACGCCTATTTTCTAGCGCCAGTGCCGAATTCCAACGGAATTTGGCCCAATTTCCGATCGCCATTGCTGTGGGACGTATTTGCCGTGTCGACGTACTTCACGGTTTCGGTCTTGTTTTGGTATGTCGGGCTAATACCTGACCTTGCAACGCTGAGAGACAGAGCGCGCTCGAAATTCGCTGGTCTGGCCTATGGCTTGTTTGCCTTAGGGTGGCGCGGTTCGAACAGGCATTGGCGTCATTACGAGATGGCTTATCTTTTGCTAGCTGGCCTTTCGACACCCCTCGTTCTCTCCGTTCACTCGATAGTTTCGTTCGACTTCGCCACCTCTGTATTACCGGGTTGGCACACGACGATTTTCCCTCCGTACTTCGTGGCGGGTGCGATTTTCGGCGGTTTCGCGATGGTTTTGACGATAATGCTCCCTGCTGCGCGACTCTACCCGCAGCTCAACGATCTAATCACGAGGCAGCACGTGGATAAGATGGCGAAGATCATTCTGCTAACTGGTTCGATCGTTGGCTACGCCTATCTGATGGAGCTCTTTGTTGCTTGGTATGGTGCAAACAAGTTCGAGGGTTTCACCTTCTTCCGTGCTCGTGCTGCGGTTGATGGAAGCGGTTGGTATCAGTGGTCATACTGGATAATGATGTTCTGCAACGTAGTGAGTCCGCAAATCTTTTGGTTTCAAAAGATGAGGTCTAATTATATCGTGGTTTTCGTAGTCTCCCAGTTCGTGAACATTGGCATGTGGTTTGAGCGTTTCACAATTATTGTGACGTCCTTAGCTCAGGACTTTTTACCGAGTTCTTGGGGACATTATTCACCCTCACTCACTGAGAAACTCACATTCGTCGGTACTTTTGGCATCTTCCTGAGCCTTTTCCTTCTGTTCATGCGCCTTCTGCCCATGGTTGCAATTTCAGAGGTCAAGCTCGTTACCCCTGACGCGGACGCACACACTGGTTCTTCGTCGCACTGAGTATGTCAGATCAGCAAAAAATTTACGGAATTGGGGCACAATTTCGGACTGCTTCGGAGCTTTTAAAAGCCGCTGAACGCGTCCGTGATTTGGGATTCAGGCACTGGGATGTTCACACTCCTTTCCCAATTCATGGAATGGATCGAGCTATGGGACTCGGAAAGTCCAAATTGAGTTCGGTCGTGATGTGTGCCGGCATTTTGGGTCTAGTTACTGGGATTCTACTGACTACGGTACCATCCTTCAGTATCTACCCCCTTATCGTTCACGGCAAGCCATACGACTGGAGGACTCTGCCTGCGTTTCTTGCTATTATGTTTGAGTTGACGGTTTTGTTCTCGGCGCTTTCCGCGGTTGGGGCTTTACTGTTATTCAACCGCCTGCCTCGGTGGAATCACCCTGTGTTCAACTGGGAGGGCTTTTCGAGGGTAACGGATGACGGCTTCGTTCTAGTTGTTGAAGCCAAGGATGCCCTATTTTCAGTGTCTCGCGTCAGCTCCATGCTGGAGGAGCTTGGTGGGCAAGAGATAGCCTTTATTCACGAAGACGCTGTCCGTTGATTATGATACGTGTATTCCTTACTGCGTTTGGGGTGTTTTTGCTTTGTACCCTCTCGATCTGTGGGCTACGCGGTACTCACTTCGCTAGTCCGCCGCTTCAAGTCTTCCCGGACATGAAGCACCAGCCCAAATTAATAGCCCAGCACCCTAGCAATCTTTTCGCTGATGGGCGTGGTGACAGATCTCCCGTCGAGGGAACCGTGCCATTGGGATACAACCTTGCCAATCGGTATCTTCAGACTCAGGTTGCAAATATTGACGGTGTCTCGAGCTTTTCCGGATCACAGGACTACCACGATACGGGGGTGGTAGACGGGTTCTACGGCACCGGTGTGCCTGGTGGCACTTCACTCGCACTGCTGCGCAGGGGGCGGGAGAGATATTCGATCTACTGCGCGATTTGCCACGGGGAATCTGGGAACGGGGATGGGCCTGCAAAGAGCTTCGGTCTGTCCACCGTGGCGTCACTTAACGATGCTCGCGTTAGAGAACAGCCAGATGGCATGATTTTCGAAACGATCACTAACGGACGGAATACGATGGGTGCTTACGGTCCGGTCATGTCTGTGCAAGACAGGTGGGCAATTGTCGCTTACGTTAGAGCTTTGCAATTGAGTGAAGGCGTGCCGCTCAATGAGTTAGGGTCTCAGATCAAGAAAAAATTTGGCAGATAAGCATGAACACTCTACCCGATGACTTAGCAGAAGGGCCCACTCAGTTTAGCTCAGCTCATGGCAAGCGCGTTTCTCGCATTGCTTTTGGTTTATGCGGCTTATTTACAGCAATATCATTTTTTGGTGCAACACGTGACATACGCCAGTTTTCGCACTCTTGGCTCTTCGCTTTTGCGTTTGCGTTCACTATTTCAGTGGGTGCTTTATTCTGGACCATACTCCACAATTCTACCGATTCAGAGTGGGGCGTTTTAGTGCGGAGACAGATGGAGAATCTGTCAAGCGGACTATGGGTTCTGCCGATCGCGTTCATCCCACTGGTGCTGTTTTGCGCCCCTTCCCTGTGGAAGTGGTGGCAAACACCGAGTGGTGTCGACGTGTTACTGGATTTGAAGTCAGCTTTTTTGAACAAATCTTTTTTCTGTGTACGTTCCGCGCTATACTTCCTCTCACTCGGATATCTAGCGTTCGCCTTGCGTCGTCATTCAGTGCTCCAGGATGCCAGCGGGAGTTCCTTTCATACGTACAGGGTACGCCGTCTCTCTATTTCGGGATTACCGATACTGGCTGTGTGCCTCACGTTTGCTGCCGTTGATTGGCTTATGGCACTCGACCACCATTGGTTCTCCACTATGTGGGGCGTTTACGTGTTTGCGGGTAGTGCAGGCAGTTCGATGGCCCTCTTGGTGATTTTAGTGGCTTGGTTGCGGCGGTCCGGTTACCTGCTCCAAATCAACGTAGAGCACTTTCATGTCATGGGTAAGTTCCTTCTCGCCTTTACGGTATTCTGGGCGTATGTGGGCTTTTCACAATACATGCTTATATGGTACGCAAACATACCTGAGGAGACGATTTATTTCAAGGTGAGGAATACAGGCGGGTGGCATGTACTCAGTACGCTGTTGGTCATTGGTCGATTTTTCATTCCGTTTCCTATTCTTCTTTTCCAGTCGTCAAAGAAGAAAGCACCGATCCTGTTGCCTGTGTGCGCGTGGATCATCCTGATGCAGCTGCTTGATGTTTACTTAATCGTAATGCCAGCTCTGAAACCCGACGGTTTTTCACCTAGCTTTCTCGACGCAACTTGTCTGATTGCGGTATGTACCTTGTGTGTCGGTGTCTTTTTTCGGTCCCTGCGCCGCTCAGCATTATTTCCTCTTCGGGATCCGAGGCTGGGGGGGTCTGTTTCTCTCCACAATTAGCCGATCCGTTACATCTATGACATCCGCTTACACCGGCAAGATTCCATCATTTTTAGGGCTTATCATTTTTCCCACCTTCGTGTCGGCGTTCTTGTTGTTGTATGTAAGGGCGCGCACGCCGTTCGATGCCGATTCGAGTCTCGACTTGGCTCGTACTAAGAAGGTGGTGTCTTTGTATGAGAAGTGGAAACTAGACGCTGAAGCCAAGATGTCTTCCGCTGTTTGGATCAATAAGGAGATAGGCGTGGTTTCGATACCGATCACTGACGCATTTGATCATTTGACCTCAAGGAATGATCGGAGCCTCACGTCCGTAACGAAGGTTCAGTCTCAGCGGCGGCCCAGAGTTTCCGATTTAGGCTCGGCTGCCTTCGGTGTTCCACCGTTGCTACCCTCAGCGCCCCAAGGTGCCAGTACTTGGGAGCCGTATTTCCACCCGAAGTCGGTGGTCAGATAACCACTTGGCGGCTTCGTAATTTCAGTCATGAGCAACATTAGTCACTCTGTCGAATCGTCTGACGGCGGTTTTTATGCCCAGGCGCATCCATTGGTCGCCCATTCGTCGGCCGACCGCAGGTGTCGCGGTATTCTGACAACAATGGTCGGGATTGCGGTTCTGTGGCTTCTCGTCACCGTCACGCTGTCTGGCCTAAGCGCTCTGAAGCTTCAATGGCCGGCTGTTCTGGATTACTCTTTCCTTTCGTTCGGTAGGATTTTTCCGCTCATAGAGATGCTCACAGTCTACGGCTCAAGTCTTTCTGGTGTGTCCGCCCTGACAATTTGGGTTCTTTCGCGGGACGCAAGCGATACGTTTGCTTCACGAAATTCGTCTTTCCTAGGTCTCGTAATTTGGAACTTGGCCTTGATTGCAGGCTGCATTGCAACACTCGCAGGCTACGGCGGACCACTCCGTGGTTTAGTGTTTCCTGTACCGATCCACATAATAATGCTTGTTGGCATCGCAATGGTGATAGGCCCTTCTGTAATTTCAGCTGTCGGTCGCAGGGGAGCATTGAGCTGCGGATTGTTGTACATCCTAGGCGGATGGGTATGGTTTGTTTGGTCCAATATCGTCTCTCATCCATTGATCACTGCCACGAATGTGAAAGGTATTATGGAGGCGTTGGTGGCATCTTGGTGCCATCACTCGGTGATTTGGGGATCTTTGGTGCCTGCTGCGATTGGCATAATCTATTGCGTCGTGGGCGTTTTAATGCCCAAAGGCGTGTACTCGGGTGGGTTAGCTCGTGGTTCATTCCTGCCGTATTTCTTCTGTGTTGGCATGTCCTACACTGCATCATTTCCCGGTCCGATTCCTTTGTGGCTGGTATCCCTTGGCGGCTTTTCCTCAGTACTGCTTTTGATTCCGGCGACGCTAAACGCTTTCAACATTTGGATGAGCTTAGGTTCGGAGGACACTGTGGAGCAGGCGCGTTCAACCTTGTTTATCAAGCTGTCTTGCGCATGTCTTGTTGTAGTTTGCGTACTGAAAGCCGTATTTGGACTGCACTTTGGCCGCAATCTTGTGGGACTCTCGGGTGGTTCATTGGCAGTGGACGAAGCTGTCCTGAATTGTTTTGTTCTCAGCGCAGTCTTCAGTGGTGTATACATTATGATGCCCCGTCTTGCGCGCTGCGAGTGGCTCTCCCGGAGCCTCTTCAACGTGCATTTCTTCGCAAACTGCTACGCTTTGATAGGTTGGTCGGCTTTTGGCGTCTGCGCATCCTTGTTGGCTGGTGCTGACATGGCTGATGCTGATTCCCTTTTTTCAGATGTTTCTCAATGTTACAAGTTTTTCGCTATCGGGAAATTGTTTTGTCTAGCCATTTGGGTTTTGGGGCTTTTGGCTTTTGCTTTCCACTTCTTGCTGATTGCGTCAGGAATTGGGCAACCTGAGGGAGACATCTAGCGTTCGCCTGGAATATGCACTGGTTCGTTTCTGACTATGACAAGTAAGCGCCTTTCAATCAAATCGCTTGGCCTAACATTTCTGTTCTGTTTGGTGGTTGTTGTTGCAACTCCCATTCGCATGCTTTGTTCACTGGGCGTGGACGTAAAGATGGATGACGAGGTGATAACGGAGGTTTATCCTGTCAAGCCATATGGCTTGCTGGCCGAGGGGCTGCGGGTGTACGTATCCGAAGGTTGCGCAAATTGTCACTCCCAGATAGTGCGAGGTTTGGGCAGTGGAGACGTTTCCCGCGGTTTCGGTGTTAGGTCCACGGTGCCGAGGGACTATATTCTCGACAAGCCTTCGGTTTTAGGTTCTTTTCGTCTCGGGCCTGATCTTTCCAATTATGGCAGCAAGGAGTGGCGTTCTGACGCGTCCAGTGCGGGGCAGGGAGCTTTTGACAGCAATAGAGTGTTGGCTAAGCTCTATTTCGGTTTCAAATTGGTAAGCGGTTCATCGATGCCTGACTACAAAAATTTGTTTCAGACCAGAAGGCGCTTGGGCCAAGGCTCCCCAAATGCTCTTGTTCTGACTGGCTACGGTGCGGTTCCCGAGGGGTTCGAGGTAATCCCTAAGCCGGAGGCTGTTGCTTTGGTAGCGTATCTGGAGTCTCTCGCTAGGCAGCATTCATTTAACACCTCAGCTGCTGTCGAGGTGTCAGGTCGATGATTTCACGTCACGGAGAATTTTCGGTGGAGCTCTACGTGTTAATAATTAAGTAATATGGATCGTATTAGTGACAGCCCTCGAAACGTAGGTCCCTCGGCAGTCGAAAGAGAGTTCGATTCTTCAGCTGAGGGCACCGGGAAGGTGCCTAGAGCTTTGTGGCTTTTCGCGGGGGTGGTGGCGTGTTTGGGCTCATTTTACTTCGGTGTGTATCACGGTGGCTTCCGGTCGGATGTTTTTGACGAGAACGAATTTAATCCAGGGCTTCTTTCTCAGCTTGATCAGACTGACAAGTCAAAGGCTACCACGACACAAGTTGTTTCCCTCGCTGAGGAGGGAAAAAAGGTCTACTCAAATTGCGTAGCCTGCCATCAAGGTGGCGGGTTGGGTGTTCCGAATCAATTCCCGCCCTTGGCGGGTGCCTCTTGGGTGACTGGATCGGAGAAGAGACTTGTTGCGATTCTTTTGAAGGGACTTGTCGGTGCAGTAGAAGTGAATGGTGTCTCCTACAACGGGGTCATGCCCGCATGGGAGAAGCAGTTGTCGGACCGGAAAATAGCGGCCGTAGCAACATATGTGAGGTCTGCATGGGGGAACGGTGCTGGCGAGATCTCAGAGGAGAAGGTGAGGGCTCTGCGGAAGTCTCTTGCAGAGCGGTCCGCTAGCTGGACCCAAACGGAACTGATGGAGATTGCCGAAGGCCAGACGATAGAGGTTGGTGATTCTGGAACTGGAGCTGGAGTAAACAGTTCCTTGGGGGGCGCTGCTCCGGCGATAAGTGCCTCCGCAGTTGATTTGGAGAGTGGAAAGGCCCTCTATGGGGCTATTTGCGCTGCGTGTCACCAACCATCCGGGTTGGGACTTCCTCCAGTATTTCCTCCTCTGTCTGGATCAGAGTACATTTTGGGTAATAGTGATAGAATTGTGGCGATAATTTTGAAGGGTGTGCAGGGTCCCCTCAGTGTGGGAGGTGTGGTTTTTAATGGGGTGATGCCTGCTCAGGAGGGCGTGTTGTCGGATAGGAAGATATCCGAGATTGTGTCTTACGTCCGGAAGAGCTTTGGTAATGCGAGTCTCCCCTTGGTGACATCTGAAGAGGTCTCTAAGGTGAGGTCGGCCCTTTCGGTTAGGAGTGTTCCTTGGACTGAGGCCGAGTTGGCAAAGTTTCCGTCTCAAGGGCTTCCTGACTTGAAGCCTTAGTCAGATTCTCTTTAAGTCATGTATCTCTCGATAACTATGAAATTATTAACTTCGATTTTAGTGATGGGAGTCGGTTCGGCTTTGGCGCAAGATCCGTCTGACCTCGGAAAGCAGACCTATATGACGGTTTGTGTGGCTTGCCATCAGCCGAACGGTTTGGGCCTACCGCCAGTGTTCCCTCCGATAAGCAAGACGGAGTATTCGGAGGGCCCTACCGACCGTTTGGTGGCCATCGTTCTGAAAGGTGTTGTTGGTCCGATAACGGTAAATGGTCAGAGTTTTAATAACGTCATGCCGCCACAGGAGGCTATGTTAAGTGATGAGAAAATTGCAGCCGTTTTAACGTATGTGAGAAGTGAGTTTGGTAACAGCGCGTCCAAAGTCGGTAGCGATGAGGTCGCCGCAGTGCGAGCTAGATGGATCGAGAGAAAAGCTCCTTGGACAGAGTCTGAATTGAAATCTTGGAGCAGTCCGAACAAGAATTGACGGGGAGTTCGGTGCGATGCATAGCTGCGTTTAAAATTACCTACCCATGAAAGCTTCTGTCCTTAACCGCAGTCACAGCGAGGGGTCCGACGATCACGTTGATCACCATCATAACGTCGGCTTTGTGCAGAAGTGGATCTTTTCCACTGATCACAAGGTGATCGGCATTCAATACGGTGTTACGGGATTGGCTTTCCTCTTTTTTGGTTTCTTGCTCATGTTGGTGATGCGGTGGCAGTTGGCGAATCCTGGTACACCCGTCCCTGTATTTGGCTCGGCATTGCATTCCG